>NZ_JALCZE010000006.1:0-350369 GCF_024586575.1 Chryseobacterium sp. WG23
TAATGTATAATGTATAATGTATAATGTATAATGTATAATGTATAATGTATAATGTATAATGTATAATGTATAATGTATAATGTATAATGTATAATGTATAATGTATAATGTGAACATTAAACACCTTCTACATCAATAGAAACGGGCTTTAGCCCGTTTTTTTGAAAGAACCATCCAGTTTGGCTTTAGCCGAAACCTAAAAACGGTCTCCCATACTCACATAATAATGCTGTGCTGATCCATTCATAATCAGGCCTTTTTTATTAATAACATAGTTTTTTAAAAGAAGTCAGATATTGGTAAACGCAATAGTCAAAAAATGGTTCATCACTTGATTTGAAAGTAAAATAAATCCAATTGAAAAATATGCATACCATTACGTTTACCAAAAATGACAAATTGTAATTAAAAACTTATCGGATTTTTCCTATCCATTCAATACCACTGATATCAACAAGTTTTAAGCTATACATATTATCTTTCAGAAGAATATCTCTGATGTCAATCATAATATCAGCTTTTGCTCCCAATGGAAGCACCAGGCTGTGTTTCCCGGGTTTTACTTTAGCTACATAATGGTTGTGAATGTTTTCTTTGGAAAATTCTGAAAGCTCCTGATGATTCAGTTCTTTTAATATATTTCCATTTTTATCCAGAATGTGGATCCCTATGAGGAAAGAGCCATATACATCGGCACCTTCAGTTCTATAGACTTCAAATTTTAAATCTGAATTATTGTGTGAGATATTGGAAATTTCAACCTTTGGTTTTACCGATTTATTGTGTAATGTTCCCCAGACGCCACCATGAAAATATTGGTTGGTGTAAAGGGTAAGTCCAAAAATAATCAAAGAACCTGTCAATACAATAATCTTAGGTTTTGAAATGGGTAAATTGCCGGAACCCAGCCATTTAAACCATTTTTTTTGAGTAAAAGCTCTGTTTTTCTTCATAAAATAGTAGTCCAGAGAATAAGGACCGCTTCCCGTGAGAAAAAGAACAAATCCGCCTGCAATTCCCAAAACGCCGATCTGCCATTCATCAAGGCATGTTGTTCCCAGCCAGCCTGAACCCAGAAGAATTCCTAAGGCAAGACCAAAGATTCCGATACTCATGAACCGGGTGAATAATCCCAGAATGATACATAAACCTACTATAGCTTCAATAATGGTAAAAATCATCATAGACTGCTGTAGGGCATCTGGATGGGTAACTAGATATTCAATAATGGGTTTTATTCCTAAGGCATTCGGTAGAAAGTGATTGAATTTTTCTCCGATATATCCGTTTTCATCGGGAGTAAGTTTGTTTTCCAGGATAAGCCTGCGCCAAAAAGCTGAAAAATAAGTCCATCCGATAACCATTCGGAGAGATAAAGTGTATAAGCCTGCCAAATCTGAAGACTGGCTTTTTATGGTATGTTTCATTAAAGTTTATTTTATGTAAAAGACTGATTGAGTTTGATGTTTTTAAACCTGTATCAAACTTAATTTTAATCTTTTAAACAAAATATACTTTGGAGGACTGTTGCCTGTGGTATGCCCGGAGTATTTGTTGAAAGAGAATCTTTCATTTTCCGTTTTTTGTACTGAGAAATTCAGATAAAAGAAAGGCTTACCGATTAATTTAATATTGGATTTTGAAACTGAAAATCTAGATGTTGTAGAAGATATATCGCAGCTGAAAGGGTAGGAGGAAGTTGTTTTTACCTTATTTAAGCCACTGATGTACTGGATGTCAAAAATGTCAAGAACATCTCTTTTTACAGAACATGGTGATAATGAAAATGCCAGAATAAGCATCGTTATGATAGCTTTATAGGTCTTTATATGGATTCCTGTTTCTGACATTTTTACAAAACTACACTTTATTTTAAATGTAGGCTTAATAAATTATAAGAATTCATCTTAAGTAAGGGAAGAGAAGGCTGTCCGGCAGCTTAAAATAATTAATTTATAGTCTGTTTAAAGAAATGAGGCTAAAAAAATAAAATTTAAACCTCTCCTGACTAACAGTTGTCATACCCCTGCCTTATCTTTATCATTTCTTACTGACGAAGGGGTTGTGGAAAAAATATTATATTTCAAATTTTAACAAAACAGAAAATATACTTACATGAGTTATTGTTTAGCCATAGATGGGATGCAGCCTGAAAGCAGAAAAGAGCTGCACAAAAATTATCATGATAATTATTATGGATTTCCTATTCATGATGATAATGAGCTGTTCGGAAGATTGCTTCTCGAAATAAATCAGGCCGGCCTCAGTTGGGAAACGGTTTTAAAAAAGGAAGAAAGCTTCAGAAAAGCATACAGCAATTTTGATATTCAGAAAGTGGCAGCCTATACTGAAGAAGACCGTGAAAGACTGCTGAATGACAGTGGGATCATCAGAAATAGATTAAAAGTGAATGCTGCGATTGAAAATGCCAAAACCATTGTGGAACTTCAGAAAGACTTTGGTTCTTTTGAAAAATGGCTGGAACACCATCACCCTAAAACATTACAGGAATGGATGAAGCTTTTCAAAAAAACATTCAAATTCACAGGAGGAGAGATTGTAAATGAATTTTTGATGAGTACGGGCTATCTGAAAGGATGCCATACAGAAAGCTGTCCTGTTTATGATAAAATTTTGGAACAAAATCCGCTATGGAAACAAGCTGAAGATAACTTATAAAATCAATATTAATTTGTGCCGGCTGATATTCTGTCGGCACAAGTTTATGCTATCTTAAATTTCTTACTTCAAAAGCTGTTTATGTTCATTTCCCCATTTTTCAAACTCCAGAATAATAGGTTTCAGTTTATACCCAATTTCTGTAAGTTCATATTCTACCCGTGGTGGAACTTCTGCAAAAACAGTTCTTGTAATAATTTGGTCTTCCTCAAGTCTCCGAAGCTGTAAGGTAAGCATACGCTCAGTAATATTCTGAAGCTTTTTTTTAAGTTCTCCAAACCTCATTTTGCCGTTGATCAGATAACAGCAGATAGCCAAAGACCACTGCCCTCCAATAAGGTTGGAAGCATAGATTTCCGGACATTCATCAGCAAGAGCTTTTTTATTGGCAAAATTAGTGGAGGTTTCTTTTATTTTAGTCATTACTTACATTTTTTATAGTACCATACAATAGGTTGCTAATGTACAAAATGTAAGTTACGTGTCGTATTTTTGCCATAGAAATTTAAATTGAATGAAAACCTTAATTATTGTCACTCATCCTGATATTGAAAAGTCTGTAATCAATAAAAGATGGATTGAAGAACTCAAGAAATTTCCTGAAAAATATACTGTTCATCAGCTGTATGAAGCATATCCTGATGGAAAGATTAATGTAGCTAAAGAGCAGGAACTGATGGAATCATATGATAAAATTGTATTTCAGTTTCCTTTTTACTGGTTTAGCAGTCCGCCGCTGTTAAAACAATGGCTGGATGAGGTTGTTTTGTATGGCTGGGCCTATGGAAGCAGCAGCGGTTATAAGCTTGGAGGAAAGAAAATGTCTCTGGCTGTTACTGCAGGAATTGATGAAGATGGGTATAGTGCATCCGGAGAATATAAATATACAATGAATGAACTTTTCCAGCCTTATGAATTGACCTTTGACTATATAAAAGCAGAGTATAAGGACCCTTTTGTATATTACGGAATAGAACGTAATTCTTCTGATGAATGGATTGAAAGAAGTGTTCCGATGTATCTGGAGTTTTTGGATAAATTATAATGCAATAAAAGTAAATTGACTTATTCGGATTTCCTATTGTAAGTTCAACTTATTTTTTTTCCGAATTTGCTATACTCATTGAAGATTATTCCTGATTGTATTCAAAGGGTTCAATATTTCCGTCCTGCACATACTTTTTTATGGTATTGCTGTCTATTTTAAATGGAACATCCTCATACTTCCAACCATCGACAGGGATTTTTAAATCAATAAGATAATTTTCAATAGAGTAGATACCAAGGACCTTTGCATTTTTAGGTTTTAGAGAGTCAAAAATGATAAGAAACTGATCCCCTTTTTGGTAAGAACAATTTGTAGTTGCGAAATATATTTTGTCTTTAACCCGATATTTATAATCTGTTCCTACACCATTGTTATTCTTCTGATGCCAGTCTGTAGTAGCCTCCGCAACTGTATATCTGGGTTTTTTGAGCATCTGTTTTATCCAGAAACTCTCATGAACAAAACTCAACACAATCAATATTATAGTTAAAACTGGAAGAATAATAGAGAATTTTTGTACAATACTTTTTTTCATTCCTGGAAATATTTTATTTACTCAGCATTTTTCTCCATGGCATTCACAGATATATTTCATAGTCTATTTTATTTTTAACGAAAATACTTAAAAATCCTTATCCCACCGTAGGGGTATCCTCTTCTTTCAGGATTTTTTTCTCTTTCATAGAGAGCATCATTCTTTCATACTTGTATTTTTCCCAGTCAAACTGGTTGAGAAAATCAAGTGCTGCCTGAAAGCCTCTGTTGAAAAGCTCTTCCTTTTCCTCTTTTTTCATGAAGAAGTTAAGCCAGCTGCTGGTTCCGCAATTGACGGTTTGTATACTGAACAGATGATAAAAAGTATGTTTGGTAAGAAAGGTTTTGTCATTAAAACCTTTTAAAGTACTGATGATATTTCCGGCATAGGTGAAGGGTGTTTTAAGAATTTCCTCGCTTGTTTTTCCTTTTTCAGAAAGAATATCGGAATCATTGGTCAATTGTACTCCAAAAAGGGGCATTCTTGGATAGAAAACTTCATCCGCATGGAAAATATCGATCGGGAAATTGGAGATACTGCCACCATCAATGAATATACCTATAGGATTAATATCCTGCGGTTTGGTATTCATCCAGAATTTCCAGGCATATTTCACAGAATCATCATCCTTATTGATTCTTTTCTGAAAAGGTTCAAAAAAGAAAGGCACAGACATGGAAGCTCTCACAAATTCTGCAGGGCTGATGCGTTTGAGCTCTTCTTCAGACCAATACAAATTGGCCATGGTAGGAAGTTCTACTTTTATTTTGGCATTAATATCTGTGGTGATTACAATATATTCTGACCGTAGCTGATAAAACGGATTGTTTTTGTAATAATCATTATTCACGGCACTTTCGTAGAAAATTCTGTACCGGGTCTGGTCAATATGTTCCAGGTTTTTAGTTTTAATCTTTTCTATACTCTGCAAAGCCCGTGTATAATATTCCTCGCCGTTTCCATAACGGTAATTGAGGTTAAGGTTGTGTTCTTTGCGGATAAATTTTTCATTGAGGTTGGCAACCGTTTTTATTCCAAAACTATCAAGGGCATTTCTCATGGTATCCGTGAAAACATTTCCGGGGTTAAGTCCGCTGTTTTCTTTTCTGAAATTGTTGTATAGCTTTTTGATACAGAAAAAGAGAATAACTGCCGGAATCAGAGGGATCAGAAACATAAGCTTGGCATTCAGTATTGTTTCTGATGGAACTGCAAAAGGAATACTGATGAGAATAATGAACAGTGCTATGGCAATAATGAGATTAATGGTAAAGAAGTTCTTATTGTTCAGCATGGAATGGAGGGTTGTTTTTACATATGTTTTACCATCCATAAAATCAGCAAAATTCCAGCTGAAAAGAATATCTTTAATAAGCTCACTTTTGGCTTCCTCTTTAGTTTTACAGGCTGCAATCAGCATAGTATTAATGGCTCCGGCACTGGTTCCCGCCACCTTTAAAAAACGGACTCCAAAGATCTCCAACCCATAAAGATAGCCTACCAGGGCACTTCCCCAGACTCCGCCTCCTTCCTGTACAAACTCTACATACTGATTTCCATGCTGATCCAGTAGATCAGAGAATTCTTTGGATGAAATATTTTCATGCAGGGCCGCAAGCTTTTCCTTTGATGCTGATGAAAGCGAATTATCTTTCAGAATTTTTTTAAGATCCTCAGTTTTCATAGTTTTTTGTTTTTTGTGGTTGGAAAAGACAGAGGCAGTCTCTCAATGAACTGATGCCACTGCTCTGCTTCATTCTTTGCTGGCTGCTTATTGACTTCAGATTACCATTGTTTGCGCCTTACATAGATAAATGTACTGATCACTACAGTAGCCATGATCCCCATCGTTATAAAATAGCCATATTTATGATGAAGCTCAGGCATATTATCAAAGTTCATCCCATACACACCGGCAATAAAGGTGATTGGTAAAAAATAAACCGAATAGATAGCCAACACTTTCATGACCTGATTGGCTTTTTGATCAGAAAGTGCAAGAAACATAGAAATAAGGTTGGTGATCTGTATATTTAAATGGTCGAAATCGGCAACTACATCCTTATGCTTGTCTTTTAAATCGACAATTTCAGAATCCTGAAGATCCAATAATTTAAATTTGTCTATAGCATCGGTAGAAATGATCAACACCCGTGAATTCAATCCGGACTTCCGTTTCAGTTTATAAAGTCTTCGGATCTGACTGGTATGATTGGTGTTCTTGAGGAAAATCTCATTCTCAATATTGTCCATAGTTTCAAATAAGCTCAGGGATTCATCATCAAAGCTTTTCATGATCAATATAGCAATCATTAAAAGAACTTTCTGAGGAGTAACGTCTTCCTGAATTACCGATATCTGTTTCTTGGTCTCAGAAATACTTCGGGTCTTCATCCTGTGGATTGTGATAATGGTATTATCCAGTAAAAAAACTCCGATCTTGGTACTGATATCGCTGATAGTATTCAGATTTTTTCTTTCCAGCTCTGTGCTCTCACGAAGGAGAAAGAATTTTACATTACCGTCCTCTTCATATTTGGGAAGGTGGTTTGGGTCCATGGTATCTTCCAGAAGAAGGTTGTTAATTTCATATCTTTCATGAAGAAACTTAAGGTCTTCTGCTGTAGGAGCCTCTACATCTACCCATTCACACTGGGAGCTTCTGTATATTATATCAATTGGCATAAAGTAAAAATACTAATATTTTGAAATACTATGTTTTAAATAAGTTTTATCTTTACCAAAATTAAAAAACTATATGATTAAAAGTACCATAAAAGGAGTAGGATTTTATGTTCCGGATAATGTTGTTACCAATGATGATCTGTCGCAGTTAATGACCACCAATGATGAATGGATTACAGAAAGGACAGGGATCAAAGAAAGAAGACACCGTAAGAACAGAAATGATTCTCAGGAAACTACTGCTTATTTAGCATTTAAAGCCTCAGAAAAAGCACTTGCAAATGCAGGTCTTACAGCTAAAGATATTGATTACATCGTTTTCGCTACCCTTTCACCGGATTATTATTTTCCGGGCTGTGGGGTGTTGCTTCAGGATATGCTGGGATGTGATACTATTGGAGCGCTGGATGTGAGAAACCAATGTTCCGGATTTGTTTATTCTATGAGTGTGGCCAATGCCTTTATTAAATCCGGTACTTATAAAAATATCCTTGTGGTGGGGGCCGAAGTTCATTCTTTCGGATTGGATTTTTCTGATGAAGGAAGAGGAGTTTCTGTTATTTTCGGAGACGGAGCAGGAGCAGTGGTGCTTTGTGCTACAGAAGATGAAACTTCAGGAGATATTTTAGCGGTAAATATGCATTCTGAAGGTAAATATGCAGATGAACTCTGTACACAGTTTCCAGGTTCTAAATTCGGATGGAGCGATAGAATGAGAAAAGAACCGGAAAATGTAACCAATAAAGAAGTTTATCCGATTATGAACGGTAATTTTGTATTCAAGCATGCCGTAACAAGATTTCCGGAAACGATGTTGGAAGCTTTAAATAAAGCTGGAAAAACAGTTGAAGATCTTGATATGTTCATTCCTCATCAGGCAAACCTTAGAATTGCCCAGTTTGTTCAGCAGAAATTCGGATTGCCGGATGAGAAGATCCATAATAATATTCAGAAATATGGAAATACAACGGCAGCTTCTATTCCAATTGCTTTAAGTGAAGCCATTGAAGAAGGTAAAATAAAAAGGGGAGACTTAGTCCTTCTTTCTGCATTTGGAAGTGGGTTTACGTGGGGAAGTGTTTTGTTTGAATATTAAGATAGAGCTACCATTTTATTTAATCTTCGGATAGACCCTTAAAGGGATGATTTCCTTCCGTGAATAGTGGCAGAATCATAGATTCGACAAAAGATTGTTACATAAAAACCCGGCAGATTTTATCTGCCGGGTTTGTTTTTTTATGCTTTATCTGTTAAAGACTTTTTAGTAATTTTTCTGTATCTGCTGAATCTTCTCCGGAAGTTTTTGCCAGTTCAATAGACTTTTCAGCCCATATTTTTGCATTTTTCTTATCACCTACTTTATTATAGAGGTTAGCTAAAGTATCTGTATTGGCAAAGCTTTGATCTTTTTTTACAGATTCCTGTGCCCAGGTGATAGCTTTTTCTAAAGATGCTTTGTTATTTACATTTTCAAAGAAATTCCAGGCAAGAGAGTTTAATTCTCCGGAGCTTGCCGTAGAATAGTCCTGATACAGCTCAAGGATTAATTTTTCATAAACAGGAATATCTTTGTTTTTTAAAGCTCTGTTGGCTTTCATTCTCTTTAATACCTTTTCAGCTTCCTCTTTGCTTAGGAAAGTCTGGGTTCCTGTCATAAAATAATTGTCATTCCATGTTTTTGTATCTGCATTATAAGCCTTTTGCGCTACGGTATTTACTTTGATGTTTTTCTCAAATTTTTCATATTTATCTGCTGGATAAAATTTGATGATTTCAGCTTTCTTTTCCTGGAATATTTTATACAAAGGACTCTCTGTACTTTGTGTTCCTGAAAGAAGAATCTGAACATCTTCCTGATCCAGGGCAGTTTTCTGCTGGAAATAACGGGTCAGTACTTTACCGGCAAATTCAGTATCATTGTAAAGGGTAAGCCCGGCAATATTTTTTAAAAATTCAGGATCTTTTTCTCCATTTTCAAACTTTTGCTTTAATGCGGTTAGTTTCTTGTTAGGATCCTCAGCATCTTTTGCAAATTGGATGAAGTCTTTTTCTTCTACATAGCCTATCGTTCTGTGTACAGTTTCACCGTTTGGATCAATAAATAGATAAGTAGGAAATACTTTTACATTGTATTTTTTAGCCAATTCAACACCTTCTCCTTTTTCCATATCAATCTTAGCATTGATGAAGTGAGAATTATAATAATCACCTACATTTTTTAAAGGGAAAATATTTTTTACCATCAGTTTGCAGGGACCACACCAAGAAGCATAGGCATCAATGAATATGAGTTTGTTCTCTTTTTTTGCTTTGGCAAGGACAGACGCAAAGTTGCCGTCTTCAAATTTTATACCCTGTGCAAATGCAAAAATCCCTATAAATAAAGCTGAAATTATAGCTAATCTTTTCATGAAATTAATTTTGTTCCATACAAATGTAATAAATATGATGACAATTAAGTCAATCATTTTGGAAATAATTACACATAAATCTTGATTTTAGTATAGGCATAGTTTTGATATGAAAGATGATCATGTATTATTTTGTTCTTATTATTAAAATTAATGTAAATTGACGATTTGGTTTAAATGATTAAATTACAGGAGAATATTTTAATAAAAAGTAAAATATTAGTAGTTTTGTAAAAAACAAAAAGACACCCCGTTGAAAAGATGATGAGTTATTATAAAACAAGAATAATAATTTGTTTTTTTATGCCTAAAAATGTACTCCAGCTTTTGTTTTTTCTTGCAACAGCAATCCCGATATCTGCTCAGGAAAAGAATAGTTTTGACCAGATCTGTGAAAAGACAACTGTTGTCACTTCTCATAAAAATTTGGCGGCAGCTTTTAAAACTGCGGACTCTCTCTATATAGCTGCACAGACACCACAGGAAAAGATAAAAAGCCTTATTCTTTCTTCGGAACTTTATCACTATTCAGGGAATTTTAAAAAAGCTATTGGTTATAGTGAGACTGCACACTCTTTAATTAGCCGGACCAATGATCCGGAACAGATGATTTATATCTGCAGGCTGCTGGCCAAACAATACAGACAGGTTGGGCTTTATGAAAGGTCAAAAAAATATATTGTAAAAGGTCTTGAATTTTCTAAGCTGATCACCGATTTTCAGAAAAGTAATGAAACAGCAGGCCTGATGAACCAGGAAATGGCTTTTTATGAAATGGAATTAGGTAATTATTCAAATGCTATAAAGGATATTGAATCTTCTCTTACATTTTTTGAAAAAGCAAAAATTTCCAATGAAAGCAGAACAATCGCTGTTTCTTATCAGGTTTTGGGAGATGTATATTTTAAGCTTAATGATTACCTCGTTTCCGAAAATTATTATAGAAAAGCGGAAGCACTACTTAAGAAAGGAAGCTGTACGTTAGGGTTGATTTATAATGGTCTCGGAGGAATCCGCCTAAAACAAAAAAACTGGAAAGAGGCAGAGATGTATCTTAAAAAAGCGGAAAAAATTGCAGATACCTCCCGAAGCCTTAAACTCCGAAAGGCTGTATATTCTAATATTAATGATTATTATGAGGATATTGGTGATACATTTAAGGCATCTTTGTATGCTGTGAAATATGTAAGAGCTTATGACAGTATTACGGTCCGCAATCAGGAGTTTGTCACTAAAACCCCAGAAAATACCATCAATAAAACCGCTAAAAACGGAGAACTGAATATTGTAAAGAATGTTGCCATCATTATATTATTCATATCCATTATTGGATTGATTATATTCTTCAAAACAAAAGAGAAAAAGCAGCGCTCAAAACTGAGAAGTATGATAAGGACCCGCCAGCAATTGGCTTATGGTTCAAAGGAAAGAGTAGAACAATCCCCTAATGAAACTGAATTTTCAAATATTTCTGTTGAAGAAATAGAAGAAAAAGACAGTGATGCCGGTAAAAAGAGAAATGAATCTCTGATGACTTCTGAAACTGAGGCGAAATTATTGGAACTGCTGGAAGATTTTGAAAGAGGAAAACTCTATAACAGTAAAAGTATGTCATTATCTTTTCTTTCGGGTGAACTTAATACCAATACAAAATATCTGTCCTATGTGATTAATCAGCACAAAAGTGCTGACTTTAAATCTTATATTAATCGATTAAGGATCAATTATATCGTGGATAAAATTATCAATGACGAGAAATACAGACAGTACAAAATAAGTATTTTAGCTGATGAATGTGGCTTTTCTTCACACAGTAAGTTTGCTGCGGTATTCAAAGCCGTAACTGATTTCTCTCCATCAGCATATATTAAGCATCTGGATTCTGAAAATCAACCAGATAAAGATGTCCGTTTTCAGGAAAATGATTAAAAATCACTGTTTTTTTTAATTCACTGTTGCTATTTTCACGAAAATGAACAACCTATTGTTTTATATCATAGGATTGCTATCCTATCTTTGCTTCAGCTTAACGGGAATGATCACTATTATACTACAGTTAATCTCTATTGTATTTACAGAATATGTTTTCTTTTACAATAGAGAAACTACTTAATTTTAATCAAACCAAAAATTTTAATCCGGAATTCGTGCCTATTTCTTCACCATGAAATAATCACGGTTCCTTGTTTTGTCTTCGTAGGAAATATACCTAATCGAAAAGTTAGGGAATACAATATAATCGGGGTTGATTGCCCGGTTTTTTTCAGTCAAGTTTTTTTAAGTGCAAATCCACAGATATTCTGTGGATTTGTGATTTTATTTAGCCCTTGTACTGTCTGTTTTTGTTGTAGTGTCGGAAGTTACCGGTGCCTGCTCAGAATTGGCGACAGCAGAATCTCCCATTTTGTTTCTTAAAGAGTCTTTATTGTGAGCATCCTTGAATTCTTCTCTTTTTTCTTTGTTTTGAGCACAGCTCCCCAGAAAGAAAAGCCCTAAAATAGCTCCTATCCAGAATTTTTTCATAATGATATTTTTTTTGATTGATCTTATCAAATATAGTGATTTAATTAAAAAGATTAAAAGAACTTTGCTAAATATCAGCCATCAGCCATCAGCCATCAGCCATCAGCCATCAGCCATCAGCCATCAGATAAATGTAAAAAAAAATCTGCAGTACTTTCAGCTGCAGATTTTCCATTTTAAATTAAACGTTATAATAACTTATTTGACAGGAGTTGTTACCATTGAATCTTTTTTCATCTTGATACTGTCAGGATTCGCCACTTTCGTACGCATTGTATCAGTAGTAGAGGGTACCGTTTTTTGGGTATTGTCTACTGCTGTTGAATCAGTATTACTCGTTGACATAGTTGATTCCTTGGTTCCACAGCTCACTGCAAATAATCCTACTCCAATGGCTGCTAACAAAAACTTTTTCATACAATTTTATTTAGGGGTGTATTAGTGAAAAATCAACAATTATTCCTAAGTGGTAGTAAGAAATTGTAAAATATAGGTAAAGTTTGTTAAAAAATGTTAGAAAAGCAACGGATGGTAGGTAGTTTTAGGGTATTAGAATAAGTATTAGAGTATTAGAGTGTTAGAGTGTTAGAATGGAGAGAATAAAATACTGTTATGATAAAAGAAACCGCGTATCCGATAACATTATACCTTACGCATCCCGAATCTCGTATCCCGCACCCAACCACAAAAAAGCCCCGAAACCGAAATTCCGAGGCTGTATGGAAAGAATAGATAACAATAGCTCATTACCTATACTCATTACTTATTATCCTAGGTATGGATATTTGTAGTCTTTTGGAGAAACAAATGTCTCTTTTACGCTTCTTACAGAGGTCCATCTTAGAAGATTCATCTTAGAACCTGCTTTATCGTTGGTTCCTGAAGCTCTACCACCACCGAAAGGCTGTTGTCCTACTACAGCACCTGTAGGTTTGTCATTGATGTAGAAGTTTCCTGATGCATTTTCCAGGGCTTTGTAAGCCTCGTTGATTGCATAACGGTCTTGAGAGAATACAGAACCTGTCAATGAATAAGGAGAAGAAGAATCAACTACTTTTAGCGTTTCTTTCCAGTCCTGATCTTCATATACAAATACAGATAAGATAGGCCCGAAGATTTCTTCCACCATACTTTCGTATTGAGGGTTTGTTGTTTCAATCACTGTAGGGTGCACGAACCATCCTTTAGAATCATCACATGTACCACCAATAGCTACTGTAGCTTCACCTGAAGCATTAGCTCTGTCGATGTATCCTTTACATTTTTCGAAAGAATTTTTGTCGATTACCGCATTCACAAAGTTAGAAGGGTCTACCGGAGAACCAATTTTAATACTACTCATCTGAGCCTCCATTACTTTTTTCACATCAGCCCAAAGAGATTTTGGAACATAAGCTCTGGATGCTGCAGAACATTTCTGTCCCTGGTATTCGAAAGCTCCTCTTACCAAAGCAGTAGCTACCGCTTCTACATTAGCAGAAGGATGAGCAATTACAAAATCCTTACCTCCTGTTTCTCCAACAATTCTTGGATACGTTCTGTAATTATGGATATTGTCACCAATCATTTTCCACATTCCCTGGAATACTTTTGTAGAACCTGTGAAGTGAAGACCCGCAAAATCACGGTGTGCCAATACTTTTTCAGCTGTTTCTTTACCATCTGTAAAGATCATGTTGATAACCCCTGCAGGAAGACCCGCTTCGATCAATACATCCATGATTACTTTTGCAGAATAAACCTGCTTATCGGAAGGCTTCCATACCACTACGTTTCCTAACATAGCCATACAAGTAGGAAGGTTTCCGGAAATAGCTGTAAAGTTGAAAGGAGTTACTGCGAAACAAAATCCTTCCAATGGTCTGTATTCTACGCGGTTCCAGATACCATTATCAGAAACAGGCTGCTCAGAATACATTTCTGTCATGAATTCTACATTAAATCTCAAGAAGTCAATGAACTCACAAGCTGCGTCAATCTCAGCCTGGTGTACATTTTTAGACTGTCCGATCATGGTGGCTGCATTAATCACATCTCTGTAAGGCCCAGCCAAAAGATCAGCTGCCTTTAAGAAAATGGCTGCACGCTGCTCCCATCCCAGTTCATTCCATTCTTTTTTAGCTGCCAATGCCGCATTGATGGCGTCATCTACATGCTGCATATCACCCTGGTAGTAAAATCCGAAGTCATGAGCATGATCCTGTGGAGACTGAAGCTGTACTTTTTTATCAGTTTTTACTTCTTTTCCGTTGATGATCATGGGAACTTCTACCTTCTCTGCCCACATTTTTTTATAAGTGTCGATAAGGCTTTTAACTTCTGGAGATCCCGGTATATAAGAATTTACCGGCTCATTTACCGCCAATGGTACTTGCGAAATTGCTTTTGACATATTACGTTGTATTATTTTTTAATTAAATAAGTATGTTGGTATACAAATTTACGACAATTATAAGGAAAGAAAAAAATACAGCAAATTTTTATAGAATAAACCTTTTTATTGCGGGATGCCAGGAATATATCTTTTTTAATGATGGAAAAATGATGATTTTTAACGATTTTATTTGATATTTTAAATAGAATAAAACAGAGCTGAATTCTGATTCTGATATGAATTAGAACTATAAAAAGTTTGTCATAGTTGATGAAATGCTTTTAAGTATTGTAAACTAGGTGGTTATGCATGAATGTGAATTTTACATGAAATTGCATTTGTCGCGATTTTGAACATTTTAAATAATCTTTTTGATAGCCCGGTTTTTAAGATTACTCTAATTTTACACCATTATTAAAAGGTATGAAAAAAAGAGTTGTCTTTTTCTCTTTTCTGTTGTTTTTCGCGGTTTTATGTGCAGGTCTTTTTGCACATAAGGGGAGAACTCAGGCGTACTCTGATGTGCTTTCAAAAATTCATCTTCTTCAGCAAAAATCGGATCAGCAGACGCAGCCTGAAATGTATAGTTTTTCAGACGTACAGGATGTTCAGGACTCCAATGATTGGGAAAAGGTAAAATTTGATTATTCAATACTTGCACAGCAGTGGTTTCACTATTTCTTTGCAGAATATACCTATAATAATCAGGTTGCGGCCGTTCAAAACCGTATTTATATTACAGCACCAAGGTACATTCTGTACCATTCTCTGCAGATAGCAGGCTGCTAATTCCTTTGTAATTTTAATGGTCCATTGACAGGATTTACATTGTAAAAGATGCATGTCCGGAGGATTCATTCTTCATGTTAACATTTCTGAGTATTTCTATTTGCCTTTTCTGAAAGGCAGACCAGATACTGTATATCCAATTTTAAAATAAAAGAACAATGCACTTAACACCGAGAGAAACGGAGAAGCTTATGCTATTTCTGGCAGGCGAACTTGCTCTAAAAAGAAAGGCAAGAGGCCTTAAATTAAACTATCCAGAATCCATAGCACTAATCAGTCATTTCCTGCTTGAAGGAGCCAGAGACGGGAAAAGAGTGGCAGAACTGATGCAGGAAGGTGGAAACCTTCTTACAAAAGAAGATGTAATGCCGGGCGTTGCGGAGATGATCCACGATGTTCAGATTGAAGCTACTTTCCCTGATGGAACTAAGCTGGTAACCGTACACAACCCAATCCGTTAATACCAATTTCATCATGATACCAGGAGAAATTTTTGTAAAAGAAGGCACAATTATCTGCAATGAAGGCAGAGAAACTGTCAAAATAAAAGTAACCAATACAGGAGACCGCCCTATTCAGGTAGGTTCCCATTTCCACTTTTTTGAGGTGAACAAAGCCATGAGTTTTGACCGTGAAAAAGCTTTCGGAAAGAGACTCAATATTGTAGCAAGTACTGCAGTGCGTTTTGAGCCGGGAGAAGAAAAAGAAGTGGAGCTGGTAGAAATAGGAGGAACCAAAAAAGCAATGGGCTTCAATAATCTTGTTGACGGACAGGTAGATTCTGAAGAACAGAAAAAAGCAAGCCTTGCAAAAGTTGAAGACTTAAACTTTAAAAATCATTAAGATGAGCTTACACGTAGACAGAAAACAATACGCCAATATATTAGGTCCTACAGCCGGAGACAAAATCAGACTGGGAGACACTGAAATTATCATTGAAATTGAAAAAGACTTCACCCATTACGGAGATGAGGCCGTTTTCGGAGGAGGAAAAACCGTACGCGACGGAATGGGGCAGAATGTTACTGCAAAAAGAGACGAAGGTGTTTTAGACCTTTGTATTACCGGTGCAGTAATTATCGATCACTGGGGAATTGTAAAAGGGGATATCGGAATTAAAGACGGTAAGATTGTAGGGATAGGAAAAGCAGGAAACCCTGATACCATGGATGGCGTATCTCCCAATATGATCATCGGAGCTTCTACAGAAGTTCATGGGGGAAAAGGATATATTGTAACAGCAGGAGGAATTGACACCCATATTCACTATATCTGTCCACAACAGATCGAAACATCTTTGTACAGCGGAATCACCACAATGATTGGTGGTGGGACGGGTCCTAATGACGGAACGAACGCTACTACAGTAACTCCAGGGAAATTCAATATGCAGAAAATGCTTGAAGCGGCTGAAGAGTATCCTATGAACCTTGGATTTTTCGGAAAAGGAAACTGTTCTGCAGAAGAACCTATCGAAGAGCAGGTAGAAGCAGGCGCTTTAGGAGTAAAAATTCATGAAGACTGGGGAGCAACTCCGGCAACAATTGATGCAGCGCTAAAAGTAGCAGATAAATATGATGTTCAGGTAGCTATCCACACGGATACCTTAAATGAAGGAGGTTTCCTTGAAGATACCATGAGAGCAATCAATGGAAGGGTAATCCACACATTCCATACAGAAGGAGCTGGTGGAGGACATGCACCGGATATCATTAAAGCAGCAATGTACCCTAATGTACTTCCTGCTTCTACAAACCCAACCCGTCCTTATACTATTAATACGATCGATGAACATTTAGATATGTTGATGGTATGCCATCACCTGAGCAAGAATATACCTGAAGATGTGGCATTTGCAGATTCACGTATCCGTCCTGAAACCATTGCAGCAGAAGATATCCTTCACGATATGGGAGTTTTCAGTATCATGAGTTCTGACTCTCAGGCGATGGGAAGACCGGGTGAAGTAATTACCAGAACCTGGCAGACCGCCAGTAAAATGAAGGAACAGAGAGGAGATCTGGAAGAAGATAAAGAGACCGGAAATGATAACTACCGTGCCAAAAGATATGTGGCTAAATATACCATTAACCCTGCTATTGCACACGGTATTTCAGAATATGTGGGATCTCTTGAAGAAGGAAAATTGGCAGATTTAGTGATTTGGAAGCCGGGATTATTTGGTGTGAAACCCGAGATGATTGTCAAAGGAGGATTTGTAATTGCCGCTAAGATGGGAGATCCTAATGCTTCTATTCCGACGCCTCAGCCCATTATCTACAGAAATATGTTTGGAGCTCATGGGAAAGCTAAGTTTGGTATTTGTGCCAACTTTGTTTCTCAAATCTCCATAGATAACGGAACCATTGCATCCTATAAACTGGAAAAAATGATCCTTCCTGTGAAAAACTGTAGAAATATTTCCAAAAAAGACCTTATTCATAACGATAAGACCCCATTAATTGAAGTGAATCCTGAGAACTATAAAGTAACAGTAGATGGAGAGTACATCACTTGTGAACCGGCAGAAAAACTTCCTTTAACACAGTTGTATTACTTGTTCTAAGATAAACATACCAACCACTACAAACCTTATAGGTTTCTAAAACCTATAAGGTTACTTAAAAATTGAAAAGTTTATCCAATAGAATTTAAAATAATTATAGAACTAAGTTTAGAATGAAATACGTAAATAAAACAGTTTGCTCCCTTGCTGTAGCCGGAATGACAATGCTTTCAGGAAATATAAGCGCTCAGTTTCTGGGGGGACACAGGCTTACAAGTGATGAAGAGGGACCAAAAGGACAATTTATGGTGTATGGTTCATTGGATTACTCTAAAGTTACTACACCATCCACCAGCAGCAGTACGGTTTCAAGTGCTCCGCTTGGAGTAGGATACTTTATCAATAATAATGACCTTATCGGAGTGAATTATGCATACTCACAAAACTCTGTCGACCATCATGTAATGTATAAACAAAATGAAGCGGGAATTTGGTACAGTCCGTCATTAATGCTTGGGAAATATTTTGTACTGATCGGGCAGGTTGATGCTCACTATGTCTGGGGACAACAATTGTCCGGAGCTGCAGATTCTATGCAGAACTTTAATGGATTCCGTCTTCGTGCTTATCCTTTGATCGGGATATTGTTAGGCGGGGGTTGGGCTTTAAAGTTCAAGTTTGCTGAGCTTTCAATGCTTCAGACCAAAACAAAACAGGAAGGCTGGACAAAAAGCTATGTAGCAGGACTCAGTGGTTCAACATTCGGGGTAGGCATTTCCAAAAACTTTGACTTCAGAAAAAAATCCGCTAAAGATGATAATTAATCAAACCATAGGCAATCTAACCGAAAATCCTCCAGCAAAAACCATAGATTATCTCGATCTGGAATGGTTTGAAACTACAAAAAGGATCCAACGTAAAAAAACCAGACAGGGAACTGATGTTGCCATTAAATTTCTTAAGGAAGGACAACGTTTGCGTGAAGGAGATATTCTTTTCGAAGATGCAGAAAAAGTAATAGCTGTCAATGTGCTGGAAACAGAAGCTATTGTAATGGTACCAGGCTCTTTATTGGAAATGGGAACGGTATGCTATGAAATAGGAAATAAACATATTCCTCTTTTTATCCAGGAAGATAAAGTATTGCTGCCTTTTGAAATGCCCATGTTCAGATGGCTGGAGGCAAGCGGTTTCAACCCGGAAAAGCAATCCGTAAAACTGCTGAATCTCCTTAAATCCAATGTTGAACCTCACGGACATGGAAGTCTGGGCTCAACAATTTTTACCAAAATCTTAAAAATGGCAGCTCCCAAAGATGAATAATATAAACTTCTTGTCAGGACTGCTTCATCTTGCAGATCCTACACTTCCTATCGGTGGTTATACCCATTCCAACGGGCTTGAAACCTATGTGCAGGAAAGAATAGTACATGATTTACAAACGGCAAAAGAGTTTGTACAGAATATGCTTCAGTACAATCTTAAATTCAATGATGGAGCTTTTGTAAAACTGGCATATAAAGCAGCAGAGAATGGGGATTTACAATTGTTGTTACAACTTGATAACGAATGCAATGCCATAAAATGTCCAAAGGAAATCCGTCAGGCCAGTCAAAAATTGGGATTGAGACTGATTAAAATCTTCAAAAGAAGAGAAAATTTTCCTTTCATGGAGGAATTTGAAAAAGCAATTAAAAATAAAGAGGCCAATTCTCACTACTGTATTGTATTTGGAGTATATGCCTGTTTAATGAAAATTCCTTTATACGAAGCCTTATTAGGATTCTATTACACTTCAGTCGCCGGGATGATCACCAATGCTGTGAAGCTGGTACCGCTGGGGCAGCTTGATGGCCAGGATATTCTTTTTTCCTTATATCCGGTTATGGAAAAAACAGTCTGGGAAACCATGGAGCTGGATAGAGATATGGTGGGACTGTGTAATACGGCTTTTGATATCAGATGCATGCAGCATGAGAGACTGTATTCAAGGCTTTATATGTCATAATAAGCTGAAAAGGTAAAAGGTAAATGATTGGAATGCTGATATTCTTTGTTTAATGCAGCGCCTCTGCGAACTTAAAATATTCTCAATCAAAAAAAGCTTAGCGCCCTTAGCGTTAAAAAAGTCAGAACAAACAAAGTGAAATTTAGAAAAAAATGGAAAATAGAAAATATATAAAAGTAGGAGTGGCAGGACCTGTAGGATCAGGAAAAACTGCATTATTGGAACGTTTAAGCAGAAAATTATTCGGGAAATATGATCTTGGAGTCATTACTAATGATATTTATACCAAAGAAGATGCTGAATTTATGGCTAAAAACAGTCTTCTTCCCCATGAAAGAATTATCGGAGTAGAAACAGGAGGATGTCCTCACACTGCCATTCGTGAAGATGCAAGTATGAACCTTGAAGCTGTAGATGAGCTGGCCGCCCGTTTTCCGGATATCGAACTGGTACTTATTGAAAGTGGAGGTGATAACCTTTCCGCTACCTTCAGCCCCGATCTTGCAGATGTTACGATCTTCATTATTGATGTGGCAGAAGGGGAAAAAATTCCCAGAAAAGGAGGCCCCGGTATTACAAGATCAGACTTATTGATCATTAATAAAATTGACCTTGCGCCACATGTAGGAGCAAGCCTCGAAGTCATGGAAAATGATGCCAGAAGAATGAGAAAAGGAAATCCTTTTGTATTCACGAATCTAAAAACGGACGAAGGACTGGATAAAGTAATCGGCTGGATTAAAAAATATGCCCTTTTAGAAGAAATTGAAGAACCGGATTTGGTAAGATAATGGATAGTCGTTTACATATTATTGCAGGATTCAAGGGAGAAGAATCCTATGTGAAGGATCTTTATGTCTCACTTCCTTTCAGAGTGGTTTCTGTAGGGCAGCGAAAAAGTGACAAAAAGCTCTATCAGATGGTGATGAGCTCCTCTCCGGGAATTCTGGACGGTGACCATTACCATTTGGATGTAGCCCTGGAAAAAGGAGCTTCACTTCAACTGCAGTCGCAGTCGTATCAGAGACTTTTCAATATGAAAGATAAGGCTGTTCAGGAGCTTAATGTTACCATGGAGGATGAAACTTCCTTTGCCTACGTTCCTCATCCTATCGTTCCCCATGAAGATTCCAACTTTAAAAGTAAAGCCAATATTCAGATCGGGAAAAATAGCCAGATCATCATCAGTGAGATCATTACCTGCGGGAGAAAACATTATGGAGAAGTCTTCAAGCTGAAACGTTTTCAAAACCTTATGGAAATCTATCATGACAATAAACTGGTAGTGAAGGACAATGTTGTCATTCAGCCTGATATGATCCCCATCAGCAGTATCGGAAATCTGGAACAGTATACGCATCAGGGAACTCTGATCTTTTACAGCACAAAGGAGAATGTAGACAAAAACGGTCTTATTGAAGAAATTGTTGAGGCCGCAGAACAGCACCGTGAAGAAATGGAAGCAGGTGTTTCTGCTATGGAGGATAATGGTTTTGTAGTAAGAGTTTTGGGACATGGCGGAGAATTGATGTACAATTTTTTCCTTCATATTCAGGAAATTCTCTGGTCACTGGAATAAAAATTAAAATGATTCTTATTGAAGTAGGTAGGCTGATTTTATCGATAGAAGTGGGCTTTAGCCCACGCTGACAAAAGAATATTTTTCAACTGGCTTTAGCCAAAACTTAATAAAAAGAACAAACAATAGATAAACAAAAATGGATAGTACAGTTTGGGCACTTCTTTTAAGTGCTGTTTCAATAAGCTTTATACATACAGCCTCAGGACCGGATCATTATCTGCCTTTTATTGTCCTCTCAAAATCTAAAAAATGGAGCGGGATGAAAACAGCAGTACTCACAGTAGTCTGCGGATTGGGACATGTATTAAGCTCCTTGATTTTAGGGTTTATAGGAGTATTTCTGGGTTGGCAGCTGAATAAAATCTCATGGTTCCAGGACCTGAGAGGAAATTTCTCTGGATGGGCACTGTTGATCTTTGGAGGTGTTTACTTAATATATGGATTGATCCAGGCTGTCAGGAACAAGCCTCACAAGCATTTTGATGTGATGGGGGACGATGTGTATGTGTATGAACATAATCACAGTGAAGTGGTCATGCCCCAAACAAGAATAAAAGTAACTCCACTTGTCCTTTTTATGATTTTTGTAATGGGGCCAAGTGAACCGTTGATTCCTTTATTATTCTATTCAGGAGTAAAACATTCCATATCAGAAATTGCTGTTTTGGTGACTTCATTCACTATTACTACGGTATTAACAATGCTTGGAATGGTTCTGCTGGGACGTTATGGCTACTCAACATTGTTCAATACAGATAAGCTGGAAAGATATATGGGAGTTGTGAGCGGAGTGGTGGTAACAGTTTGTGGCATCGGAATGGTCTTTCTTGGATGGTAAAGTTTCTGAGTTCGAGTGGTAGAGTTTGAGGGTAAAAGTTTTTCTTCTAATTTCTAACCTCTAGCTTCCAGCTATTAACTTCCAATCCTACATTCAAATCATCAATATATTTTACATTGTACAAAATACATTATACAGAAAAAACTATGGACGAACTTTTCAAAAAACTACCCTTTATAGACTATGTTTTAAAAGGAATCGGGCAGATTATGCTTCAGGAAAACAGATGGACCGGACTTCTGTTTCTTATAGGTATCTTTATAGGAAGCTGGCAGGGAGGTATTGCTGTATTGCTTTCAACAGCAGCTGCCACTTTCACTGCGATGAAGCTTAATTATGACCAATCTGAAATTAATGCCGGATTGTACGGCTTCAGTGCAGCACTTGTAGGAGTAGCATTGTCTTTTGTGTTTCAGACGACAGTACTCATCTGGATGCTTATTATACTGGGAGGAGTTTTGGCAGCTGTTATTCAGCATTTCTTTATCCAAAAGAAAATCCCCGTATTTACTTTTCCTTTTATTATCATTACATGGGTATGCATTTTTGCTTTACACCATTTTACCCAGATTCCTCCTTCGGCAGCCATTTCAGCAACTGCAGGACCCGTGGATTATGATGATTTCCTTACATGTACCAATGCTTTTGGGGAAGTGATTTTCCAGGGCGGAGTATTTTCAGGTATTATTTTCTTTATTGCTGTTTTTATCAGCTCTCCGGCGGCAGCTTTATATGGATTTGTAGGAGCGGTGTTGGGTTCTTACGTATCTCATATGCATGGGGAACCTATCGACAAAATTCATATGGGGCTTTTTGGGTTCAATGCAGTGCTTTCTGCAATTGTTTTTTCAGGGTTCAAAAAGACAGACGGAATTTGGGTTTTTATTGCTGTCGTTTTAACCGTACTTATCGACGATTATCTTGTAGACAACAATACTCTGGGGGCAGTAGGTGGAGTGCTTACTTTTCCATTTGTAACAGGAACATGGATTACACTTTTAATTCAGAAGATATTTCTTAAAGCCAAAACATAGTGTTTAGGTTTGAGAGTGGGAGAGTAAAAGCGTTTTAGCGCTAAAGTTCAAAATTGTTATCCCTTCACTGATGATTAACAATTCACCTGAGAGGCAGAATTCACTATTGATAAAGGTTTCACGTCTCTTATCTCTATGTCTCACTCTCAACTCCCAGCCATTAATATTATACAACATACTTTTTATCAAAAAAATAAAAAATGAAAATAACTAAAATAGCAGCAGCATTTCTGATCATGGCTTTCACTGGAAAAATGACGGCTCAGGAAGCAGAAAAGCAGTTGCTGATCAAAGATGCTGATGACAAATTTCCCATTGCGGACGTACTTATAAAATATGACCACGGAAACAGCCATACTCATACAGGAACAGACGGTACTTTTGCTATTCCTGTTCCATCTCTTCCAGATACACTGGTGATCAGCCGTCAGGGATATGATGAGGTAAAATGGGTGGTTACCAACGATGAAGATAAAAACAAAGTTATTTTTTTACAGCATAAACCTTTTCAGATCTCTGAAGTGGCCATTAATCACAGCTCATTTTTATCGGCGATTACCAAAGTTGATTTGAATAAGTTTCCGGTGAATTCAGCACAGGACCTGCTGAGAAAAGTCCCGGGATTGTTTATAGCACAGCATGCAGGAGGAGGAAAAGCTGAGCAGCTTTTTTTAAGAGGTTTTGATGCCGATCATGGTACCGATGTAAGCGTAAATGTAGACGGAATGCCTGTGAATATTGTATCGCATGCCCATGGGCAGGGATATTCTGATCTTCATTTTGTGATTCCTGAAACGGTTAATAATATTGATTTCGGAAAAGGAGCCTATTATATGGATCGCGGAGATTTCAATACAGCAGGGTATGTTGATTTTCAAACTTATAATGGATTGAAAAACAGCATGATCAAACTGGAAGGAGGTTCGTTTAATTCAAAAAGAGTGTTGGGGATGTTCAATATCCTGCATGATGATCTGGGGCGAAAAAATGCGTATGTAGCAGCAGAATATAACTATACAGACGGTCCTTTTGATGTAAAACAAAACTTTAACAGAGTCAATATTTTCGGAAAATATAACCAATGGCTTACAGATAATGATTATTTCAATATCCAGTTTTCAACATTCAATTCCTCATGGAATGCTTCCGGGCAGATTCCGGAGCGGGCTGTAGATGAAGGAATCATTGGAAGATGGGGCAGCATAGACCCTACTGAAGGAGGAAAAACATCCAGAACAAATCTTCAGATGAATTTTAAGCATATTATTTCCCCTTCTGAGCAGATTGATGCCATGGCTTTTTATTCCAGGTATAATTTTAATCTCTATTCTGATTTTACCTTTTATTTGAAAGATAAAGACCATGGTGACGAAATTCAGCAGGCAGACGGAAGAAATATATATGGAGCAGAAGTAAAATATACCAAAACCTTTTCTCTTGCCAACAGCTCATTAAACTGGATTTCAGGAATAGGGGTAAGAAACGATGATATTAATACTCTTCAGCTTAATCATGTGTATCACAGAGATTTGTTATTGAACAGAATGTCGGATGTAACGGGTACGGAAACCAACCTTCATGCCTATTCAGGATTACTATGGAAAACAGGAAAGTGGACCATCAATCCGGCTTTGAGAGTAGATCACTTTATCTTCAATATGCATAATCTGCTGGATGCCGGACAATTGCCATCCGGACAGTCAAAAGAAGCCACAAGGCTGAGCCCGAAACTAAATTTCTCCTATGCTCAAAATGATAACATCATGTGGTTCCTGAAAATGGGTATGGGTTTTCATTCCAATGACCTGAGAGTTGTTGTTCCGACTAACGGTCAAAAAACACTGCCATATTCAATTGGTGGGGATTTCGGACTTAGATTGCATCCTTTTAAGTCGCTTATCATTACACCGGCTATTTGGTTTATGGATCTGCAGCAGGAATTTGTTTACGTAGGTGATGATGCTGTCGTAGAACCTTCCGGAAAATCAAGACGTTTCGGGGCAGATCTTGGAATCCGTTTTCAGCCATTGGAAAATTTTTACCTGAATGCCGACATCAACTATTCTCATGCCAGATTTATTGAAGAAGAAAAAGGACAGGATTACATTCCGTTAGCACCTGTGGTTACCAGTACCGGATCTGTAAACTGGGATTTCCTGAACGGCTTTTCTTTGGGACTTCAATATCGTTATCTTGGTGCAAGACCAGCTGTAGAAGACAACAGCATCAGAACAAAAGCCTATTTCGTAAATGATCTGGTATTGGCTTACAACCACCAGAAATGGGGAGCTAACCTTCAGGTCAGCAATCTTTTCAATGTACAATGGAATGAAGCTCAGTTCGCAACAGAAACCCAGTTAAAAGGAGAAGCAGAATCAATTACAGACCTTACTTATACACCGGGAAGCCCTTTTGGGATAAGAGTGGGAGTGTATTATAAGTTTTAGAGTAGGAGCGTTTGAGGGTGAGGGAATTTGAGGATGATAAAGAATAGTATTATTCATTTTCAAATTAACTCATTCTCAAATTTTCAAATTCTATGATTCTAACTAATAAATTTTGTATAATTTTAAATAATCATTACATCGGATGGAAGTATTATCCAATTTTCAATACAAAAAGCTCTTTTTACCTCAGATAACGGATAAGATACTGGCTAATAATGCTGATATACAGCTGTATAGGATAGAAAATTATCTTAAAGGGATTTTGATGCCGGTGATTCCATACCGTACCACCTTTAATTTCATTATTTTCATTACCAACGGGCATATTAAACAGTATCTTGAAAATAAAGAATACCATGCTGAAAAAGCAGGTGTTATCTTTATCAAGCAGGGAACAATTACGGCTACCGTAGAATTGTCTGACGATATTGAAGGTTTTTTTCTTGCCTATGAAAATAATATTCTTTCCGAACAGGAATTACCCAAACATAAAAGCAGCATTTTCTTTATGACTCCTTTTCTGAATCTGGACAGCCTCACTTACGGTACTATTACACAGCTCCTTCCGATTATGGAACAGGAATTATGGCTGAATAATCTTAATGTAAATGATGTGGTGGTGACTATGCTTCACCTTATCCTAATCAAAATGCTGAGTACAGATTCTGATACCCATCATAAATCAGCCACACGTCCTATGGAGTTGTCTCTTCAGTTCAGAGATTTACTGTTTAAGTATCATGTCGTAGAAAAAAGAGTGGCTTTCTACGCTGATAAGCTGTCGGTGACAGAAAGTTATCTGAACAAATGCGTGAAAGGAGTTACCCAGAAATCTCCGAAACAATGGATTAATGAAATAGATATCAATTACAGCAAGGCACTGCTGCATTCAAGTAAAGACATTGCAGAGATAGCCTATGAGCTGAATTTTCATACAGCATCACATTTTACGCAGCTTTTTAAAAAGATTGCAGGAATTACCCCGAAAGAATACAGGATACAGTTTTTAAATAGCAGAGTTCCTGTTTGATAAGTGAGATTAATTATATACAATAATGTCAATGGTCAATTTTGCTGCGCAATTCAATGAGTGAAGGCAATAAATTCTTCATATCAACGCAAATCCGGAAACTGCAATAATGATAAACAGGAGTTAATTCATCGCGGGGCAAATTCACTATTCACCAGTGATATTTCCTTTACATCTTTTCATTTTCCAGAATTTTAAGAACAAGCTTTTCTTCCTGGGTAAGGCCGGCTTTGCCATCATTCTCTTCAATGATATCTAACTCGTCAAGGTATTTTTTTATGGTATTATTTTCGTAGAGATTAATCACCAGAGGATGTACATAATATTTTCTGCAGACAGCGATAGTATTACCCAAATGTTTGGCAACGATATCCAGTGCTTCTTTTACCATCTTCTTATACTGAGTATCATTTTCAGCATACCCTATTTCCTTAAAAGCGATCAGGGCACTTACCGTTCCGGACCATGTTCTGAAGTCTTTTGCTGTAAAATCTTCACCACTTATTTCTTTGATATATTCATTTACCATTCCGGAATCTATAGAGTGGCGCGTACCTTCACCATCAAAATATTGAAAAAGCTCTTTCCCCGGAATATCTTTACATTTTTGAACAAGTCTTGCCAGTTTTTTGCTCCTAAGGTCAATATGATGCTGAATGCCTTTTTTTCCTTTAAATGAAAAACTGATTTTTTGCCCTTTTACTTCAACATGTTTATCCTTCAGTGTGGTAAGCCCGAAAGATCCATATAGTTTTTCATATACATTATTGCCGATACGGATGTTGGTTCTCTGCATCAGGCTGACAATTAACGCCAATACCTTCCGTTTTTCAAAATTCCTTAAAGCCAGATCCTGTTCCAGCTGAAGACGGATATTGGGTAATGCATATCCAAACTGAAGCATCCTGTAAAATTTCGTATGATTTCTTAAAGCACTCCAAAGAGGGTGGTAGCGGTATTGTTTTCTTCTCTTTACATCAAAACCTGTGGCCTGAAGATGGCCATTGTCCAGCGCACAGATCCAAACGTTTTCCCAGGCCGGCGGAATGACCAGCTTATTAATTCTGGTAATTTCCTCTTTATCCTTAATTTTTTCGCCGTCCTTATAATAGGAATATTTCTTTCCTGTTTTTTTACGCGTAATTCCGGCAGTTTCTGCATCGGTGGTATATATAAGATGTACCGCCTTTGCAGATGCTTCCGGATCCTTCATGATTTTAACAATTTTTGAAGGCTTAAGGTGAGAAATGATTTCTAAATCTGCATTCTTCTCCATAAGACATGGTTAAGAGTTTTTACCCTTCGAAAAAATCAGTAAAAGAATCACTACTATTGCGCCGACTAAGATAATTCCCCACCACATTCCTGCCTTAAAAATTGTTTCTACTGCTTCACAACTTGTGAGTGTTAGCAAACTTAATATCGCTATGCTGTAAATGCTCCATTTTTTCATAAGAATATATTTTAGGTGTTAGACTCTGAGAAGATCAGCCCTCCAGTTTTTTATAGATCTTTTGATTTCATCACCGGAAATATTCTGATCAAGTGCTTTATATAAAAGTTCTTTAAATTCATCATCATAAGTGAATCTCAGGGCAGCAATTTGGTCGAACTTTAATTTTTCAACAATCTCATCAGACCTTTTATTGAAAATTTCAAAATACCGCTGCTTAAATTCCAGAATGACCATGCGGTTCTGAAGACCCAAAGCATAATGCTGCCTGGTCATAAATGCGAGATAAAAAAGCAGAAAAATCACAATTGAAAACAAAACCCAGATCAGTTGGTTTCCCGGATCATCTGTGATTTTATAAATTCCTAAAATTTCCAATACAATTAATATGGGAAGATATATGAAATGATGAGGGGTATAAAATTTCCTGTGATTCCTGTAGCTTTGTTCTTTCATAGATGGAATACAGCAATAATCTTTCCAAAAAATTATATTATTAATAATAAATATTGTTTTGTGGTATGAAAATAATATTATAAAGAAATTATAATAAATGTTTTAATGTATGATTCCTGTTGAAAATTAGAACTTTATTGTTGAATTATCAGTTTCATCAATTTTTCCGGTAGATGGTTTCCATTAAAAAATCCTTAACTTTGAACTTCAATTTTAGAAATGGAAAATTCAGTTCAAGACACTACCGTTCAAAAACCAAAATGGATCCGCGTAAAACTTCCTACCGGAAAGAACTACCGGGAACTTAGAACTTTGGTTGATAAATATAAACTAAACACAATTTGCCAAAGTGGAAGCTGCCCCAATATGGGAGAATGCTGGGGAGAGGGTACCGCCACTTTCATGATTTTGGGAAATATCTGCACCAGAAGCTGTGGATTTTGTGGAGTAAAAACAGGAAAACCGCTTGATGTAAACTGGGATGAACCTGAAAAAGTTGCCCGTTCCATCAAATTAATGAAAATCAAACACGCCGTTCTTACCTCTGTAGACCGCGATGATTTGAAAGATATGGGATCTATCCTTTGGGGTGAAACGGTAAATGCTGTAAGAAGAATTTCTCCGGGAACCACAATGGAAACATTGATTCCGGACTTCCAGGGAATTACCAAACATCTTGACAGATTAGTGGAAGTTGCTCCTGAAGTAATCTCTCATAATATGGAAACCGTAAAACGGTTAACCAGAGAAGTGAGAATTCAGGCAAAATATGAAAGGAGCCTTGAGGTTTTAAGATACCTAAAAGAAGCAGGACAAAGAAGAACCAAAACCGGTGTAATGCTTGGTCTGGGAGAAACCAGAGATGAGGTTTTTCAAACGATTGAAGACATCAGAAATGCAAATGTAGATGTCATTACTCTTGGGCAATATCTTCAGCCTACTAAGAAACACCTTCCTGTAAAAAAATTCATTACTCCGGAAGAGTTTGATGAGTTTGGAGATTTTGCAAGAAGCTTAGGATTCAGACATGTTGAGAGCTCACCTCTTGTAAGAAGTTCTTACCACGCAGAAAAACATATTCACTAGAAAATATACAGCCGTTCAGAAATGAGCGGCTTTTTATATATCAGTAGGTGACGGATAATAGGGTATAGGTTAGGCTACCGGGTGGATAGGATGGACTTTTTTAATAGAATAAAGAATAAAGAATAAAGAATAAAGAATAAAGAATAAAGAATATAAATATTTTACTATTAAAATTCAATAGGAATGGGCTTTAGCCCATTTTATATATAGATCCAATCAATGTGGCTTTAGCCGAAACCTAAAAATCTTCGGGATTATTTATTACATGAAGATTCCTTGGTAATAATTCCGATCCTTCCATTGATCTCAATAGGTTTAAATTGTTTTTTCTTAAACTCAGACGGTGTTTCTCCGGTGTGCTGTTTAAATAATTTATTAAAATAGGACAGGCTTTCAAATCCCACCTGAAAACAGACTTCCGTTACAGAACAATCTTTCAGCAGAAATATTTTGGCCTGGTTAATTCTGTAATTATTCACAAAATCTGTAAAAGTCATATTCGTTTGCTTTTTAAAATAACGGCAGAAAGCAGGAGTACTCAGGCTGACTATCTTTGCAATTTCATTTACATTAGGTTTCCGGTCATAATTTTCATGGATATAGTCATAGATGGTTCCCATTCTGATCTTGTCATTCAAAAACCATTTTATTCTGGTGTCTTCTTTATTGAGTTCTTTTACATCTGTAGAATTTGCAAGGATCTGCAGAATTTCCATCAGTCCGATGAGGGATGCAAAAGAATTTTTTTCTTTCATAGACTGAAGCCTTTCTACAATTATTTTTTTTGTTTCCCCGGAGAAGGATAATCCAAGATAAGATCTCTCCAACAGATTTTTGATCTCTTCATATTCCGGAACAGGCAGAATAATATCCTGAAGGAAATTTTCATGCATTTGCAATACAAGCTGTTTACATTCTGTCTGAATACCGTAATCAAAATTCAGATGAGGTACATTGGAACCTATCAACAGCAAATCACTTTCTGTAAAGCCGGAAATATCTTTTCCTACATGTCGGATTCCATTGGTGGCTTCTACATAAACAAGCTCTATTTCAGGATGATAATGCCAGAAAAAACAATTTTTCAAAGAAGGTGAGAAAAGTTTGAAAGATTTCCCTTTATCAAACATTATAATTTCTTTCTGGATTTTCATTTTGTTCTGATTTGATTGTTTCTGAATTTAAAATTAAACAAAAAGGTTAATATGGAGCAAATTTATATCATTTCAAGAGCAGTGAAATTCAATATTTCTTTCGATTTTTGCACTTTCATAAGTAAAGGTGATTATCATTTTTAATTTATAAAAAATAAAATCAGAAAAAAGAACATATAATGAAGATTGATAAAAGGATAATCCCGCTGGCCATAGGTGGATTAGGAATAGGAACTACAGAGTTTACGGTGATGGGATTGCTGCCGGATATTGCAAAGACATTGGAGATTACGATTCCTCAAACAGGACATTTAATTTCTGCTTATGCAATGGGTGTGGTAATTGGTGCACCTATTCTTATCGGATACTCGGTGAAATTTCCTCCAAAAAAGGTACTGATGGCTTTTATGATCCTGTTTACTTTATTTAACGGGCTTTCTGCTATTGCTCCAAACTATACCTCTATGCTGATCATAAGATTCATGTCCGGACTTCCTCATGGGGCATTCTTCGGAGTGGGAACAGTAGTGGCAGCTAAAATGGCAGGAAAGGGCAAAGAAGCATTTTATATATCCATGATGTTTACAGGGCTTACTGTAGCGAACCTCGTCATGGTTCCTCTGGTGACGTATATTGGCCATACATTCCATTGGAGGCTGTATTTTGCAATTGTAGCCGTGATTGGGCTTTTTGCTATATTGTTTTTAAAACTGTGGCTTCCTGCGATGGAATCCAATCAGAATACCCATTTCCTGGAAGAACTGAAATTCCTGAAGAATAAACAGGCGTGGCTGGTGCTTACCATTACAGCAATTGGATTTGGAGGCCTTTTCACATGGCTTAGTTATATCACTCCTTTAATGACAGTAGTTTCGGGGATCCAAAGCAGTCAGATGGCCTATGTAATGGTTCTTGCCGGAGCCGGAATGGTAGTGGGTAACCTTGTGGGCGGTGTGGTTTCAGATAAGCTTGGTCCGGAGAAAACCTGCGCATTACTGATTTTTCTGATGATGATCTCTCTTACAGGAGTATTTTTCCTTTCTGAACATCAGAATATTGCTCTTATACTTACGTTCATGTGTGGAGCACTGTCAATGTCTATTGCTTCACCCATTAATATTATGATGATGAAAGCAGCACCCAATAGCGAAATGATGGCTGCCGCTTTTATGCAGGCCGGCTTTAATATTGCCAATGCTATGGGAGCTTTTTTTGGAGGAATTCCATTAGAATATGGGCTGCCTTTCAATTATCCAGCTCTGGTAGGGGTCGGAATGACCTTTATAGGTGTTGTGGTAAGCGTAAGATATATGTATTTGTACGGTAAACCATCTACTGAAGAAACTGTTACAGAATGTGTTTCATGTGACAAATAAAAAGAAAAGATTTTATTCTCTATACAAAAAGCTGCTTCCATAGGGAAACAGCTTTTTTTTGTAAATAGGTTTATACCTCTACCTCATTTCCGTTTTTACACCAGTAGAGCGCATTGTATAAGTTTTCTTTTGGGAAAGATTTAAACTCTCCCGGCATAACGACACTGAAAATGTCTGTAAAATTCTGTACACCTTCCTTGTCTGTGACAATAGCTGTACGGTTCCATTTGGTAAGGTTTTTTAATCCTAAAAGAGCATCTTCAAGCCATGCACCTATAGTAAATTTATCCAGATCAGTATCCAGGTACAGTAAATAATTAAGCTCGCCAAATTGATCTACTTTTTCTTTTACATGCGGAATTACCAGTCTTTCAAAATCCTCTCTCGTTACTTCTCCCGTTGCATTGAATGCAGCAACATTTTCCGGAGCTTCTGGAATAATTGTTATCATAGTAAAATATTTTATGGTGGTTTGATTTTAAAGGCAACTACAATAATTAAACCATAAGTTGCCAATAAGTTGTTAAAATTCCTGTAAATATTGTTATTTTTAATGTAAAATATAAATATGGATCTCAAATCTAACGAACCTTTTTGGCTTTTAAAGAATGGACTTGTCGCCTCTTATCCCTCTCTGAAATCAGATGAAAAATGTGATGTACTTATCATTGGTGGCGGAATTACAGGAAGCCTTATTGCCCATCAGATGGTAAGAGATGGATATGATACAATTCTTATTGATAAAAGGGAACTGTGTAACGGAAGTACCTCAGCTACTACCTCCATGCTGCAGTACGAAATAGATATTCCTCTTTTTGAATTACAGGAAAAGATAGGAGAAAAGGCTGCGGTTTTAAGTTACAAAGCCTGCTCTGATGCTATTGATACCATTGAGATGCTTTCAGCATTAATAAAATCTGATGCAGGATTCAAACGGAAAAAATCACTGTATTTTGCGTCCAGAAAAAAAGATACCGAATGGCTGAAAAAAGAGTGTAAAGCCAGAAAGAATGCAGGTTTTGAAGTGAAATGGCTGGACGGAGAACAGGTGTTGAACCAATTTGGATTTGAAAATACTTATGGCGGAATTATATCCAGACAGGGTGCCAGTATCGATGCTTTTCGATTTGCTCATGAATTATTCAGACATAATATAAAGAAAGGATTGAAAATTTTCGATAAGACCGGGATGACAAAAGTAGACTATCATAAAGGGTTTAACCTGGTGACTGTCGATAGTGGATTTCAGATCAAAGCAAAGAAAATTATCTACTGTATTGGTTATGAAAGTAAAAACCTGTTAAAAGAAAATTTTGTAAACCTGAAAAGTACCTACGCTGTTGTTTCAGAAATTGATACAGATAAATTTAAAAATATCAGCAATACACTAGTCTGGAATACTGATAACCCTTATCTGTATATGAGAACTACCGATGATGGAAGGCTCTTAATAGGAGGAGGTGATGAAGACTTTTATAATGCAGAGAAAAGAGATGCCCTATTAGATAAAAAGGAAAAAGAAATACTGAAAACCCTAAAGAAAATAAAGCCGGATTATCATTTTTATCCCGATTTCGTTTGGGCGGGAACTTTTGGGGAAACTAAAGACGGACTTCCTTATATAGGAGAACATAAAAAATTTAAAAATTCATATTTTGTTCTGGGTTTTGGTGGAAATGGAATTACCTTTTCCGTAACAGGAATGGAAATGGCTTCGTTGTTTATGAAAAATAAGAAACATGCCCTATCGCGTTATTTTAAATTTGGAAGGTGATGAGGAGGTAAGTTGTTGTAAGACCACGCCGTCAAAAATTCTTTGAATTTTCGCCACCCTCCGGAAGAGAGGAATATCACGTCTTCCATTATAATATTCATCATGATATCCATGAAAATCACAGATTTTCAAACCTAAGTGCACTTCTATACGCAAAGCCTGTCACTTAAATAAGCTTAAGTGTTTAAAAGCTTTTGTGCTTTTTAACTACGTTGAATCTTCTATTGTGACTAGAGTGTAATCTTTGTCATTCAGAAGGAATCCAGATGATGTAAAGCAAATACGTTGTGGAGATTCCTGCGGAATGACAAACAGACTGTTTAATAACTCTTTAAATTAATTTTGTGAGTGTAGTTTTAACCAGGCCGTCAAAAATTCTTTGAATTTTGGTCATCCTTCCGGAAGAGAGGAATATCACGTCTTCCATTGTAATATTCATCGTGATATCCATGAAAATCACAGATTTTCAAAACTTAAGTGCACTTCTATACGCAAAGCCTGTCACTTAAATAAGCTTAAGTGTTTAAAAGCTTTTGTGCCTTTTAACTACGTTGAATCTTCTATTGTGGCTAGAGTGTAATTTTTGTCATTCAGAAGGAATCTAGATGATGTAAAGAAAATACGTTGTGGAGATTCCTGCGGAATGACAAACAGACTGTTTAATAACTCTTTAAATTAATTTTGTGAGTGTAGTTTTAACCAGGCCGTCAAAAATTCTTTGAATTTTGGCCATCCCTCCGGAGGAGAGGAATATCACGTCTTCCATTATAATATTCATCATGATATCCATGAAAATCACAGATTTTCAAAACTTAAGTGCACTTCTATACGCAAAGCCTGTCACTTAAATAAGCTTAAGTGTTTAAAAGCTTTTGTGCCTTTTAACTACGTTGAATCTTCTATTGTGGCTAGAGTGTAATTTTTGTCATTCAGAAGGAATCTAGATGATGTAAAGAAAATACGTTGTGGAGATTCCTGCGGAATGACAAACAGACTGTTTAATAACTCTTTAAATTAATTTTGTGAGTGTAGTTTTAACCAGGCCGTCAAAAATTCTTTGAATTTTGGCCATCCCTCCAGAGGAAAGGAATATCACGTCTTCCATTGTAATATTCATCGTGATATCCATGAAAATCACAGATTTTAAAAACTTAAGTGCACTTCTATACGCAAAGCTTGTCACTTAAAATAAACTTAAGTGTTCAAAATCTTTTGTGACTTTTGTGGTTATAGTAAAGTAAGCTGTTTATAAAAAAAATCGATGACTAAAATTGAGCCATCGGTTTTAAAGTTATCTGCTGTAATATTGGATCTGCATATCTTTTGGATACTTTACTTCATAAGAGAAGTTTATTTTTTCCGAACCTCCTGAGCTGATGTTTTTGTTCCAGAGAATACTTCCTGTTTTTTCATCAAGACTTCCACCTCCGGTTTCTACTGCCTTAACCGAAATTTTAGAGTTCTCACTGATCGGCAGTTGATCGAGAATTTCCAGTTCAATACTTTCTTTGGTATTGTTTCGGATGCTGATCTGATAAGATTCTGTTTCCCATTTATTAGAATTCATTGCTTTTTGGGATGTCTTATCTTCCAGTTTACTCCTTTTTACCGTAATTCTTTCATCTACACCCAGAGAAATTGGGAATTTATCTTTTACATAATTGCTGGTGATGGTTGTTTTTCCAATATAATTATCGTCAAAATAGATGTTTGCCTCTCCCGTAATAAGGTTGAGCTGCTGCCAGTTTTTCACAAAAGCCATCAGGAATACCTGGTTGTTTACTTTCGGAACTGTATGGTATTTGTAAGTGGCATCAATCTGCTTTTTATCAAGGATAACATACTGTTCTTTTTCCTGACTTACAATAGTCTGATTGTAATTAAGTTCATAAATCACATTCATTTGGCTGTCAGAAACAGAAGCTATAGGAACCTGGCTTGGTGTTATCGCTTTATCTGCTCTCATCTGGTAGGCATTTACTGCAGCAGCCTCTTTTTTAATTTGATAACCTGCTACTTCTATCTGAGGATTGTAAGGCGTATATTCAGCAACATACAATGGAGATAAAATAGGTCTGTTTTGGTTATAGGAGGGTCTATAGGTGGAGACAAACAGCTTGATGTTTTTCCAGTCCTGTCCGGTCTTCTGATAAATTTTTCCTTTATAGATCATTTCAAGAGGCTTTTTTACAGATTCTGCACGCAGATCATAAGAAGGGATCCAGCCGGCATCTGAAACAATATAGCTTACCCCTAAATTCAGACTGGTGTCATAATCAGCAAGAATTTCAAGCAGGAGCTCTTTTCTGTTGGTATTTTTGTGTGTTTGCTCCTCAGCAGACTGTTTATTAAGCTTGGTAATACTTTCGTCGAGAACATCTTTCTGCTCATTCAGTAAAAAGACCTGGTTATCAATTTCCAGCATTCTCTTTCTGTAAAACTCAGTGAGCTTAACAAGCTGTTCCTGAGGAGTAGATTTATCATTAGCTGATACTTTTAAGTTATCATTGATGATATTCTGTTCTCCCGTCAGGTTTTTCACCTGAATATTCAAAAGGTTCACCTGTCGCTGAAGTTTTTTTCTGTCATCTTCCAGCTTCTTTTCACCATCAGACAGCTCATCATCTTTCAAAAAATTATTTTGGGGCGTAATGGAAAGAAGTGTTGTATTTTTTTCAAGATTGATTTTATACGTATTCTCATCCAGATTATTGGGAAGATTGATAATTCTTACCTTATTGATTCCTTTTTGAAGGCTCACATTAGTATTTCCAAAGACTTTTGCCCCTTGTAGAAATACGGTAGCCTGCTTTACATCAATTTCTTTCTTTATTTCCTGTGCTTTTAAAAAGGCAACTGAAAATGTCATTAATAGTAAAAAATAACGTTTCATCGTTTATTATTTTGAATTTCTAGAGTAAAATTATCCCTATTTAAGGCTGAAATTCGGGAGACTTGGTGAAATGCAGGTTTCACTTGGTAAATCTGATAAAGCATAAAAAAGAAAAACAGCCCTTTTGAGGCTGTCTTCTTACATCTGTTATTTTTAAAGGATTTCGTATCTTGTTTTGATACTGTATTTCAGTTTGATGTTTTCAATATTATCAAAAGAATAATCTACCGCAGCATCTGCCATTTCCATTTGTACGCTGTTCATTCTCCCTTTGTAGGCAACAGGCATTATAGTATCACTGGTATAATCTTCTATTTCTATAATTTCAATAGCATTTCCTGTTTTTTTACCCATACTTTCCAACAGGTAATCTGCCTTTTCTTTGGCTGCTTTTAAGGCATTGATTTTTACTGTTTTTCTGAAATCTGCAATCTTGGTATTCTTTACCTCTGCAATATTCAGGCTGCTTACCCATTTCTGATTGAGGTCTTCAAAAATCTTACTGATGTTTGATTTTGTATTGGCTTTAAACTGATAGCTTTTAGTGAACTTGGCCGTTTTAGAGTATATATTCTGATACATCGATTTAAATTTGATGTCTTCATTCTTTACTCCGGCATTCTTTAAGGTTTCAAACAATTTCTTTTCATTGTCTGCCAGTTCATTTTTGTTGTCTGCCTTTATTCCGATACTGAAAATGATTTCATCGGGTTCTATCTCCATTTCGGCAACACCGGTTACTTCAATTGCGTTTTTCTTTACTTCCTGAGCGTTTACAAAGCTCCCCAAAGTTAAAATTCCGATTAATAAAAAATGTTTCAATTTCATAATTTCCTGTTTTTTAATTGTAAATAATTTTAAATTCTGAAGTAAAATTAGGGAGATCTGAAACTGAAAACCGGAAGACTTGGTGAAAAGGAACTTTCACTTGGTGAACGGGTACAAAAAGGAATCTCTACATAAGACTGCTTTAAAAAGACTAAGCTGCTAAATTATTATTTTAGCTCATAATAAGCTTCCTTATTGGAATGAAATTAAATTAATACAGAAAATAAACCTTTGCTATTTTATTATTTTTGATCTCGTAAATAGCGGTAGCTTCTATCTTTTTATCCGGTTTTACCCCGGAAACACTTTCTCTATCAATAATGGTATTTAGGTTGGTGATTCTCTGTCTGACTTCACAATGAAGGTCAGGATGATTGGCAAATAATTTCTCATAGCTCTTTCTCATCGCTTCTTTTCCCTTGCTTAATAGTTTGGAAGGAAATGAATACAGCTCCACATCTTCTGCATAAGGTTCCAGAAAGGCATCTATATTTCTGGCATTATAGCCATTTACCTGTTGCTGAACCAATGTTTCATTTGTTGTTTCCGGTATTGTATTGGGATTCAGGGGCTGTCCGTTTTTGATAACAGTATCAATCTGGGTGAGGTTTTCCAGATTTTCAATAGGGTTGGCATTCAACAGAACAAGATCTGCAACTTTTCCTTCTTCTATACTGCCATATTGAGCTTCTTTATTAAGAATTTTAGCCGGATTGATGGTTGCCGACTGTAGAAGCTGCCAGCTGTTCATACCACTTTCCTTCATAGCTTTAAGTTCGTTGATAAAAGAAGTGCCATGCTGGGTTCCAATATTTCCGGCATCTGTACCGGCAGCAATCGTTACTCCGCCATCGGTCAGTTTCTTCAGATTAATTCTCCTGATAGAATCTGTTTTTGAAACATAGGCCTTTATCTGAGGAGAATTGAATCTTAGTTTATATTTCTTTATCATTGCAGAATCTGAGGTATCTTTCAGATGCTTTAAATCATACATAGAACCAATACTTTTCGGATTGGAATGCTCAAGTTCGTAGGTATTATAATTTTTCTTCTGTGCATAGGTGTCGTAATAATTGTCCATTACGGTGAGGGTAGGGCATAGGATCACTTTTTTAGACTGTAAAAGTTTTACAAAATCATCCGAAACCACTTCATCTTCTATATTATGAACAAGATAATTAGCACCGTTCATCACTGCTGTTTCTGCTGTAAAACGTTCTGTAGCATGTACTGCTACTTTAAGATTGTTTTTGTGGGCTTCTTCAATAGTAGCCTTTATTACAGGTTCCAGTTTTTGGGCTTCCTCTTTCTTTTTTTTGGCATCTCCCAAAACAATATACCATATCTTGATAAAGTCTGGTTTATAAGGAAGCTGTTCCTGTACCCATTTTCTGGCTTCTTCCGCCGTGAGAGCCAGTTTGAAAGGTTCATCTTTACTGAGGTTTTTAAAAACTTCAGGCTCATAGGTGGTAATAAGAGGTCCGGACATATAGACCGTGGGTAATCTTTTATTCTTTTGTAAAGAATCCCTGAGAAGAAGAAAATTGTAGGTAGCCCCGGGATCAATCACAGAAGTTATCCCGGCTTTAAGATAATACTGAAGAAGGTTTTCCATATTATCATGTCCCCAGCTGATCTCTTCCTCATAAGGAACATGTTTTCTCAGATCAAGTGCATCAGGTCTTGTATATAAACTTCCGCTTTGAAAAAAATGGATATGGGCATCTGTCATTCCCGGAATCAGATATTTACCTTCACCATTGATGACGTGTGAATTCTGGGGTATGTTAATCTGTTTGCTTGGTTTTATTTTGGTAATCTTTCCATTATTCATAATGATCGTCTGAGCGGGAATCATTTTCTTATGAATTACATCTGCGACGGTTACATTTTGAATATAGATCTGAGCCCGGATACTGTTGAAACACAGAATAACAGCTAATGCTATTTGAAATTTTTTCATGATCTTATACAGTGAGGTGAGGATACAAATATAATAAAGCCTTATTGATTTGAAATATAATGTTTTGTGTTTTTTATGAAGATTGAAGTCCTGGAGGTATTGATTTTTCTTAGAGGACTCAACTTGGTGAACGGGCAGCTTCGCTTGGTGAATAGTTTTTGAGCAGACTATATATATGTATATCTTTGTTTTATGAAAATACTTAGACTTTTTACGATCCTTTTACTAATGATTTTGGGAAATAGCACCTATTCTCAAAGCAGTACTAAGGCTGTGGAAGAAGTTCAGGTAGAAACCAGGAAGCTGAAAAAAGCTATTGATACCCAAAATGAACCTGCTCAGGCTGATTCTTACTATAATATTGGGGAAACATTTTTCAATGACGGAAACTTTCCGAAAAGCGAAGAATACTATACAAAAGCTAAAAAGATCTATGAAAAGGTTAACGATAAACCCAATATTGAAAAAGTAACCCGAAGATTAGCCCAGTCTCAGGAAAAGCAGAATAAAATATCACCCGCTATCAGCAATTACAGTATGGCAGCACAAGTGGGGTATTCTGAAAAAAGCAGAGCCGTTAATTCCAATGATGTGACCAGACTTTCTTCTCCTACACCTGAGCAAAAGACTGAAGCTATCCAGAGTAATATCAATCTCATCAGAAAAGAAAAAGAGCAGACCGGTTTAGCAGAAGGATATAGCCAGTTAGCAGATGTCAATATACAACGGAATGAGGTCTCTAAAGCTGAAGATAACCTGAATGCTGCTTATAAGATTTCAAAAAAAGAGGCTCCACAACAGGCATTGGAAATTAATCAGAAGCTGGCGAATCTGTATGTTGAAAATAAAAATTTTGATAAAGCGATAGCGGCCAAAAAGAAGGTGATGAAAGAAGACTTCGTAAAAGATGATTCTCAGGAGAAAGTTAATCAGATTCAGGAACTGGCAGATATTTATATAAAAAAGAACGATACAGAGGAGGCTGTTGCCTTATTGAAAAATGCCTATGGTATTGCTTTAGATAAAGGACATACACTGGAAGCACAAAAAAGTGTGAAAAAACTGGACAGCCTTTACAATATAGCAGGAAATACAGATGCTTCAGTGTCGTTGTACAGAGACTTTTTAGGAAAACTTCCTGATCTGGTTTCCAAAGACAGAAGTCTGGTAGACAATAAAATTCTGGAAGATACAGAACAGCGGATTTCTCAGCTCGAAAAAGAAAGAGAACTGAAAGATGAGCTGATCCGCAAGAAAAATGTTTTCAATTATGGTCTGATTGGAGCTTTAATCCTGTTGACAGGCCTGATCATTTTTATTTTCAGGACCCTGAAAAAAGTTCAGACCAAAAATAAGAAGATTGCCCTTCAGTCGCTAAGAAGAGAAATGAATCCTCATTTTATTTTTAATAGCCTGAACAGCGTTAATCATTTTATAGCCACCAATAACGAACTGGAAGCCAACCAGTATCTGACAAAATTCTCTAAGCTGATGCGGGGGGTAATGGAAAACTCTACAGAAGATTTTATCCCGTTCCAACAGGAGCTGGATCTTCTTCAGAACTATCTTGCCCTGGAAAAAACACGGTTTGCAGACAAATTTGATTATGAAGTTGATATAGATGAGAATCTGAATGTACAAAGCCAGCTGGTACCCGGAATGCTTGTACAGCCATTTCTTGAAAATGCGATCTGGCACGGATTGCGCTACAGAACTGAAAAAGGATTTTTAAAACTGAATTTTGAAAAAGTAGAGCAATATGTAAAGGTGACTATTGAAGATAATGGAATAGGAATTGAAGAAAGTAAAAAACAGAAAACCGAGCATCAAAAAACAAGAGAAGGCAGAGGAATGAAAAACACACTGGAAAGAATACAGCTGCTGAATGACCTGTATAAAAAAAATATAACCTGTAGTGTAAAAGACAAAGAGAATAGCAGTGGAGTGCTGGTGACTATAAAAATTAACCTCATGTAAATGCATTGACATGAAGTATTTATTAACATTGTTTTCTCTATGCTCCGGAACTGTACAAAAACTACATACTAAACATTAAAATTTAAAAACGAATAAACAATTCCGGTTGTGATCTTCAAATTATTACCTGCCACCTACTAGCTGTTGCCTATTAAAAAACCTATCCTATGAAAATAAAAGCCGTAATCGTAGACGATGAACTCATAGCCAGAGAAGTGCTGAGAAATTATATTACTAAGTATTGTCCGCAGGTGGAAATTCTTGGCGAAGCAGAAAATATAAAACAAGCGGTTCCCCTGATTGCTGAGAAACAGCCACAATTGGTGTTTTTAGACGTAGAGATGCCTTTTGGAAATGCTTTCGATGTTCTGGAAGCAACTAAAGAATTTTCCTATGAAACCATTTTCATTACAGCATTCTCACAGTATTCATTACAGGCTTTAAATAAATCGGCAAGTTATTATATTTTAAAACCTATTGATATCCAGGAGCTCATTCTGGCAGTCAACAAAGTTGTGGAGAGCCTTGAGAAAAAAGATGAGCTCAACAGGAATAAAATTCTGCTTGAAAACTTAAAGCTGAAACCCGAAAAACAACAGCTTATACTTCCCACCTTACAAGGCTTTGATGTGGTGAAAACGGAGGATATTGTCCGGCTTCAGGCAGATGGTAATTTTACTCAGGTATATCTTACTGATGGTTCCAAAAAAATGGTTTGCCGTTTTTTAAAACATTTTGATGATTTGCTGGAAAACCCTTTTGTAAGAGTGCACCGCTCCCATATTATCAATACAGATTTTGTAAAATCTTATCATAAAAGTGGAACAGTAATGCTTTCTGATGATACGGAGATTGAAGTTTCCGGTAGTTTTAAAGATGGTTTTCTGAAAGTTTTTTCATAGAATTTACCAATCTTTAACAGCGTAAAGGCATTATTTTTGAAGTTTTTATAAGAACCACGCAAAATTTTCTGTTATGAAAACTCTTCACAAAATTATACTTCCCGTTTCACTGGGAGCACTCGGATTGATCATTTTTAATTCCTATTCGGTGGGAGTTCCCACAGGAGCTAAAGTGGTAAAGAATTTTGATATTAAAAAATATCTCGGAAGATGGTATGAAATAGCCCGTTTTGATTACCGTTTCGAAAGGGATATGGATAATGTCACCGCAGAATATTCAGAAAATCCGGATGGAACAGTAAAAGTAAACAATAAGGGCTATAATTACGTGAAAAAAGAATGGAAAGAAGCCATTGGTGAAGCCAGATTTGTAAAAGATAAAACAGAGGCCAGGCTCAAAGTGGCATTCTTTAAGCCGTTTTGGGCAGGCTATAATGTGATTGATATTGATGAAGAATATCAGTATGCCCTGGTGGCAGGAAGCAGTTTAAAATACCTCTGGATTTTATCCAGAACCCCTAATATTCCTGAAAGTATGCGCCAAAGATTCATAGAAAAAGCAAAGAAATTAGGATATAATACAGACGAACTTATCTGGGTGAAACATAATCAATAAATAATAAGGACCAATCATCTGACTGGCCCTTTTCTCTTATTTTTTAGAATACTCTTTCCATTCTTCAAAACGATGATCAATAACCAGCCTCATCAAATCGTAGTTTTCGTAAGTATCTTCAATATGATAAAACGTTTCATATTCATAATCATTCTCTTCAGCCTTCGCATCAAAAATATTAACATAGTCATCGGCAAATGAGCTGAATCTGTTCCCAAAATCAGTATCATCTGCATAGTAATCTTTTGCAAATTTATTTCCTAATTCATTCAGGTCATACTCAGAAAATTTACCTTTACAGGAATCCATAATAAACTCGGCACCTGTAATTTCCCGCTGTTTTAGTTTTTCAATTTCTTCCTTACCATCTTCTTTTAAATCATCAGAAATAAGATCATTGTTAATACACCAGTTCAGGAACATTCCCGTATGGGTAGCTCCATTTTTTTCAGGAAGCTCTTCAGGAAAATCACCGCCATAATGCCATGAGGCGTCATCGTATTTAGACATAATTTTAATTATAGTTTTAAATAATCGACATCAAAAATAGAAAAAATCATTTTATGTTGCCGCAGCCATAGATTTTTCCGTCATTTGCAGGAGAATTTTTTCAACAAACTGATCTATGGAAAAAGCTGTTCTGATTACTATTGGGGATGAAATCCTTTCCGGAAATACAATAGATACCAATTCTAATTTTATTGCCTCTGAACTTAAAAATATAGGTATTAAAGTTTCTCAGATATTTACAATTTCGGACGAAATTGAAACCATTAAAAATACACTTGCAATCGCCTTGGAGCTTGGAGACTTAATCATTACAACCGGCGGGCTGGGACCCACCAGAGATGATAAAACCAAAAAAGCACTGGCTGAATTTTTTAATGATAAAATTGCCCTGGATGAGGTTACTTTTAACCATCTGAAGGGATATATGGAAAGAAGAGGAAGACAGGATATCCTTGAAAGGAATAAAGAGCAGGCTTTTGTTCCCACAAAATCTGTCGTATTTCAAAATCATTATGGGACGGCACCCTGCATGATGATGGAACAGAACGGAAAATTATGCTACAGCCTTCCGGGTGTTCCTTATGAAGTGAAACCACTCATCAAAGACCAGATTATCCCTTATTTACAGGAAAAATTTAACCTTAATTATATCCATAGCCGCATTGTTTCCGTGGTCGGAATCCCTGAAAGTATCCTGGCTGATACCATTGAAAACTGGGAACTTGCTCTTCCTGAAAATATGGCCCTGTCTTATCTTCCGGTGGGAACACGGGTTAAACTTAGGCTTACAGCATCCGGTGATAACGAAGATTTTCTGAAACAGCAGACTGAAGAGGAAATCCAGAAGCTGCTTCCACTGATAAAAGATCATGTTATTGCAACATCTGAAGATAAAATTGAAAATATCCTGGCGGAAATGCTTACTGATAGAAAACTGACGATTTCTACTGCAGAAAGCTGCACAGGAGGCGGGCTTGCTAAAATGATTACTTCCGTCTCCGGAAGTTCAAAATACTTTCTTGGTGGGGTAGTAGCTTATGCCACAGAGAAAAAAGTGAAGATTTTAAATGTTTCTCAGGAAACGATAGACCAATTTACGGTAGTCAGTGAACAGGTGGCACAGGAAATGGCAGAAGGTGTTCAGAAATTATTTGACAGCCATATCTCTCTTTCTACAACCGGTGTTGCAGGTCCGGGAAAAGGTGAAGACGGTAAAGAAGTAGGAACCGTTTTCTATACCATCAGGATTAATGATCAGGAGGTAACTTCTAAATTATATATGCCACATCTGGAGAGAGTAGATTTTATGGATTTCGTTTCTCAAAAGGTTATCCAGGATTTGGTAAGTCTTTTAGTAAATTCTTAATAGATCGCCTCTTTTTTTACAGCATAAAATATAAGAGTTCAGAAGATTATTTCTGAGCAGAAACAGACCTTTCTTAACCCTAAAATAAAAGATTGGGGCTTTGGGCGATGCCTAATATCTTCTTATTCCAATATATTATCCCGTTTTTCTCACTGCTGGCTGGCGTCATTGTTTTTTTTGAATTTTATCCGGAAATGGAAGCAAAATATTAGCTATTACTGATATTCCTTTTCCCTTTATGATGCAGCGTGAAAGATTAACGAATCTGCCGTATGTTATTCCGCAGAGATTTGGATACCGATGGCTGATGTATATCGTACTGTTTAAAAGTTTAAGAAAAGCTCTGAAAGGCGAAATACAGGCCTGGAGATTCCTGAAAAGAACAGGAAATGTAAAAGAGATAGCAACTTCTTAATATTTGTTTAAATTTGTTTTTATAAAAAAGTAACAAATAGTAAATAAATCATACATATTGTATAAATTGTTATCATAATGAAAAAACTAACGCTTTCTTTGTTTTTATTAGCAGGAATATGTTCACAAAATACAGTGAATGCCCAGGCTAAAGTAACTAAAACAGTTGTAAACAGCACAGATACAGGCTTGGATATTAGCCTTATGGATACTTCTGTACGTCCGCAGGATGATTTTTATAACTACGTGAGTGGAACCTGGATGAAAACTGCCAAAATTCCTTCTGATAAGCCAACTTGGGGAAGTTTCAACAAATTAGCTGAAGATACGGATAACAACTCTATGACGATCCTGAACTCGCTTTTGAAAGATAAATTTGCTGACGGAAGTGAGGGTAAAAAAATCCAGGACCTGTATGCTACATATATGAACATGCAGAAGAGAAATGCAGACGGAATCAAGCCTATTCAGGGAAATCTGACTAAAATTGATGCCATCAAAAATGTTGCCGATCTTCAGAATTATCTTGCTTCTGTAACTAAAGAAGGCGAGAATAATTTCTACGGATGGGGAGTATATGCAGATTTAAAAGACTCTAAAATGAACGCTGTTTACTTGGGTGAAGCATCTCTTGGTTTAGGAAGAGACTACTATCAGAAAGTAAACGAAAAAAATACAGAAGCTATTGCTGAATATCAGAAATATGTAGCTTCTATGCTTAAAGAATTAGGGTACAAAAATGCTGATGAAGCAGCAAAAGGTATCGTTGATTATGAGAAAAGCATCGCTAAAACTTATCTTACAAACGAGCAGAGCCGTGATAATACCCTTCAGTATAACCCTCAGACAATGGCTGAGCTTTCCACTTTGGTAAAAGGAGTTGACCTTCCTGCTTACCTTAAAAAAGTAGGGGTGAATTCTGATAAAGTAATTATCGGAGAATTAGGGTATTATAAAAACTTTGATCAATTAGTGAATGCTAAAAACCTTCCTATCATCAAAGACTATTTAAAATTTCACCTGATCAACGGAAGTGCTTCTTACTTAAGTGAGAACCTTGGAAATATGAGATTTGCTTTCTATGGTAAATATCTTAGAGGTCAGCAGGAGCAGAGAGCTTTAAACAAAAGAGGATTTGAGCTGATTAATGGTTCTCTGGGAGAAGCTTTCGGAAAATTATATGTTGAAAAATATTTCCCTGCAGAAGCTAAAGCTCAAATGGTAGAACTGATCGACTATTTAAAGAAAAGCTTTGCTGTTCACATCAATAACTTAGCGTGGATGTCTGCTACTACAAAAGCAAAAGCAATGACGAAACTGAACAAATTTACAGTGAAAGTTGCTTATCCGGACAAATGGAAGGATTATTCAAAATTAGAAATTACTCCTGAATCTAAAGAAGGAACATTATACAAAAATCTTCAGAATATTGCTGAATGGCAGTACAATAAAGATCTAGCTAAAATTGGCAAGCCGGTTGATAAATCAGAATGGGGAATGACTCCACAAACGGTAAATGCTTACTATAACCCGGTAAACAACGAAATCGTGTTCCCTGCAGCAATCCTTCAGCCGCCATTCTTCAACCCTAAAGCTGATGCTGCTGTAAACTTCGGTGGAATTGGTGCCGTTATCGGTCACGAAATGAGCCACGGATTTGATGATTCAGGTGCTCAGTTTGATGCAGACGGTAACTTAGTAGACTGGTGGACTCCGGAAGATAAAGCCAACTTCGAAAAAGCTACAAAAGCTCTTGCTTCTCAATATGATAAATATGAACCCGTAAAAGGAACTTTTGTAAACGGTACTTTCACAAATGGTGAAAATATCGCTGACTTAGGAGGTGTAAATATTGCATATGACGCTCTTCAGATGTACTTAAAAGATAAAGGAAACCCAGGGAAAATCAGTGGATTCTCTCAGGATCAGAGATTCTTCTTAAGCTGGGCAACCGTTTGGAGAACGTTATCAAGTGAGAAATACATGATCAATCAGGTGAAGACGGATCCGCACTCTCCGGGGTACTTCAGAAGTTTCGGCCCGCTGATCAATGTTGATTCATTCTACAAAGCATTCGACGTGAAAAAAGGAGACAAGCTATACAAAGCTCCTGAAGAAAGAATTAAAATCTGGTAATACCTATTATTAACATAAAAAATCACCTAAATTTTAGGTGATTTTTTGTTTTTAAAATTATAACACGACGGGTTTTGTCGCTACCCATAAATATCTTTGATTTCAGAAGTAAATCTTGCAAGATGTATTATTTCGCTACCAAATAATAAAAATAATAAGATGAATACAATTGAAATTAATGATCCGTATATCGGAGAATGGGTAACTTTTATAGAGACAGATAAAACATATGACAATATTCCAATTATTGATAGCTACTGTGATGATATTCTTTTCAAAAAAGTTGGAAATGTTTACTACAGAAGAGTACTGGAAGACAGTCGTGTAGATATCAGGTGGTTTGGTGCATCACCACAGGGTATCATTGATAGTACAGCTGCTATTCAGCAAGCTTTTATTATTGCAGATCAATTTAAATTATCGGTTACTGCGGGTAAAGGAACCTATGTTATTTCTGACACTATTTTAATTCCGCAGCATCCTGATTTTGCCTTTTTATCTAAAACGTATGATTTTAATGAATCTATATTTTTAATAAAAGCTGATGTCACTGTGTTTAAGTCTGGGTATTATAAGAATGGTCAATTAATCAGCTCAATAGAAACAGATAAGGATAATAGCATGTCTCAGGGAATTAAATTTGGAAACTTTTCCCTTCAGACCACTTTTTATGATGTTACCAATCCTGCTTTGATTATTAAAAACTGGCATCAGGGTTGTAAATTATTTAACATTTCTTCAGCCAATTTTTCAACTCTACTGAAGTCAATCAATAATTATTATACAGTTTTTGATGATTTAAGAACCACCCATCAGCATGATACAAGAATAGGTGAGCGTTTTATTTTTTCAGGTGAAATGAATCTGAATATTTTCCGTTCATTGATAGCTGCCAATTCTTTAGTGGGATATAAATTTGATGGTCCTTTAACGGCTTGTCATTTTGATGCTGTATCCATTGAAGGAGTCACAACAGGAATTCAATTTAACTCTTCTGTATATAACTGTTCAATTGTCAATTCATACCTTGAAGGCTTTGACAGAGCTTTTGAATTTAATGATTATATTAATAATTTTACAATAGATAATAATTATATCAGATTTGTACAACCCCAGCACAAACTTATAAAATATAAAGGATTGCCATTGAATAGTGTACATCTGTTACCTAATAATACGTTTATTGGAATGACAGACTATCAACAGCTATTTGAAAATATTGAAAATGATTATGGTTACGGAATGGAAATGAGTTTTGATACGATTCATGGAAATTCTATTAATGATCTTTTAATAGACAATTTTGGAGCTAATTTTAATATCAATGCTAAAACAAAGTTCCCTTCTTACTTAGCCAATATCCGAAATGGAAAAGGTCTGATTCCAGGAAATTATTCAGGACAATATACACGAGGATATGATGGTCCGTCAGGATTTGAGTTGGACTCTTCACAGCCTGGCTTTTTACATCTTAAAACGAAGATAAAGAATACATGGACGCAGATTATTTACGTGAATCTTGAAGTAAATGTTCAGTCAGGAATCAGATATTATAAAGGTTTTTTTGTAGGAAATATCTTTTATGAATTTAATGCTTCCGGAGTGTCAGCCACAGGAGTTTTGGAATCTCATATTAACAATAATGATGGTACCATCAATATTAAAAGACCGGTGTCTGAAGGCTCAGATATTATAAAAATAACAGGAGAGGTACGTCTAATTTAATTTTTAGAATCCGGAATTAAAATCTGGTAATCATACAAACCGTTCAGCAATGAACGGTTTTTGTTTTTGTAGGGATTAAAGGAGAAGTTAGAAGTTAGAAGTGCGGGTGCTTTACCCATATCTGTAAATGAAAGACCTCCATCATTCCCCTCCTCCGGAGGGGTGTCAAACCTTTGATTTGACGGGTGGTCTATAACGAATGCAGATACCATCCACATATCACCCATCAATAGAAGCGGACTTTAGTCCGCTTTCTTCATAAACACCATACATTAGGCTTTAGCCAAAACCTAAAATAAACCCAATCTCCACATTATATCCGAGTCTCATGTCCCAAATCCCTCAACTAATTATACTCCATCATTTTTTAATTATCCCTCAACTATTATCAGTAAAGTTTGTATATTTGATAAGTTTGTGTAAAATCAAAAATATCTTTAATGAAAAAGCTAAATATTGGAATACTTGCCCTTTCAGGTCTTGTATTTCTTAATTCTTGTGGTACAACGAAGACTGCAGGGACAGATACAAAAACTGAAGCTACGGCAGTAATTGCTGAGACGGTGAAAGAAGAAGTAAAAGATGAGGGAATCAATGTATCATATATGGATACCAATGTGCGTCCACAGGATGACTTTTTTAGCTATGTGAACGGAAATTGGGTGAAAAACACTCAGATTCCTTCTGATAAAGCCAATTGGGGATCTTTCAATGCATTGAGGGAAAATGTGGATGATGCTTCACTGGATATCTTAAACAAAATTTTATCCGAAAAATATGCTGAAGGAACTGAAGGGCAGAAAATTCAGAATCTGTATGCTTCTTTTATGGATACCAGCAAAAGAAATGCAGATGGTTTATCACCTATAAAAAGTGATTTAACAAAAATTGATGCCATTAAAAACCTTAATGATCTTCAGAAGTACCTTCTGGAAGCAACAAAATTAGGAGATAATTCTTTCTATGGCTGGCGGGTAAGCGCAGATATGAAGAATTCTAAAATGAATGCTGTATATCTTGGAGGTCCGGATCTTGGTTTGGGAAGAGATTATTATCAGAAAGTAAACGAAGCAAATACTAAAACTTTAGCAGAATATCAGGCATATGTCGGAAAATTATTCGGGGTTTTAGGATATAAAAATTCAGCTCAGGCAGGGCAGAATGTGGTTGATTTCGAGAAACAACTTGCCAATTATTTATTGACTCTTGAGCAGAACAGAGATGCTAACCTGAGATACAATCCTAAAAATGTATCTGAGCTTTCGGGGCTTGTGAAAAATATAGACCTTGCAAAATATTTAAAAGATGCAGGGGTAAATACAGACAGGGTAATCATCGGAGAACTGAAATATTATCAGAATATGGATCAGTTTGTAACGCCAAAAAACCTTCCTCTCTTAAAAGATTATCTGAAGTATCACCTTATTAACGGTAATGCAAGTAATTTAGATGAAAGTTTAGAACAAATCAGATTTGATTTCTATGCAAAATATCTGCAGGGACAGAAAGAGCAGCGTCCAATGAACAAGAGAGGCCTTACAATGGTTAACGGTGTTCTTGGGGAAGCGTTCGGTAAATTATATGTTGAAAAATATTTTACTCCGGAAGCAAAACAGCAGATGGAAACGTATATCGATTACCTTTTAAAATCATTTAAAACGCATATCGCCAATATAGACTGGATGTCTCCTGAAACAAAAGTAAAAGCTCAGGAAAAACTTTCTAAATTTACAGTAAAGATCGCTTATCCTGATAAATGGAAAGATTATTCCCAGTTGAAAGTGGAAGCTACCAATAAGGGAGCAACATTATATTCCAACCTTCAGAATGTAGCGGCATGGCAGTATCAGAGAAGCTTAGACAAAGTAGGAAAACCTGTTGATAAAACAGAATGGGGAATGTCTCCACAAACTGTAAATGCATACTACAGCGGATCAAATAATGAAATTGTATTCCCTGCAGCAATCCTTCAGCCTCCTTTCTATAACCCTAAAGCAGATGCAGCCGTGAATTTCGGGGGAATTGGAGCCGTTATTGGACATGAGATCTCTCACGGATTTGATGACAGTGGTTCCCGTTTCGATGGTGACGGAAATCTTAATAACTGGTGGACAGATGCTGACCGTAAGAACTTTGATGCAAAAGTAGGACAGCTTGCTGCTCAATATAATGCGTATGAACCTGTAAAAGGAAGTTTTGTAAACGGTAAATTTACAAGCGGAGAAAATATCGGTGACTTAGGAGGCGTATCTGTAGCTTATGATGCCCTTCAAATGTATTTAAAAGATAAAGGAAATCCAGGTAAGATCAGTGGATTCACTCAGGATCAGAGATTTTTCTTAAGCTGGGCTACCGTCTGGAGAACAAAAGCTACAGATCAGTATATGATCAATCAGGTAAAAACAGATCCTCACTCTCCGGGAGTGTACAGGGCATTTGGACCATTAGTTAATCAGGATGCATTTATCAAAGCATTTGATATCAAACCTGGTGATAAAATGTATAAAGCTCCTCAGGACAGAATAAAAATCTGGTAGTAATACCAAAAATTGTTAGAAAAGAAAGAATCCGTCTCAATTCAATGTGAGACGGATTCTCTTTTAATACGCTTTCTTATAATTCCTGAGAACAAACTTTATCCCTGTTTCTATAATATCTCCCATCGTTTTACAATACTTGAAATTGATGTCGTACGTGAGTTTTTGCAAAGCTGTTTTTAGCTCTGTAACATTGGCTTCCGGCGCAATATTTTCTTTTTTCATAATAGAAATGAGTTCATCGAATCTGTTTTTGCTGCTGGTCACTCTTTTTACAATTTGTGAACGTACTTCTTTACGGTATTGTTCTATAGAATTAGGCTTCAATTTTTCCAGTACCATATTAACCATCACACTGTTTTCTTTGAAATACTGAGGAAGATAAACTTTTAAATTCCCTTCATAACTTTGCTGGTCAAAATCAATGGGACGGATTCTGTAGATAACCTGATCAAAATCGTGTATAGGAATGATAACGTAATTATAAGAGCGCATGTCACCAAGCAGTCCAATAAGGCAGCGTTCATTGAATTTTACAAATTCTTTGGAGATTTGCGCCTTTTCCGGTTCTGTACAATTGTGTAAATGCTTCTGAATAAAAACATCCCCGGGAATTCCTAGGATATGCTCTTCTATTAAAGTGTTTTTATAAATCAGAAAGTTAATCCGGTTGGGAGAAAGAAGGTCTTCAATTTCCAGCCCGTATATGCGTGAAGCATCGGCTTGTTTAATATAAAAATTGGTATAATTGTCGTTCAGGATATTTCTCACCCGAATTCGGAAAGGTTTAGAGTTTCCGAAAGTGCAAAAATCGATCGTATCCACTTTCAGATAGGGTAAAGTAGCCTCATCTCCATCAGAATGAAGGAGGGTATAAATTTTATTTAAATTAGCCTCTATTTCTCTGAACTCATATTCAGAATATAATACACCAAGCCATAAAGTATCTTTGCCGTCCTTATCCAGAATATTCACACTGTCACTGAATCTTAGCAGATCCTCATATAAAAACTGGATCTTGGTTGTCCTGTTATGTTTTTCCAAATACTGCTCTAATGCCTCTGAAACAGGATATATTGGTTTTCTAAAAGCAATCTTTACATCTTTCATTATTCTGTTTACTTTATTTAAATATAAAGAATATTTTTTCCTCACGTGGGAGGAATTCTGATTTTAACAAATGTTTGATCAAAGTACATCAAATTTTATTTTATCTTTCTATGGTTTATTTTTATTTATTTTTCATAGCTTAGTGATATCGTAAAATGGTGATTGTATGTTAAGTAATTATAGCTAAATTTAAATAAATCAAGAAAAATCTTGACAAAATTTTGTATGTTACAGTTTTTTTTTAAATTTAAACATTGGATTGGTAATTTATTTGATACGTCCGTAAATTACTCAAACACAGATCCAAACCAAAATAGTAAATCTCAAAATAATAATAATATGGCAATGTTTAATTATGGTGTTGGCGGAAACGAGGTAAAAGTAGACGCTAATGAAGCTATTCAGGAAATACAGGAAAATAAATCACTGATAGTAAGCCAGCTTACAACAGAAGAATCTTATACCCCTGAAATTGTAACAGGATTAAAAACCGTAGAAGATGTTTTCAGACATTTTCAGCCTTCTGTAGCTGTACAGCATGAAACAGAAGATGGGAGCGTAGTAGAAGAAGAATTCCGTTTTCAAAATCTTGGCGACTTTACACCCAAAAGCCTTACTCAGAAATCAGATTATCTGCAGCAGCTGAGCATGGAGCAGGAGCAGTACAACAAGATTGTACGTCAGCTGAAAACAAATAAAATTCTACGAAATATGCTGGAGAACGATCAGACAAGGGCTGCGTTCATCGAAGTACTGAAAGACGTAGCACAGGAACTTGAAAAATAATTAAAGACTTACATTAAATCATGGATAGCAAATTACAGGCGCAGGAAAGCCAACAGCAAGGGCAGCAGCAACACTCAGGGCAGCCGAAAGGCAACCCACTTGCAGAGCTCAATAAAATGGGAGGTTTTGGCTTTGTTGAATCCGTTGTAGACGGAGTCGCCAATATGAACCCTACAAGAAAGGCAAGAAAAGAAATTTTCCTTACCGATAGCAATAAAGCAGATGAAAGAAAAGAACTTCTTCAGAAAATCAACCTTTGGGTGAGCCTGTTGGAAGGAAATGAATCTGCTGATAAAATGGCTGAAACGTGCAAAAGTAAAGCACAGCAGGCCGATCAGAATTTAAAAACCAACTTAAAAAATACACTTGATGCTGTTCGTCTGTTGGAAACCAACTATAGAACAGTAGCACAATTCTATAAAAATACAGAATTGGATAAAGTGGATAATGTAAGCATTGTCAATGCCAGTATCGATCAGGTTTCAGATTTAGATAATCCTTTATTTATTGATGCAATTTCTGAAGAATTCAAAAATTATTATGACCGTTTAGACCTTAGAGATAACTATTCAATCCTTGCAATACCAGGGTATTTAGGATCTAATAAAGTCATTGAAAAATGGGCGAAAATCTGTAACGAGAATAAAGTAATGATGGTTACAGACTTTGCAAACCTTGATAAACCGGATGATGTAGTAGATTTATTCCACTCTGCAAACCTTACAGGAGGAGAACTTCACAGAAGTAATGTAATTATGACCTGTAACTGGTTGGTAGGACGTGGAAAAGCCGAAGAAGTAGGAGAAGAAGATAACGTAGAACTTCCTCCTTCCACTTCATTAGCAGGAAAAATCCACAAAACTTTAATGTCTCAGGTAGCTGCCGGTAAAAAACACGGTAATATCAACGAAGTAGACGCTGTAAAATTCGAATTGAAGAAAAGTGAAATTTCTCAGCTGGAAAAAATGGGTCTTGTACCAATGGTAAACGAATATGGAAAAATCATGGCATTCTCTGCAAAAACATTGTTTACAGGAGATAACATCGGTCTTCAGACCTATTCCGTAGTTCGTGTATTCGACTATGTAACTAAAGTATTACTTGACTTCCTGAACAGAAGAGCTTTCGAAAACTGGAATGCTAAGAATGAAGATGACTTGAGAAGACAGATCGTAACATTCTTAGACAATATCAAAGGACCGGATAAATTAATTGAAAAATTCAAGATTGTTCGTTTCGAGCAAGACAGAGTGAACAAAGACAGAGTATGGCTTGATATCCGTATGACCCCTTATTTCCCAACAAAAAGTTTCGTTATTAAATTAGACGGACACAAAGGAGATGATGGTAACGAATGGGATGCAGAATATACTCAGGAATAAAAAACTTATTTTTAAATAATAAAGAACCGATGCAATTTTTTTCATCGGTTTTTTTCTACCAACACCAATAAATAGTAAGATGAATAAAAAATTGAACCTGGTACTGCCTGTATTATTAATGGCAGTTTTGGTAAGCTGTGAAAAAAAATACCAGAGCCCGGGCAATTACGAGAATGATTTATTTGCAGATGAGCATCAGGAAGGTAAAGCTTATATCATGAACGAAGACGAATGCTTTGATGGTAGTGAGCTGGTAATTGCAAGCTCGGAAGTAAAGCTGGCAGACAGTTCAAAAGACCGTGGAAAACCATTCTTTATCTATAAGGTAAGATCCGGAACAGTATTGAAAACCGTAAGAGATTCTGTCATGAAATATCCGTTTCAGTTCCTATCACCACAGAGGCTCAAGCTGAAGAATAATGATTCTATGTACGTTTATCTGAAAAGCCTTCAGGGATACCGGTTTATTGCAAAAGACAGAAATCTTAAATATCAGTGGCTGAAAGCAGCTCCGGTATATTCTGTGAAGAAAAAATAAAATAAACCTATCTTTGCAGCTTCAAATAATGTTCATCAGGAGAGCTTTTATCTCTTCCGCGATATAAATAGTTAAGATTTTTGGAAAATAGTAGAACAGGCTCAGATTTTCTTCATATAGGAAACAGGCTTTTGGAGTGGTATAAAAATAATGCAAGGGATCTGCCTTTCAGACAGACAAAAGACCCTTATAAGATCTGGATATGTGAAATTGTATTTCAGCAGACAAGGATCAATCAGGGATTAAATCACTACAATAATTTTATCAAAAGATTTCCCGATGTAAAAACATTGGCAGAAGCTGATGAAGATGAGGTCTTATTATACTGGAAAGGATTAGGCTATTACTCCAGAGCTATTAATATTCATAAAGCGGCCAGGCAGATAATGGATGATTATCAGGGGGTATTTCCAACTCAGTATCAAAATATTTTAACATTAAAAGGAATTGGTAAATATACTGCAGCTGCGGTGTCAAGTATCTGTTTCGGAGGAAAGATGCCTGCTGTAGACGGAAACTTTTATAGAGTGCTAAGCCGTCTTTTTGCTGATGATTTTGACATTTCAAACTCCAGAGCTTTTATCTATTTTTCGGAATTGGCTGCTTTGGTGATGCCTGACAATGTAGGCGATTTCAATCAAGCGATGATGGATCTGGGTTCAGAGATCTGCAAACCGAAAAATCCTCTTTGCGGAGAATGTCCAATTAATAAAGATTGTCTTGCATTTTCTTTGCAAAAAACAGCCAATTATCCTGTGAAAACAAAGAAAGTAAAGACTGAAGATCTTGCTTTAACCTATTATTTCGTTCAAAGAAATGGGCATTTTCTGATCCGCCAGAGAAAAGATGACTTTATCTGGAAAAAATTATTTGAGTTTCCAACAGCTATTCCTGTGGAAATGGAAACTTTTATTACCCATTCGAAAACCATTACCCATAAGCTGACTCACAAGAATTTAAGTATTGAAATATATAATGTGGAAGTGCCTTCAGAGAAGATATGGAATACTTTTATAGCTGAAAATCAATACCTCATTACAGATATTCAGGGCTCTCATGAAAAATCCTTTCCCAAACCTTTGGAAAATTACATTCAAAACTCTCTGAAAGACTGAAATTTGTCTTCCGAAATCTGAAATCTAATTTGTACTTTTGCAAAATGATTAAAAAAGTCATTTTTATTTTTGTATCACTTCTTTTACTTTCATGTGGAAAAGACACTGCTCCGAAGCCTTATGGAGAATTGCGTCTGGAATATCCAACTCCGAAATATCAAAAGTTTGAAAACAATTGTGCTTATACTTTTGAATATTCTGATTTTGTTTCCATTACGGCAGGAAAGAAACCTTGCTGGTACTATCTTAATTATCCAAAAATGAAAGCCAAAGTTTTTGTTACGTATTATCCGATACAGAATGACTTTGCTGAACATATCAAGGAAGCCGAAAAAATGGTTTATGAACACACCATTAAAGCCAGTTCTATAGACACGAAGTCTTTTGAGTATCCTGAAAAAAAGGTCTATGGAAACTTTTATGAACTGAAAGGGCAAAGTGCCTCCAATCTTCAATTTTACATTACAGACAGTACAAAACATTTTGTAACTGCTTACTTATACTTTAATACGAGACCGAAACCGGACTCTCTGGCTCCTGCAGTGAACTATATCAAAAACGATATGAAGCACTTGCTGGACTCTTTTGAATGGAAAAAATAATTACTTTTAATATACATTGAAAAATATATGAAACTTTTAGTTGTAGGAAGTGTTGCATTTGATGCAATCGAAACACCATTTGGTAAAACGGACAAAATTTTAGGCGGTGCAGCCACTTATATTGGAATCACTTCATCTATTTTAGGCGTTAAATCGGGTATCGTTTCTGTAGTAGGAGGAGATTTTCCACAAGAATACCTTGATATGTTTACAGACAGAGACATAAACATTGAAGGAATTGAAATTGTAAAAGAAGGGAAAACTTTCTTCTGGTCAGGAAAATATCATAATGATTTAAATACCAGAGACACTTTAGCTACAGAAGTGAATGTGTTGGAAAATTTTGATCCTAAAATTCCGGATTCTATGCAGGATTCAGAAATTTTATTACTTGGAAACCTACACCCTGGAGTTCAGTTGTCAGTACTTGAAAAAATGAATAAGCGTCCTAAACTTGTTATCCTGGATACCATGAATTTCTGGATGGACAGTGCTTGGGATATTCTAATGGATATGATTGCTAAAACAGATGTAATCACGATCAATGATGAAGAAGCAAGACAGCTTTCAGGAGAATATTCTTTAGTAAAAGCAGCTAAGAAAATTCATACAATGGGCCCTGAATATGTAATCATCAAAAAAGGAGAGCACGGAGCTTTACTTTTCCACGATAATAAAGTATTTGCTATTCCTGCACTTCCGTTAGAGGATGTTTTCGACCCAACAGGGGCAGGAGATACTTTTGCAGGAGGTTTTGCAGCTTATCTTGCTAAAAAAGGGAAGCTTGATTTCGAAACAATGAAGTCTGCTTTAATTGTAGGCTCTGCAATGGCTTCATTTACCGTAGAAAAATTCGGAACAGAAAGAATTCAGGAAGTTGGAGAAGCTGATATGTTCGAGAGATTGAGACAATTTAAAGAATTAACGACATTTGATGTTGAACTGCAGTAAATAAGTCTTTTTAAGAAATATTTATAATAAAAAATTGAGTGAAATTCGTTAAGAATTCTAAATTTGCAACTTGTTTAAAATAGTAAAATGACAAATAGACTAAAAATCACTTTTCTCCTTGGGATTTTCATAATGATATTCTCTTCAAATATGATGAATGCCCAGCTAAAACAAGGAGATTTAGTGGATGGTATTGCTGCTGTTATCGGTGATGAGATTGTTTTGGAATCTGATGTAGCTGAGCAAATGAATTATGGAAAGCAGCAGGGAGCTTCTAATACAGATAAATGTGAGTTCCTGGAAAACCTTATCAGCAATAAGCTTCTTGTATACGAGGCAAAAAAAGATACATTGATTGAAAACCGTTCTGCAGCGATCAAGGAGCAGGCTAATGGAAAATACCGTCAGTTGCTTTCTCAATTTCCAGATGAAAAAACGATGCTTGCTGCTTATAAGTTCAGAAATGCTTATGAGATGAAGAATGCTATCGAAAAAATTGATACAGACCAGTATTATGGGCAGGCAAAATACCAGAGAGTTACCGAAAAAGCCGATGTAACACCTAATGAGGTTACCGATTTTTATAACCTGTACAAGATGCAGCTGCCACAGATAAAAGATGAAGTAACTTTAGCTCAGATTATGATTTATCCGGCGTTGACGGAAGCTCACAAACAGGATCTGATCAACAGACTGAAAAAAGTTAAGCAGGATATCTTAGGTGGAGAAACTTTTGAAAGCCAGGCCAGAATTTATTCTGAAGATGAAGGATCTGCTTCCAACGGAGGATTATACAAGAATATCAATAAAGGTCAGATGGTAAAGCAGTTTGAAGCTACAGCATTAAACCTTCAGGAAAATGAAATCTCAGATCCTATTGAGTCCGAATTTGGATACCACATTATTCAGTTGATAAAAAAATCCGGAAAAGTATATGATGCAAGACATATTCTTTTAAAAGCTACTCCTACAGATGAAGAATTAAAAACGGCAAAAGCAAAACTAGACAGTATCAGAGGTCTTATTATAGAAGGTAAGATGACGTTTAAAGATGCTGCATTTAAATTTTCCGATGATAAAAGAACCAAATTTAATGCTGGAATCATTCCGGGAGGAGACGGTTCTGATAAAATTGAAAGAGAAAGTATCCCGGGAACAATCAGCTATGAGTTGGCAGGATTAAACAAAGGTGATATTACTACTGCTTTTGAAGATGAAGAAAATAAAAGAAAAGCGGTTAAGATCATTAAATTGGAAGATGCTATACCTGCACACCAGATTACACTGGAAACAGACTTTAGCAGGATAAAACAAATGGCGCTGAATAAGAAGAAGAATGAAATGGTTGAGAAGTTTGTTAGTTCGAAATTACCAAACATCTTTATCTCCATCAACGGACGTTACGATAACTGTAATTTTAAATCCAACTGGAAAAAAGGAACAGTTAAAAAATAAAACAAAGACCTTCAGAATTTCTGAAGGTTTTTTTATGCTAAAAAATGGAGAGGTATTTTTTGTAAACCTTTGTTTTTGTATTTTTACGCATGAGCAATTTTATAGATTTCAATTCTGCAAAAAAAATTCATGAAATGCAGGCTAACCAAAATAGAATTACAGAGCTTTTTAATATAAAATATCCAATTATTCAGGCTGGCATGATCTGGCATTCGGGATGGAGACTGGCTTCTGCCGTTTCCAATTGTGGAGGATTGGGATTAATAGGGGCAGGAAGTATGTATCCTGATATTTTAAGAGAAAATATCAGGAAATGTAAAGAGGCAACCGACAGGCCTTTCGGGGTGAATGTTCCTATGCTATATCCTAATATTGAAGAGATCATTCAGATTATCCTTGAAGAAGGGGTGAAAATTGTTTTTACATCGGCAGGAAATCCAAAAACGTATACGGAAACACTTCAGAAAGAAGGATTAAAGGTCGCTCATGTAGTTTCTTCTACCAAATTTGCCGTAAAATGTGAAGAGGCTGGAGTAGACGCTGTTGTTGCGGAAGGTTTTGAAGCTGGAGGACATAACGGAAGAGATGAAACGACAACGTTCTGTCTGATTCCTAATGTGAAGAAGCATATCTCTAAGCCATTAATTGCTGCCGGAGGAATCGCTTTAGGATCACAAATGAAAGCGGCAATGATTTTGGGAGCAGACGGAGTACAGATAGGATCCCGTTTTGCTGCTACTACTGAAGCCAGCGCGCATGAAAACTGGAAAAAGAAAATTACTGAGTTGCAGGAAGGAGATACACATCTTACTTTAAAAGAACTGGCCCCCGTAAGAATGGTTAAAAATAAATTCTTCGGTGAACTGGAAACTATTTACCAAAGCGGAAGAGATAAAGAAGCTTTAATTGCTTCATTAGGAAGAGCCAGGGCAAAAAAAGGAATGTTTGAAGGAGATATGGAAGATGGAGAATTAGAAATAGGGCAGGTTTCTGCATTAATAGATGATATACTGCCGGTAGAAACTGTTTTCAACCATCTTTTAAAAGAGTTTGAAGAAACAAAAATGCCGGTCTTTTAAGAATGGAAAGAAGGATAATTGATGTAAAAGGACAAAAATTATATACCGAATACCATAATTCAAACAAAAAAAGACCAACCATTGTTTTTTTACATGACTCATTGGGATCAGTAGAGCTTTGGCGAGATTTACCCGCTAAATTATCTGAAGCTACTCAATCTAATGTCCTGGTGTATGACCGTCTTGGCTACGGAAAATCATATCCTATGACTACCCATGAAAGAGCGGTTAATTATATGGAACAGGAAGCAGACCTGCTTAATGCTCTGTTGACGCAGCTCAATATTGACAAAGTGATTCTGTTCGGACATAGTGATGGTGGAACAATTGCTTTAATTACTGCTGCAAAATATCGCGAAAGAGTAGAAGCGGTAATTTGTGAAGCAGGACATATTTTTGTAGAAGAGGTAACCTTAAAAGGGGTCTATGATGCCTGGGAAGCCTATAAAACAACAAATCTTCCGGAACGTTTGAAGAAATACCATGGCGATAAAGTAGAAATGCTTTTTAAAGCATGGACAGAAACCTGGACCCGTGATGATTACAGAAGCTGGAATATTGAATATTTCTTAAAAGATATAATTTGTCCACTATTATTTATCCAGGGAGAATCCGATGAATATGGTACACTGAATCAGGTAGAAAAAACAGTTTCTCAGGTAAGTGGCAGTAGTGAAAAATACATTATTCCCGGTATTGGGCATACTCCACATAAAGAATCTCCTGAGCTGGTTTTTGAAAAATCTGTTGAATTTATCAGTAAGCTTTTTTAATTGTTAAACTACAATAGCTGAATTTCTGCAGCAATATTATTTTTGGCTTGTATTTCGTATCGGTCTTTAAAATACTCCGTTTTAAAGATGCTTTCAAGTTCCAGGAAATGTTGAAGAACCTTTTTTCGCCCGGGCTTATAAAGGAAGTCCGGATAGATAGAATATTCTTTTCGGATCATGTTGGTATATGCCAGATAGGCTTCAAGATCTTTTCCAAGGATAGAAAGATCAGCATCCAAAAGATAATTGGTGTCTTCATCTTCAGATCTTTGGTGGGATTTCGTTGCCAGGACCTGCTTTGAAATGGTCAGAATTGTATCATAAGGTAAACCGATTTCTTTAAGCCTTTTTCCAGCTGCAGCAGCGCTTTTTTCCTCATTGGATTTGGAGGTTGGCTCATAAATAAAATCGTGATAGAAGACAGAAAAAGAAACTGCACTAAAGTCAGAGATATTGCTTTTAACCCTTTCAAGTTCCTGAAACATATTTTCAAGATGAGAAAGGTTGTGATAATATCTGCCTTTTTCAGAATGCTTTTTTTCAATTTCTTTCCATAGGCTTTGGATTAAAGCCTGATTATTGGTAAAAAGAAGGCAAAGCTCTAGAAATCGGTCTTGCAGAATCATGATCAATAAAAGGTATAAAAAAAGGAACTTTTAAAAAGTTCCCTGATTTGCTTCAAGAGCAGCTTTAAGTTCAGCCCAGCCTCCGCCGTTATAGCCATCCTTTAATCCTTGAGTGTTAAGATATTCTAGTGCTTTTCCACTTCTGTTTCCACTTCTGCAGAATATAATCACCGGCTTTTCGATAGATAAAATCTCATCCTGTCTATCTTCTACTTCACCCAGGGGAATATTTTTAGCACCTTCTATATTTCCGTCCATTTCAAGCTCCATAGGCTCGCGAACGTCTATTAATTCATAATTTCCAGATTGTATTACTTCTATTAAAGACATAGTTGTTTGTTTTAAACATTAAATTATAAACGAAAATACGTAATTTTTTTTTGAAAATACTCACTTCCGGGATTACTTTTAAAACAGAGTATACCCCAAAATTAAAGAAGCAGTTTTATAATCTGAATCTAAATTTTGATAATCACGAAGCAGATTTCTTGACGTTCCCACCCTGAATTCCGCACTGAATCTGTTGTTATACTTATATCCGGCTCCAATTACAAAATTGCTTCCGGATCCTATTTCTATTTCTGAAAATAATAATTTCATCGAAGATTTCATATTGATATCTGCTACATAAGCTGCATTCACAAATATTTTTGATCGATCATTTAAAAAGAAATAGTGCCTTACCCCGATTGGAATTTCTATGGACTTATAATCAACAGTAGCATTATACTTATATTCATAATAATATCCCTCATAGCCAATAGACTCTACATTTTTTTTATAATACTGATAAGTAGGTTCAACAAAAAAAGCCCATTTGTTTTTATTGAAAGGGAGAACATATTCAAATTCCAATCCAATTCTAAAAGAAGTCTGACTTCCAAAATCTGCTTTTACGTCTTCATAAACATATTGAGATTTAAGACTGGAAAAATTAATTCCAGGTCTAATGCTTAGATGGAAAAGACCCTTCTTTACGTCAAGCTTTCCATAATCCACTACATGAGCTCCAGAACATTCATTATATTGGGTAAATATGTTGGCAAGATCTTTCTTTGTATAATTGATATTTCGCAATTGTTCATTTTCAATACCACATTTCAGATATTCAGCAATTTGTTTTTTATAATCTTCATTATATGCTATACTATCATCATTTATATAATAAGGCTTATAAATAAGCTGCTGCGGGTTTGATTTTTCTGATGAATAAAAGAATCTTCTTATATTGTCTTCTTCATAATAGAGAAGTGTAGCTTTTCCTTCTATAATATATTTAAGAAATATTGTTTTTTCTTTAAAATTAGGTGCTTTTTTGTCAGACATTAAATCCAGGTTTCCAGAAGAAAGGTCAAGCATTACAGTGGCTCGTATGTATTTTCCACTTCCATCAATACTAAATTCCTGAACATTATTAATGTTTTCTTTCTTAGTATCTGAAGAAATATCTGATTTGTATTCAAAATCTACAGGGTTTTCTTTCCAATCTACATTTCTGATCAAGACTTCCTTTTTATTTCCAAGATTATCAATAAAGTAGCCCTTTTCAAATTTGATTTGTGCGTAATATATAGCTGTAGACAGAAGACATGCTAAAAGATTTATTTTTTTCATAGTTATTTTATTAGTTGTTTTCTAAATTTTAGGTTTATTAAGATCGATATTTTTAAAGACAGCAAATCTATAAAATAATCTTAATTTTGCAAAGTGATAATATGAATACAGCAGCAGAAAAATATTCCCAACTGATAAAAACTAAGGCCAAAAGTTTTGGGTTTCAGAGTTGTGGTATTTCTAAAACCGATTTTTTGGAGGAAGATGCAGTACATCTTGAGAAATGGCTTAAGAATAACTTCAATGGCGAAATGAAGTATATGGAAAATCATTTTGACAAGAGATTAGACCCGAGACTTTTAGTGGAAGGCTCTAAATCTGTAATTTCACTTTCGTACAATTATTTTCCTGAAGAAAAAATTTCGGTACTGGAGAATTATAAGATTTCAAAATATGCTTATGCAGAAGATTATCATGAAGTCATAAAAGAAATTCTTCGTGAGATGGTGGCAGAATTGCAGGAAGAGATCGGTGAATTCGGATTCAGGGTCTTTGTAGATTCAGCGCCGGTTATGGAAAGAAGCTGGGCAAGGAAATCGGGAATAGGCTGGGTAGGTAAAAATGCTAATCTGATCACCAGGCAAAACGGCTCTTTCTATTTTCTTGCAGAAATTATCTGCGACCTGGAGCTTATTTCCGACCATGAAACAACTGATCATTGCGGAACCTGTCGGAAATGTATTGATGCATGTCCTACAGATGCTATTGTTTCCGAAAAGATCATTGACGGAAGCCGCTGTATTTCCTATGCTACCATAGAGCTGAAAAATGAAATTCCGGATTACTTTCAGGATAAAATGGAAAACTGGATGTTCGGTTGTGATATCTGCCAGGATGTATGTCCTTGGAACCGGTTCTCAGCACCCAATAAACAAAGTAGATTTACCCCTAATGAAGCCCTGAAAAATTTTAAAAAAGGGGAATGGAAAGAACTGACCCAGGAAATTTTCTCTGAGATCTTTAAAAAATCACCTGTGAAAAGAACTAAATTTGCAGGATTAAAGAGAAATATTGAGTTTTTGGAGAAGTCTTCAGAACCATTTTAGCCGAAACTTTTGGTGACAATTCCTTATTTGGAATTTTTTGAAGTCCAAACTAAAGCTGATAGTCGACCATTCCTTAAAATTTATGCTTTAAGGAGGTTAAGATGTAGTAGAATAAGTTTCTTAAAAACCTTTCCTAAAAAGAAAAATTGACTCTCAGGAGATTAAATCTCACCGAAAATCAACGCTTTTTTTGTACTCTTTTTGGAGCTGTTTTTACTCTTACTTTAAATCTTTTCTGTGACTTGGTATTTTTACGCATATTTGTGAATATTTCGTAACTAAATATAGTCATTTTTCCGATTAAAACAAATACTTTTACCAAAAATTACAGATTAAATTTTATTAAAACATGACTGTGAAAATTGTATTATTATATCTCTTAAAAGTGTTGGGAATAATTTTGGGAATCGTGATCATCTATGTTCTTTTAGGATTATTGATACCATTCATCCCGGTTTCAGCAAAAGATGATGGTGAAAAGAAAGATATTTCAATTTATATTTATACCAACGGAGTGCATACAGATATTGTAATGCCCGTAAAAAACGATCTTCAGGATTGGAGTCTGAAAATTCCTTTTGCCAATCTGAAATCCAAGAAAACAGACTATAATTATATCGGAATAGGATGGGGCGATAAAGGGTTTTACCTGGATACACCTACCTGGGCTGACCTGAAGTTTTCTACCGCTGTGAAAGCAGCATTCTGGTTAAGCGATTCAGCAATGCACTGTACTTATTATACCACAATGAAAGAAGGGGACGACTGTAAAATGATCATGATCAGCAGAAGTCAATATGAAAAGTTGGTGAGATTTGTAGAAGATAAATTCGACAGGGATCAGAACGGAAACTTTATCTTGATTCCCACTAATGCTGTTTATGGAGATAATGATGCTTTCTATGATGCCAAAGGTACATACAGCTTCCTGTATACCTGCAATACGTGGACTAATGATGCTTTAAAGGTTGCAGGACAAAAAGCGGCCCTTTGGACTCCTTCTGATTTTGGAATTTTTCAGCATTATAAATAATAGTGAAAGCGCTTTATCTTTTCTTTTTATTATTTCTGCTTTCTTCCTGTGTCAAAGAGAAGAAAGTAAGCTCTTATATGGCAGAAAATGCTGTGGTAACAAATGAAAAAAGACCAGAAGCTGATCTTTCTAAAATAAAAACAAAAGCTGAAGAAGCTTTACAGTTTTGTGTCTCAGGAAATCTCAGTACAGATTTTTGTATCCTTATAGATATGAGTATTCATTCAGGAATTAAACGTTTCTTTGTCTGGGATTTTAAAAACGAAACTATTTCAGAGAAATATCTGGTAGGGCATGGTTGTGGCACAAATTCTTGGAGTAAAGATGATTCCAAAGACCATCCGGAATTCAGTAATGAAGACGGAAGCCATCTTTCATCTTTAGGAAAATACAAATTAGAGGGAAGAGGATACAGTGAGTGGGGAATTAATATAAAATATCTGATGCACGGCCTCGAGGATACCAATACTAATGCATTGAAGAGGTTTATTGTTTTTCATTCCTGGAATCTGATGAGTGATGACGAAGTCTTTCCCAAAGGATCACCGGAAGGATGGGGCTGTCCCACTATTTCAAATAATGCCATGAGAAAAATTGATCCCATGATTCAGAACTCTGAGAAACCTGTTCTGATGTGGATTTATAATTAAAAGAAGTAAGATGAAGTATAGACTTTTCCGAGAACAACAATTAAGCTGTGATATAGAAACGGCCTGGAAATTTTTTTCCTCCGCCAATAACCTTTCCGAAATCACTCCAAAAGATATGGGATTTATTGTCCTGTCAGAACTGGAAAATGATGAAATTTATGAAGGGATGCTCATAGATTACTATGTTTCTCCATTATTTGGGGTTAAAATGAAATGGCAGACAGAGATTACCCATGTCGATTTTCAGAAAAGCTTCATTGATTTTCAGAAAAAAGGACCTTATAAATTATGGAATCACCATCATGAGTTTATCCCGAATGATGAGGGTGTTTTAATGAAGGATACTATAGATTATGAACTCCCAATGGGATTTCTTGGCGAAATAGCTCACAATCTTTTTGTCAGAAAGAAGTTGGAATATATTTTCGATTACCGCTTTCGGGTACTGAGCAGGATGTTTTAAAAACATCCGTATGATCTTGGTTGGGTATCCGAAAGTGGTTTTGTGTCTTCAATTCTAATATTCACAAAAAATCGGAGATTTTCAAAAAATTTAAATGTACTTCACATTGAGTTGTTACTTCAAAATCTTAATACTGTTATGATTTTATAACAGTAATTAAGATTCCTTCGGAATGATGACAAGTAGAAATGTCCGGGATTTATACATACTCTTTGTCATCCGAAGGAATCTAAGCATAGCTATTATTTACGTTTTGTAAAGCTAATTTTAAGTATCTGGATTCTTACGGAATGACAATTTTGCAGGTGTTATCTTATTCAATTAGAGTAACAGTATTTCATCCGAAGGGATCCCAACATAGCAGTTAAAAAATCTTAGATCTGAATCATTTTGTCCTCGCTTTTTACTTTAAAATTTTTGCAGCTAAAACTCCTATTTTTTCTTAATAGTTTAAGTTTTTTTAACATTTAAACAGCCTGAACTCCATCTAAAATTCGTACTTTTGCACCACTATCGTTTTTACTAAAAAACAAAGCTTTTTCCTTGACATGGTAGGTTTGAAGTCATTTTTCATTTTTTATATTATGCTGGTTTTTACCCTTTTCAATTCGAATTGGGTGGAAAATTCATTGGAAAATATTCCTCATGTAAATGTAAGTAATATCCATCTGCTGGATGTTTTTGAGGATGCTGATATGAATACCCATGCATTAGCTGCTGCCTCGAAAGTTATAAAACATTCAGCACCTAAAAATGACTGCGCAGCAGGGGACTTTTCAGCGATCCTGAAAGTAAGCCCGAAAATTACACTTCCTAACATTGCAGTTTCAATTATCTGCGGGGTTAAGTCTTTTCTTCATCTCCTTCAGTTGTACTAGTTTACGTTATTGAATTCAGTCTATTTTATCGAAAATTTTTATAACTAAAACATTTTAAAATGTATTTTAAAAACGTAATAATTTGCACTTTTGCAACATTATTCGCTGTGTCATGCAGTAAAGACAAGAAAAAAAACAACCAAAACGAAAAAGAAGTTCCTGTTCTTGAAATCAAAGAAAAAGATACTTTGGTAAACAATCAGTTTGTGACCGATATCCAGGCTAAGAAGAATGTAGAAATGCGTTCTAGGATTGGAGGGATCATACAGCATATTTATGTCAATGAAGGGCAGTTTGTGCATCAGGGGCAGGCTTTATTTAAAATCAATGATGCGGAACTTCAGATGGAGCTTTTAAAGGCGAATGCAACCTTAAAACAGACTGAAGCCGATGTTCGTATTGCCGAAGTGGAGCTGAAACAGATCCAGAGTCTTTATGCCAAGAAATTTGTGGCCAGCAACGAATTGGAGATGGTAAAAGCAAAACTATCTTCTGCTAAAGCCAAGCATGCCTTTGCTGACGCTGAAAAAAGAGCTGTTCTGCAAAAAATAAGCTTTACAAAAATTACAGCACCTTTTGACGGAGTAATTGATGTTATTCCTCTTAAAGATGGAAGTCTGGTAGAAAACGGAACTTTATTGACCACTTTATCCCAGCTTAATGAAGTCTATGCTTACTTCTCAATCCCAGAGAACCTTTACTTTGAGCTTTTAGCCAATGATAAGATAGGAAGCCATCAGAAAATTGAACTGACACTGCCCAATGGTGTTAATTACCAGTTTAACGGAGCTCTAAAAACAGCTGAAGGAGAAATAGACAGAACGACAGGTTCTATCCGGTATAAAGTGTTATTTCCTAACCCTGACCATCTGATCAAACATGGTACTTCCGGAAAGCTGATTATTTCCGAACATCAGGGAAATGCCATTCTGATTCCCCAAAAATCAACATTCTCCATTCAGGATAAGATGTATGTTTTTGTGGTGGATAAACAAAATAAAGTAAAGATGACCAATATTAAGATTGGAACTACCCTGAGAGATTCTTATTTGATAGAAAGTGGTCTTAAAAAGGGTGATTTAATTATTTATGAGGGTACACAGTCTTTAAAAGACGGTGATATAATCAAAATTAAAAAGAAATATTAACCTTTCGTAATTTTTAAATCAACTAACAATGGTAGAAATGTTTATAAGACGAAAGGTTCTTTCGTTAGTTATTTCCATATTATTTGTCCTCCTGGGGATTATGGCCCTGATGAAAATGCCTATTACCCAGTTTCCGGATATTGTACCGCCCTCTGTTACTGTAACGGCGAAATATACAGGAGCTAATGCAGAGGTGTCTGCCAATGCTGTAGCTCTTCCCCTGGAACGTGCCATCAACGGAGTTCCGGGAATGACGTATATGTCTACAGTGACATCCAATGACGGCCTTACCCTGATTCAGGTGTTCTTTGAAGTGGGAACAGATCCCGATGTTGCTGCAGTTAATGTTCAGAACAGGGTAACGACAATACTCGATGAGCTTCCTGAAGAAGTGATCAGAGCTGGTGTAACGACTGAAAAAGAAGTGAACAGTATGCTGATGTACCTCAACATTACAAGTACAGATCCAAGTCAGGACGAACAGTTTATCTACAACTTTACAGATATCAATGTTCTTCAGGAGTTGAAACGTATTGATGGAGTAGGACGTGCAGAGATCATGGGACAGAAAGAATACTCGATGAGAGTATGGCTGGACCCACAAAAGATGGCAGCCTACAGTATTTCGGCAGATGAAGTGATTCATTCATTACAGAAGCAGAATATTTCGGCAGCTCCCGGAAAAGTGGGGGAAACGTCAGGAAAAACCTCCAGCCAGCTTCAGTATGTAATTAAATATAAAGGTAAGTTTTTTGAACCCAAGCAATACGAAGAAGTTCCCATCAGATCTGACGTAGACGGAACTATTTTAAAGCTTAAAGATATTGCTAAAGTAGAATTTGGGGCCATGAATTACGGAATGGTTTCCAAAACGGATGGCAGACCTTCCGCTTCTATTATGATGAAGCAGCGTCCCGGTTCCAATGCCTCTGAAGTCATTGAGAGCGTAAAAACCAAAATGGAAGAATTGAAAGTTTCTTCTTTCCCTCCCGGAATGGAATATAACATGGCATATGATGTTTCCAGATTCCTGGATGCTTCCATTAGTGCGGTATTGACAACCCTTATTGAAGCTTTTATTTTGGTAGGAATTGTTGTATTTATTTTCCTTCAGGACTGGCGTTCAACCCTGATTCCGGTATTAGCTGTTCCTGTGGCACTTGTAGGAACTTTTGCTTTCATGAATATGCTGGACTTCTCGGTAAACCTATTGACTTTATTTGCTTTGGTTCTTGCGATTGGTATTGTGGTGGATAACGCAATTGTCGTCGTAGAAGCTGTCCATGTTAAAATGGAGGAAGGCATGAATGCGATGGATGCTACCGTAAGTGCTACAAAGGAAATTGCAGGAGCAGTAGTAGCCATTACAATTGTGATGTCTGCTGTATTTATTCCTGTTGCATTTCTCGATGGCCCGGTTGGCGTATTCTATCGTCAGTTTTCATTAACACTGGCCATCAGTATTGTTATTTCAGGGGTGAATGCATTGACACTTACTCCGGCACTTTGTGCTATTATTTTGAAACCGCATGACCATAATAAGAAAAAAACTGTGATGGACAGGTTTTTCCAAAGTTTTAATACAGGTTTTGACCGGTTGACAAACGGTTATGTAAGTATTTTATCAAAATTTGCAACAAGAACTACAGTAACTTTTGGATTGCTGTTCCTGTTCATCGGGCTTACCTTCCTGACCAGCAAGTTTCTTCCCACCGGATTTATCCCTATGGAAGATCAGGGGATGGTATATGTAAGCGTTACCACACCACAGGGTGCAACTGTGGAGAGAACGGAAAAAGTACTGGATGAAGTAACGGTTATTGCAAAGAAGATAAAAGGCGTAGAAAACGTAACAACGCTTGCCGGATACAGTATTGTAACAGAGATTGCAGGTTCATCCTACGGAATGGCGATGATTAACCTTAAAGACTGGAAAGAAAGAGATATTTCAGTGAATGATCTGATCACGGAGCTTTCTGAAAAAACAAAGTCTATTGCAGACGCACAGATTGAAATTTTCGCGCCGCCTACGGTGCCCGGATTTGGAAATACAAGTGGTTTTGAATTGCGATTACTGGACAGAACCGGCGGAACTATCGAGAATACAGATAAAATCACTAAAGATTTTGTCAAAAAGCTGAATACTGCTCCGGAACTACAAAATAGCTTTACCAGCTTTGATGCTACTTTCCCGCAATATATGATTAATGTAGATTACGATATGGCCGCTAAAAAGGGAATTTCCGTAGATAATGCCATGTCCACTTTACAGACGATGCTTGGCTCTTATTATGCCACCAACTTTATTCGCTTTAGTCAGATGTATAAAGTGATGGTTCAGGCAAGCCCGGAACATAGGGATACTCCTGAAAGTATTTTGAATCTCTATCTGAAGAATGACAAGGGCGAAATGGTTCCTTTTTCAACATTTATTACCATGGAAAAAGTATATGGTCCTGAAGTGCTGACAAGGTATAATATGTATATGTCTGCAATGATTAACGGAGAGCCCGCAGATGGATATAGCTCAGGAGATGCCATTGCAGCAGTAGAACGGGTAGCTAAAGAAAGCCTTCCAAGAGGGTTTGATATAGAATGGTCGGGGATGACAAGAGAAGAAATTCTGTCGGGAAACCAAACCGTGTATATATTCCTGATCTGTCTGTTGTTCGTGTATCTTTTGTTAGCTGCGCAATATGAAAGTTTCCTTCTTCCGATGCCGGTGCTGTTAAGCCTGCCTACAGGGATTTTTGGATCCTATTTCGCATTGGTGCTGACTGGGCTGGATAGTAATATTTATGCACAGGTAGCCTTGGTCATGCTGATCGGACTTTTAGCTAAAAATGCAATTCTTATCGTAGAATTTGCTGTGGCCAGAAATAAACAGGGCTTTGATATTATCCCGGCTGCTATTGAAGGAGCAAGACAGCGTTTGAGACCTATCCTGATGACTTCCTTCGCGTTTGTAGCAGGGCTTATTCCGCTTTGTATTGCTTCCGGAGCAGGGGCAATAGGAAATCGTTCCATTGGTACAGCTGCAGCAGGAGGAATGCTGATAGGAACAGTTTTCGGATTGGTGATCATTCCGGGACTGTATATATTCTTTGCAAAACTTGAAAATAAGAAGAAAGATGAAAAGATTAAACCATAGAAATATATTTTACGGAATTGCTGTATTGAGTATGGCTTCATGTGCTGTTCCGAAAGTCACCATGCTGAAGAAGCCACAGACACTGCCTGAAGAAGTGATTAAGACTGAGAAAAAAGAAAATTCGGATGAATTTCAGCAGATTAACCTGAAAGCTTACTTTTCAGATCCTCTGTTGCTGGAACTTTTTGATAAAGTGGTCCAGGCTAATCCGGATTTTCAGATTGCCCAGCAAAGGGTAGAAATTGCGAACAGTTTTCTACAGCGGTCCAAAATGGATCTTTTACCTTCTCTTGATGTAGGTGTTGAAGCTTCCGGGAACCGCTATGGAAAATATACAATGGAAGGAGTAGGAAATTACGATACCAATCTATCTCCTAATGTTACTGAAGAACAGAAAATTAATAGAAATTTTACTCCTAATTATTGGTTGGGGGCAAGGAGCAGCTGGGAAATTGATGCCTGGGGAAAGCTGAAAAACAGGAAAATTGCCGCCCAAAAGAAATATCTGGCTTCTACGGAAGGGCTTAGGCTGCTGCAGGTAGAGCTTTTTACAGATATTGCCAATCTGTATTATCAGCTGGTGGCTTTAGACAATCGTCTGGCTATCTATCAGAAGAACTATAAGCTTCAGCAAAGGGCCTTTGAAATTGTTTTGGCACAAAGGGAAGTGGGGAAGGCTACGGAACTTGCAGTACAGCAATTTAAAGCCCAGAATAATAACTGGCTGGCAGAAATAGAACATATAAAAGTCGAGATTGTAACTGTTGAACAGGCAATTACCACGCTGACAGGGAGCTATGGTGGAGATGTTAAGCGGGGAAAAATACTGATGCCTACCAATATGGATATTTTAAATAAAACCATTAATGTGGAAGGAGTGGTGCATTCCAGACCGGATGTTGCTGCCAATTATTATGTACTGGAGGCTTCCCAGGCAGATGCCAAGGCGGCAAGAGCTGCTTTTTATCCTAAAATTGATCTCGGGGCAGGTTTTGGACTGAACTCTTTTTCTGTAGAAACCTTATTTAAACCCAGTTCATTAGCCGGGCAATTGTTGGGAGGATTAATGGTTCCTGTTTTTAATAAAGGCCAGCTGAAATATGAGTTTAAAATAGCAAATACAGAGCAGGAAATAGCCTTTCTTAACTATCAGAAGAGTATTACTACTGCATTTAACGAACTTCAGTCTATTTTAAAGCAAACAAAGATCTACGAAAGGGTTTTGAAGCTGAAATCAGAAGAAGTCGGATTTCTGGACCGAGGGGTAGAAGTTTCCAATGATCTGTATTTAACAGGATATGCCAACTATTTTGAACTGATTAATTCTCAGAAGAGCAAACTGACGGCAGAGCTCGATCTGCTGCAGTTTCAGCATCAGAATACCAGGAATAATGTCTTGCTGTTCAAAGCATTGGGCGGAAAGTTAGACTAGCTTTAATATAACCATTAAGAAGCTATAAGCTGTTTTAACTGACAATATCTTTTTAAGATTTTAATTTTTTAGCAGCTTCTGTTTTTTAGTGTTTTTAAAACAAAAACAATTTTTGCCGGTCTGAAAAACTAGCCCATTTTTATTTTTTACGATGAAGAAAGCCACCCTTTTGAGGTGGCTTTTATTTTTATAAGATCGTTTGTAATTATTTGATCACTTGGATATTGACTGCAGAAAAACCTTTTGGTGATTTTTCTTTCTCAAAAGATACCTTGTTTCCTTTCTTTACAAGTTCTGTACAGTTGTTGTTGTGGAAGAAAATATTTTCTTTTGAATTGTCCTCAGTAATGAAGCCATATCCTTTTTCACTGTGGAATGTGATGATTCCTGTTTTACGGATATCTTCTTCAATAATTGGAGCTGCACCTAACTGAATTTCTTCAAGGTTTACCTCCTGTCTTTCTTCAGGTGGAGTGGATGTTAATCTTCCGAATTCATCTACATACATGAATACATCCTCCATATCCTTTCCTTTGTTGTTGTTCGTTTTACGCTCTTCGCGTCTTAACGCTTTTTCTTTTTGCTTTTGAATTTTTTTCTTGAAATTTTCCTTTTTAGAAAAAGAATCTGCCATAAATTATTTTTAGTATTTAGTTTCTAATATATTGTTAATGATTCAGTGTATCAGCTTTATATTTTATAGAGCCCACTGATGCTTCCTGTCTTGGATTTCCCCTATCATATAGAGCTTTAAAATTCCGATAAGTTGTTCTTAGTAGAAGAATTAAAGTTAAAAATATGGCTGCTTTGCAAGCAAAGGCTTAATAAAATGATATTCAGCCGTGGTAAAAAACAAGTAGTAATCTAGCTATTAATATGCAAATATACAATAATAAAATGAATAATACGGTTTTAAATAATTGATTATCAGAAATAGATTCTACAGAAACAGCAATGAACATGGTGGAAAAGACATCTTTCAAGCTTTTCACGGAACGTAATAATAAATCCCCAGCAAGCTGAGGATTGTGAAACTCTATTATAGAAATGAAGTGGTGATAATATGGATGGTTGAATATCAAATGCTATGCCTAAAACTCAATGTTGAAGGAGATCTACAGCGTTTGATGAGGTTAAAAACGGAAAATGTATTTGTATCTGTCTGAGAAATAATAATGTATTCGTGAAAATATTTTTTTTGACATCATTAATTTTTTTTTCAGCTCAACATCAGCAGCTATGTGCAATTGATAGGATGAAACATAAATACCGAAAAATTCACCATACTGAGATGAATTTTATTTTTCACCTTTGTTTTATTAACATTTAAATAATTAAGAATAATGTCAGCACAAGATGTAAAAGGAAAAGTAGTTTTAATTGCCGGAGGAGGAAAAAACCTTGGTGGATTATTAAGCAAAGGTTTTGCCGCCAAAGGAGCGAAATTAGCAATACACTACAATAGTGAAAGTTCTAAGGCCGAGAGCGAAAAAACACTTGCTGAAGTTCAAGCTTTAGGAGCTGAAGCATTTTTGTTTCAGGCTGATCTTACTAAAGTGGAAAATGTAACTAAATTTTTTGACGAAACGATTTCAAAATTCGGGGGTATTGATATTGCAATCAATACGGTAGGGATGGTACTGAAAAAACCATTTGCAGAAACTACGGAAGAAGAATATGATAAAATGTTCAACGTGAATTCAAAGTCTGCTTATTTCTTCCTTCAGGAAGCAGGAAAAAAGCTGAATGACAACGGGAAAATCTGTACTATTGTCACTTCATTACTTGCTGCCTATACAGGATTGTATTCTACATATGCAGGGGCAAAAGCACCGGTAGAACATTTTACAAGAGCGGCTTCTAAAGAATTCGGTGGAAGAGGAATCTCTGTAACTGCTGTAGCTCCAGGTCCTATGGATACCCCTTTCTTCTATGGGCAGGAAACAGATGATGCGGTAGCTTATCATAAATCGGCTGCTGCTTTAGGAGGGCTTACCGATATCAAGGACATCGCTCCGCTGGTAGAGTTTTTAGTAACAGAAGGTTGGTGGATTACCGGGCAGACTATTTTTGCTAACGGAGGATATACCACAAGATAATCTAAGAAATCTTACAATAACAAAACCACTGAACTTATTTTCAGTGGTTTTGTTATTTATTTTAAAAAGCAACTGGGAGAATTAAGACATTAATTTTGTCCCATCTTTAAGCTCATCAGTACTTTTTTTTTGCTTATGATTTTATTAAGTAGAAGCTCGGTATACCAATTCTGCATCCATTAAAACTGACCGGCTTGGGGATGAATGATCTTTGATTTTTTCCAGTGCCAGTTCTGCCGCCTTTTCACCCATTTCCTCCAGAGGTTGTTGTACACTGGTTAATTGGGGATATACCATTGATGATAATTCGGTTCCGGAAAAGCTTGCCACGGATACATCTTCAGGTATTCTTATCTTTTGTTCAAGAAGATAATTCATGACACCCATTGCCAAGGTATCACTAAATGCAAAAATACTGTCAAATTCTATATTCTTATTTAACAGTTCCTGGATGATATCTCTTCCATGCTGAACAGTCATCCCATTGGCCTTTATAATAAGGTTTTCATCAAAGATGTTGTATTTCATAAGAATACGTTTATAGCCATTCATTCTTTCCGTAACATTCCGGATAGTTGTAGGCCCCATGATATAGACAATTCTTTTTCTCCCTGTTTTAATTAAATATTCTACCATTAATGATGCTTTAATATAATCATTAACAATTACTTTGGAAACATCTAAGGACTCATGAGGGAGCCTGTCAAAGAATATTAAAGGAGTTCCCTGCCTCATAATGTGCTGATATATATCGTTATTGTAGGTTTCATGACAAAGGTTGATAATAATAGCATCTACATTAAACTCTTCGAGTAGCTGTAGATTTTTTCTTTCTATAAGAGGATCTTCATCAGACTGGGTGATGATAATCCGGTATCCAAGCGGGTACATTATATTCTGAATTCCTTTAAGAACTTTTGCTGAAAAAGGAGTGATCATTTCAGGTACAACAAACCCTATGGTCTTGGATTGTCCGGATTGCAGACTTAAAGCAGTAAGGTTGGGTTTATAGCCCATTTTATTTGCTGCATCCAATACCCGTTTTCTTGTTTCATCATTTACATTTTTATCATGAAGGAGTGCTCTGGAGATGGTAGAGGTGGATAATGACAAAAATTTAGACAGATCTTTAATCGTAATACGCTTCATTATACCATGCTTTTCGTCAAAAATAACAAAAAAATAGACAATTGGGAACGTTCCCTAAAATTTGGGAACGTTCCCAATTTAAATTTTTAAAAAAAACTAATGAATTAACTATTTGTTAATATAGTTTTAGCGGATTGATTAATCTGTTAATAATTTATTACTTATGGATAAGATTTATTGTAATTATGATTTGCTTGAGGTTCGTGCCGGGATTTTACATATTGGTGTAGGAAATTTCCACAGGGCTCATCAGCAATTTTATACCAATATGCTGTTACATGATAAAGATCAGCAGAGCTGGGGGATTTGTGGAGTTTGTTTATTGCCTTCAGATGAGAAGATCGTAAACAATTTACGGGCTCAGGATCTTAAGTACTCACTAACAGTTTGCGGAAGAAACGGAACAAATGAAGTGTATAAAATATATTCATTATGTGAATTGATCTGGGGAATTGAAGATCCGGATGCAGTGGTCAGAAAAATTGCCGACTCCTCAATTAAAATAATCACTTTAACCATTACAGAAGGAGGATATAATCTGGATAAGGAAACCGGAGAATTTATTCTGAATGATGAAAAAATAAAGTATGATCTGGAAAACCCTGCCAGTCCTACTACCGTTTTTGGCTTTGTTGCAGAAGGATTACGCAGTAGAAAAGTAAAAAATGCGGGAGGGATTACAATACTTTCGTGTGATAATCTTCAGCATAACGGTGATACAGCGAAAAGAGCTTTTACAGCATTTATAGAAGCACAGGATAAAGACCTTGCAGCATGGGTAAAAGACAATGTGGCTTTCCCCAATAGTATGGTAGACCGTATTACTCCTGCCACCACTCCTGAAGATATTGAAAGACTGAACAAGCTGAATGGTACGAATGACAAAGCTCCTGTTTACTGTGAAGATTTTGCACAATGGGTAATAGAAGATTACTTTATGGCTGGAAGACCTGCCTGGGAAAAAGTAGGAGTAGAATTCACAGATGATGTCAGTTTATTTGAAAATATGAAACTGAGCCTGTTGAATGCTTCACACACACTGTTATCTTATCCGTCTTTCCTGATGGGGTATCGAAAAGTAGACCAGGCGATGGAAAATAAAGATCTGGTACAATTTATCCGAAACTTTATGGATATTGATATTACACCATTAGTTCCTGTCCCTAAAAATACAGATTTAGAAAATTACAAAGACACACTTATTGAAAGATTTGCCAATCATAGTGTCAGTGATCAGGTAAGCCGTTTGTGCTCTGACGGGGTTTCAAAATTTCCGGTATATATTATTCCTAATCTTGATAAAATGAAAAAAGAGGGGAAAGACCTTACAAGACTTGCTTTTCTTATTGCTTCCTATAGACATTATCTGAAATACAAAACAGATGACCATGGAGATACTTTTGAAGTGTCTGAACCCTGGCTGACTACCAGTGACGACTTACTTATTGATAGTGAAAACCCACTTGATTTTTTAGAATTATCAGCTTTTAAAGGAGTTCATCTGAAAGATTCTGGACAGTTCACAAATCTGTATACCCGGTTTGTACAAGATATTAAAGACTCGGGAACCGATTGGGTTTTAAAATCAATTATAAAATAAAAGGTCATGCAAATAAATTCAAATATAAGCCCTTCAGAAAATAAGACAAACAATGCCATACTGCCATTTGCCATTATCACCTTTATTTATTTTATTGTAGGTTTTCTGACAACCGTGAATGAGCAGCTGCAGGCGCCTCTGAAATTCACTTTTCTAAGCCATGCCGGCAGTTTGAAAAATACATTTACCACTTTAATTTCCTTTTTCTTCTTTCTTGGCTATCTTTTGAACGGAACACTGGGAAGTAAATGGGTAAATGCATTTGGATATAAAAATACAATCCTGCGTGGTCTTTTTTTTATGATTTCAGGTCTTTTTATGTATTTATGCTCATCCTGGTTTGGTGATCAGTATCCGGATTTACAGTTCAGTATTAAGGATGCGGTTATTCCTTTCGGATTTACCATTTTCGTTATAGGATCTTATTTAATGGGTACTTCTGCCGCCATCATTCAGGTGGTTGTAAATCCTTATGCCGCATCATATGAATTGAAAGGAACCCAGCCGGTACAGCGGTTGAATATTCTGACAGCCATTAATTCAATAGGGACTACTTCTGCACCATTTTTTGTTACCGTGGTCATGTTCAGTGGGATTTCCATAGAAAATATAGAAATCAGGCAGTTGCTGCTCCCTCTGTTAGCACTTATCATATGCATATTAATGGTAATGGTGATTACCAAAAAGCTTCACCTTCCTGATATTGCCCATACGAGAATAGTAGGAGAAGAAAAGCTGGAAAGAAGCATCTGGTCATTCAGGCATTTTGTATTGGGGGTTCTGGCTATCTTTTTTTATGTTGGAACTGAGGTTGCTATCGGAGCCAATATTAATCTGTATGCCTTTGAATTGATGGATTCGGGACATCCAATCACCTTTTTCGGAAAAACAGATATTATTGTCGGTGGGATAGATTTAGGCATTCATGCATTACTGTCTACATTATATTGGGGTGGATTTCTTGTAGGGAGAGCAGTATCAAGTTTCTTGAGTAAAATTTCTGCAAGAACACAATTAATAATCACAACAGTTCTTGCGACGATTCTTGCCCTAACATCTATGATTACACAAAACCTTTGGTTTCTGGTGGCAATCGGTCTTCTGCATTCGTCTATGTGGAGCTGCATCTACACCCTTTCTATAAAAGGATTGAATAAGTATACCTCAAAAGCATCAGGTATTTTTATTTCTGCAGTATTTGGCGGGGCTGTGTTTACCCTTATCCAAGGCGGTTTGGCAGATGTTTTAGGCTCGTGGAGATGGACATGGTGGCTTACCGTAATCTGCGAATTGCTGATGCTGACCTATGCTTTGTTCGGATCGAGGATAAGAGAAAAAGATCTTATTCATTAGTTCACTATCATATATTTTCTTAGAGCTATTTTATTATCCTGTAAATAACTACCGGATAGAGGATACTTAGTGTTTATATTAAAAATACTTATGTCATGTTAAAATGTATTATATTGTTTTTTTCCGCGGTTATAGGAAGTGTATTTTTGAATGCACAGGAGGTACATTCTGCTTTACAACTTCGAAATAGTCATTTATGGCGTGGTATTGAAGTTTCTACAGGCTTGGTTTCTACAGGAGATGTACATTTGGATTATAAGAACTTCTATGCAGGATTTTGGGCTGGTGGTAATGTGAATGGCTCCTATAAAGAATTTAATAATTATGTAGGATACAGAAATAAACATCTTACTTTAGAATTATGGGATATTTATAATTTTTCACCGGATGCCTCGTATAATAACAAAGAATTTTTTAATTATTCAGCAAGGGAAACCGGGCGCTTTTGGGACCTGAGATCTTATTATACCATAAGTGAAAAGTTTCCGTTAGTTCTCAGTTGGAACACTGTGGTTTTCGGGAGAGACAGGAACAGTGATAATACAAAGAACAAATATTCATCATTTGTATCGGGAGAATATCCTGTCTATAAGAAAGAAAATCTGGAAGTAAGAGGAAGACTGGGATATGGCTTTGCACTAAACAACAGCAACGGCGAAAAGAATAACTTTTTTGCTAAAGAAGCAGGATTTAATGAGGTGAGTCTTATTATTTCAAAAAACTTTACCATTGAAGGATATAAAATACCCATCGGAATATGGGGAATGTGGAATCCTGTAAACAATAATGCATTTCTGCAGTTTTCCGTACAGGCCTATTCATTCTGAAAAACAGAGATGAATTTGAGAAGTCTATTAAAAATATATTTATTATTTTAAAATAATGGAAGATAAAAAAAATAAAGCAGTCTGCTTTGGAGAAGTTCTGTGGGATATTTTTCCGGGAGAACAGAAAAGAATGGGGGGAGCCCCTTTTAATGTAGCATATCATCTTTCAAGGATGGGTGTTGGTGTCAATATGATCAGTAGTGTTGGAGATGACCAGCTTGGGCACGATCTGTTACAGAAAATGAAAAACTGGAAAATTCCGACTGAGCACATTCAGATAAGCACAGAATATCCTACCAGTACTGTTGTTGCTTCAATGGATGAGAATAATGATGCGCATTATGATATCGTAGAAAATGTAGCCTGGGATTTTATTGATATGACCCAAGCAGATCAGGAAATCCTTAATGAAGCAGATGCTTTAGTGTTTGGAACACTGGCAGCCCGAAGTGAGAAATCCAAAAACACATTATTCCAGTTACTGGAGATCGGTTCTTACAATGTTTTTGATATTAACCTTAGAGAACCATATTATGAGGTTAGCATGATTAAGGACCTGTTACACAAAGCACATCTTGCAAAATTTAACAAAGCAGAATTACGTATGATGCTGGACTTTTTAGGAAAAACATATACCAATGAAGAAGACAGCATACATTATTTACAGGATCAATTTGACCTCCCGGAAATTATTGTTTCCAAAGGAAGTAAAGGAGCTCTGTATGCTTATAAGGATGATTTCTATCTCTATCCTACCATCCCGGTTACCATAAAAGACACCGTTGGAAGTGGTGACTCTTTTTTAGCAGGGTTTTTATCAAAAAAGCTGGAAAAAGGAAGTTCTGTACATGAAACAATGCTACAGGCCGTTTCACTAGGAGCTTTTATTACATCACAGGAAGGAGCATGCCCTGAATATACCCTTGAGGATTTTAACAGATTTAAAAGTGAACACCCTGTCTCTGTTTTGAGCTGAACCAACAAACTGCATATTAATTTAAAATGATTCTTGAAGAAACATTTTATACCTTTAATGGAAGGATCAACACTGAAATATTGTATTATGCAGCATCAGCTAGAAAAACATTATGTAAACAGGGTAGGCTGGCTTCGGGCAGCTGTTTTGGGAGCTAACGACGGGTTGCTGTCCACCACGAGTATTGTTATTGGGGTTGCCGCAGCAGAACCCGACCGTCATATCATCATTCTGGCTGCTTTAGCGGGAATGATTGCGGGGGCAATGTCTATGGCTGCCGGTGAATATGTGTCTGTAAGCTCACAGGAGGATACAGAAAAAGCAGATTTAATCCGTGAAAAACGTGAGCTTGAAGAAATGCCTGAAATAGAACTTAGAGAATTAGCTAAAGTCTATGAAAGAAGAGGATGTACTAAAGAAACAGCAATGCAGGTTGCTACTGAGCTCACAGCACATGATGCATTGGGAGCCCATGCCCGGGATGAATTGGGAATCAATGAAATCACACAGGCAAAACCTCTGCAGGCAGCTATTGCTTCATTTGGATCCTTTGCATTAGGCGCTTTATTACCTTTTATGGTCTCTTTACTAGCTCCTATTAAGCAGATGATCTATTTTCAATATGGTTTCTCCATCATATTCCTCATGCTGCTAGGAGCAATTTCAGCCAAAACAGGTGGTTCCGATATTAAAATTGCCATGCTCAGAATCTGTTTCTGGGGGACGGTAGCAATGGGAATTACAGCTTTGGTAGGACGTTTTTTCGGAGTAAGTGTAGCATAGTACTTTGTACTTTGGAAGTTGTGTTTTAATACTTTTTGAAAGGTAATCTTTTGATTTACAAACAATAAAAAACCTAACAAGTGTTAGTCGTAGAAATACTACACTTTTTCAGATTTAAGCTTAAATATTCTTTCAGTCTGGTAAATACTTCTAATTTTGGTGATATAACCAACCACAAATCACAAAATATTAACGATTAAAATTTACGATCATGGCAGAAAGAAATTCAAGAGGAATTCTAAAATTCAACAACGGTGAAGGACAAAAGTTATTAAAACTGAATTATACGGTAGCCCGTGCTACAGACGTGTCCGGTAGAGTAGCATCTGATCCTTCCAATGCTCTTATTAAAATTACAGTAGAAGCTACAGAGAAATCTGACATCCTGGAAAGCCTACTTAATGGAAAATACAAACCTACAGTAGGTGAAGTAACTTTCAACAAATCTCACGAAGAAGGAACATTAACAACATTAAAATGGACTAACGGGTATGTCATCCAGCACGAAGTAGATTTCGATGCCGTAGATGAAAACAGTATGTACATCAGTTTTGTTGTAAGTGCAGAACAAATTGATCTAGGTAATTCAGCTTATAATGGGGCTTGGCCTACAGCATAAGAATCCGATCTCTTACAATTTAACTCAACATAAAACAGAATGGTGCTACAAAGATGCTGTTCTGTTTTTTTGTCTGTAATTATTTCCATCGGGACATCATAAATGGACAAGCAGCTTTATCTTTTTAAAAATTCTATAATTTTAAACATAAAGCTGATAATGTGAATTTTATATTGTAAAAAATTCATAACTTTATGAAAAGGTCATTTGTTTTTTAATTTTTTTATTAAATAAATTCCCCGAAAACACTTTACATAATATGAATAAAAATACCTCGAATTCAGATAAGATTTCCGAGAATCATATTCCCGGAATCAACCGTGTGGTTAAACTGGATATTGTGATAGAAGGCAAAATCATCAAGCACTTTAAGCATTTTCGTTTGCAGCAAAGTGTAAAAAAACATCATGATTTTGAACTGACATTGGCTCATGATACCCTGGACGGAAGACAAAACCATGATCTGGAAGAAGCTCAACAGTTTTTAGGAAAACGTTTAACAGTGGTTTTTAAATACAAAGATGTAGAAGGAAGTCCGGAAAGAACCTTTGTAGGAGTGATCACAAGAGTGGGCTTCAGCCAGGAAAATCATAACCTTGGAAATATTGTTTTGAAAGGGCATAGCCCTACCATTCTGTTGGATGCTGCTCCCCACACCCAAAGTTTTGGTGGAGATCAGCCTGTTAATATGGGAATCATTGCAGAGGATGTTATCAAACAAGGGATAGAAAGTACCAAGTTTGATGTAAAAGTAAATGCCAAAGCTTCGTCCCAGATCCTCTACAGCGCCCAATATAACGAAACCCATTATAATTATCTCTGCAGAATGGCTGAAGCCTATGGTGAACAGTTCTACTATGATGGTGAAGTGCTGCACTTCGGAAATATGCCGCCTCAGAATAAAGCATTGGAACTGGTATATGGAAGCAATGTTTCTGATGTGAATGTTGAATTGAAAGCAGTGCACATCAAACCCAGTTTCTATGGATATAACAGCAGCTCAAATGCTAAGCTCTCTTCGGGAGAAACCCCTATAAAACATGTAGGAAATTTGGCAAAAACAGCTTACCAAAATAATGACGGTATATTCAAAACTCCGGCATTACAGGTAGCTCCCATAAAAGCGGCAACCGATATGGATGTTGTTATTTCCCAAACCAGTACAGCCGGAAGTAAAGCGGTAGAAGTATTTACGGTTTCCGGTGGGACAACTATTCCCTTTTTATATCCGGGATGTGTTGCCGATATCAATATGCGAAAAACAGATACTAATCAAACCTCATATTTTACAAAGCTGATGATGACGGAGGTGATTCATGAGGTGGATGCTTTGGGCCGCTATACAGGAAGATTTGAAGCGATAGCCTCAGATACAGGATTTATTCCGAAACCGGATTTTATTGTACCTATTGCGCAGCCTCAGATTGCTACTGTAATATCCAATACAGACCCGCTGGAACAAGGAAGGGTAACTGTAAGATTTGACTGGCAGCTCCATGATACGACCAATTTTATCCGGATGATGGCTCCTGATGCAGGAGGAACAGATCAGATCACCCAAAACAGAGGCTATGTGGCTGTACCTGAAGTAGGAGATCAGGTGATGGTTGGTTTTGTACATAATCACCCTGACCGTCCTTTCGTGATGGGAGGAATGTTTCATGGGGGAACAGCTATGGGTGGCGGTGTTAATAATCATTTAAAATCTATACAAACCAGAAGCGGTATTAGAATTTTGATGAATGATGCAGAAGGAAGTGTCAATATTATCGATCCTAGCGGGAATAATTATTTTATGGATGGAAAAGGTAATATTGTGGTAACTGCTCCTAAAAATATGACATTCAATGCAGGGGAAAATCTTAATATTAATGTAGGAAAAGATATGAAGACCAGTGTTGGAAATGATCATACTACTACTATTACTAATGATCACAGATTCACCTCAAAAAACTATAAACAGACGGTGAACGAAAATAAAACCATTAATGTAACGGGTGATTTAAAAGAAACAACATCTACCACCACCCATAAAGCAAAAAATGGCGATATTTTGTTACAGAGCTCAGGAGTGGCGAAAATGCTGGGTAAAATAGATGCTAAGGTGAATAAAGGATAGAAAATGTTGAAAAAAGTACTGATCTCCTTCTTTTCATCGGTCTTATCGGTAGTGGCTCTTGTCATTATTGAATTAGGTTTTATGGATTTGACAACACAGTATAGCCATGGAGATTATGGATGGGTCGCCCTTTGGTTGATCTTCGCTTTTTTTCCGGTATTATTTGCTCTGCCGTTTGTAATGGCTTCTAAACGTAAACAAAACGAAATAAATGATTTTCTTTTATTTTGTTTTTACTCTTTTTGTATATGTTTTCTTGTGATATCGTTAATTTTAGTGATTATCCTTCCGTTGATGTCATAAGAATCATTAAGTAACAACAATTAAGAGTAAATTATTAAAAAAAAATGTAAGGTGTTAATAATGAATAAAGTAATAAAATATCTATTAAGCTTTTTATTTTTTACCCAGATCTCGTGTCAGGAAAAAAAAGACCATAAAAAAACTGAAACTATGACAAAATATGAATGGACTGAAGGAACCTCTGCCCCTTTAGGATATCCGATGGAAGTATACAAAGGAGGAATGGAATGCGAAGGGGGAGAATGGGTAGGATTAAGCTTTGGTATCGTTCCCGGGAGCCATTCCTGGGGATCGATTAATCATGGGATGGGGAATGGCTTTAAAAGTCTTCCCTCGCGTTTGGATTTTATCTGGATGTCTTATATCGAAAATCAGTTTTACCAGATAGATACGGCAATTGATACCGAAATGGTAAGAAAATATTTTAGCCAGGGGTTTGAAATAAAAGGAGCGAGTGGAAAAGCACAACATTTAAACTACGATGTTATTTCTGTAGGTATGGCACCTGGAGGTGTGGTCGTTGTTTGGGTGGCAGGAATTGGCTGGCAAAAAGAAATAGGGAGATATCAGGGTAAAAAAGTAACCATTCCAGAATCAGAAATTGCTAAGCTCGACAGTCATGAAAACCGATTTTGGCGCAAAGATTATTTGGAAATGGTACATACAAGAGAACAGATTATTCCAAAGAAAATACAGGAAGAAAACAAAGAAAAGCCTATACCATTTGGTTTATGGGATGTTTATAGAACAAGGTTTACTTGGAAAGCTGTTTTTGAACTCCCGGAAAATGCAAAATTAAATCCGCTAAGAGATGTTGGGGTTGATATGATAAATGGTGAAAAAGAACAATTTGATGCTGCAAAAAATCCTTTATCAGATTATGATTTTAGAACAATTCCTAGTTCAATTTCAATGTCAGTATTAGATAAAGATAATAATAGATACGGAGCAGCATGTAATTTGGACGAAAAATCCAGCTTTGACGCTTTTAATAGTGTTTTTGGAGATAATCCCAAAAGTACCAAAGCAGAATTAGTCATAAAAGTGAATGAGGCGTTTAGCTTTTTTACAGTAAAGCTAAAAGGGGAAAATGGGAAAGAAGCTTTTATTAAGACAGATAAATTAGAAATATTTAAGTCGAAAAAGAAAAATTAAAAGAAGCCTCAAATTTAGGATTATGGGAAAAACATTTGTGTACAATACTGGAAATTATGCACCTCCTGTTGACGAACTGCATTTGGAGGTAGGTGTTTTCTTTGACGGAACTTTGAATAATCTTAAAAATACTGAGCTCCGCCAAAAATATAAGGATGGCAAAAACAAAATTGAAAGCACGGATTCTGAAGAAGAAATTTTACGAAAAGAAAAAGCGATAGAAGATACGACTGAAAAACAGGAAGATGAATATGATGATTTAGATGATAAAAAAAAGCCAGATGCCGGTTCCGAATATGACCAGTATCTTAAAGCGATTCACAGGAGCCGCTTAGATAAAATGGGGGTTGATAATAGTTTTAGCAACGATTTTACCAATGTTGCCAGATTGTATAAGTGTTGTGAACAGACTAATTATGCTATTTATATAGAAGGTATTGGGACGCTGGATAACCGCAGAGATGTAGATGATGGCTTCCAATATGGATCTGGTATTACAGGGGTAAGAGGGAAAGTGAGAAAAGGATGTGAAAAACTGGCGGATAGAATTAAAGTAATAATCAGAGATAGTTTAAATGCAGATAAACAATTTACAAAAATATATATAGATACTTTCGGATTCAGCCGTGGGGCTGCAGCCGCAAGGAATTTTGCTTACGAAATCAATGGTAAAAAAAGAACAGCAGATGTTGAGATAAAAAAATCCCGAAAGATAGTAGGATATACTCAAATGGATTCTTCCGAAGGGCCAATTACGATTCCCCAATATGGAGATATGTGGATAGATAAGGATAAAATAGAGGTAGATCCTAATTATCTTGTTGATGGAAAGCTTCCGAAATTTGGATTTCTGGGATATTATCTTTTAAGTAAAGATGTAGTGACCAAAGAAGAATTGGAAGATTTAGAACTGGATGTTCGTTTTATCGGGGCCTATGATACTGTTTCTTCTTATGAGGAGTTTGGTGATATGGGTGGCATGAGACGTGTCGGATGGGAAGGGATGAAGCATTCTACGCTAGGATCTGCATACAATTTCGGAGATGATGTAGAACAGCTGCAGTTATTGAATCCAGGATCTTATTTCAAAGCCGTTCATTTTACGGCAGGCAATGAGCATCGGGAAAACTTTTCATTAACCAGATTTCCGGGTAGTATCGAAAAAGAATTTCCGGGAGTTCATTGTGATATAGGCGGTGCTTATGAAAACGGAATGGAAAAAGTGGATGAAATAGAAACTTCTAACCATAAACCCGTATGGTTCTTAAATAAGCGCAGACAGCAACTGATTGATGAACATTGGTATGATGAAGAACAGATTGAAATCAATAATAGCTTTCTGAATTTTATTACAGCGGGAAGTGTATACCGTAAAATAACCGGAACCCGTTTTCTGAGAAAAGAATACAGCTATATTCCGCTACATTTTATGGAAGAGCACGGTAAAAACCTGTACGACCATCAATTGGTGATGAAAACTGAAACTTCCTATTCTATAGAACATGATCAGTATCTGCCTCATGCAAAGGATCTTTTACATGGTTATGTATTTGAAAATGGTGGAAAGTGGAATTTCAAAACGGATGAACAGGTTGAAAAGGAAAAACAGGAAAGAGCATTGCAAAGGCTGTTAGACCCGGAACCGGTACAGGAACAATCACCTGCTGAGATGGTAGATGAAAACGGGAATAAAATTAAAACCAAGACCTTGGAAGGGGTGACTGTTACTGCCTATCATCCGCAGGCCTTATTAAGAATTATACGCAATAAATACCTTCATTGGTCAGCGAACAGGGACTGGATGGGAATGGATCCCAATAACGATTATCAAAGAAGAATATATCCGGAATAATGAGTAATATACTGCAAAACCTTCATCAGAAAATATACCGCCTGGAAACGATTGTTACAGAGCAGAAAAACGAATTTTATTCCACAGAAAAACGATATGCCAGACAGGTGGAGGTCTGTTACCTTGGAAAAGAGAAAGAAGAACATCAGTTCCAGATTCTAGTCGTTGATTTTGACTTCTCAGATGATGATGATGCAATGGGGCAATTTTTTAAAAAGGTCAGCTATCTGTTTGATGAGATAGAATGCAGGGTAGATGAAGAGGGAAATATTACAGCGGTAGATAATCTGTTTTTTCTCCAGATGAGGTGGGTGAAAATTCAAACTGAATTATCAAAGACCCATAAAGGAGGAGCGGTAGACAGCTATTTCAGCCGGGTGAGCCACTTGCTGGAAAATGAAAATGAACTGATTGAATTTTTAGGAAGTTACCATATGTTTGGGCTGCTTTTTAATGGCTTATTGCAGTCATTTGATAGCAAAAGAAAAAGAATATCTTCTGAAGGATATACAGAAATTATGACTCCTGTAATAGATGGTGAAAAAATGATGCTGACCATTTCTTCTGAAAACTTAGAAAAAACTGAAACCAGCTATTTCAGAGGTCTCTTTGTTTTCAAGGGCGATCTTTATGAGGAAGGTTTTACAGAAGTTAAAAAACACAATGCCCATTTAAAACATTCATTATTATGGATAGGTTAAATACCGATGGCAAAAATGCCGTCCCGGAAACTCAAAATCAGGCTCCAGAACAGACTCCCGATCAGATGAAAGCTGCCAACAGTCAGAAAATGACAGGAAAGCGTGCCGAAAATGAGAAAAAAGATAAAAAGCAAGAAGATTTATTGCTGGCTATAGACGGAGCAAAAATAAAATTCAATGCTCATTTGGGAACATTTAAAGTGTTGAATGATGTACCCACCACACAAGATAAGCTTACCGGAACCATCGTGGACAAACAGACACCCAATTTTATCTTTGATGATGGTTTCATTTTGACGAAATCTATAGAGTGGCAAAATTTTGGAAATGCTAAAGTACAGGACAATGAAGTGCTGTTGAAGAAATCGTTTTTACCCGGAGTAGGAGCTGTACCCGGAACACCTCCGGAAACGGGGAAAGTTGAATTTGTAGATTCCGGACAGGTGAATATACCTGAAAGCATTGATCCAAAGGGTGCACCGGTTCTGCGAAATACTATTGTGGAACAAACCTTTGTAGCCTGTATAGATTTCTATCGTTCGCAATTAAATGCAGATGGAAAATTTGGGAGAGAAGATACTCAATACAATGGAGAATTTGGCTTTGACCGATTTGATAAAAAAGTTTGTGCTGAAGGATTAGCTTCTAAATATGAAAAATTATCCAATATTATTACTAAAGAGAAAACCTATGCTGGTAAAAAAGAATATCTATGTCCATACTTAAGTGTTTGGGGACCAAATACTGAAAATAATACCGATAATAAAAAAAGTAAAATTTTTATATATGTAAGGGCCAATGAGGCCTTTGTGAAAAGTGAAATAAATGAAGCTGATATTGAATTAATAAGTTCAGATGATAAAATCAAAATATCTCCTAATATTGTAAGATTAAGTATAAAAGGTGCTGCTCAAAAAATTAGTATTGAATGTACAGGAGCATTTCGTAAGGATGTTACCATTATTGCAAAAGCAAAAGAGCAACCTCAGGAATTAGGAAAACTTATTGTAAAAGCTAATACTATTTATAAAACCATTATACAGCCAGTAAAAGTGACTTTTGGAACTACAGCAAGTACCGAATCCAAAGATATTCCTCATGTAAATTTAATGAAGGATATAGTGAAATTATTTAATGAAAACTCCTTTAACCAAGCCTATATTTTTGGAGAATTAGCTGCTACTACAAAGCATGTCACTTTTTTGGAAAGCGAATTTAAAAGTTTTTTCAATGATATTGACGGAAAACGATATTTAGAATATTCTGCCTCAAATAAGCAGAAAGCATTTAAATATGATGAATTAATGGGACGTCGATTTGAAGCAAATAATTCTGGTAAGGCTGATCAGCAAAGAAGAGAAGAATTACTCAATAAAAAGATTGAAAATCTACTGAAGGAAATTGATAAAATGTATGGTTATAAAAGTGATGACTTGAAAAAAGCTAAAAAGATGCATGAAGAGCATAAAGTAACTAATATATGGAATGATCAAAAAATAAAAGCTTTGTATGATGATTTTGTAAAGGAAAAAGCCGAATATAATCAATTATACACAAATTCATTTAAGCTAGACCAGAATGGAAAGATCTATTTCTTTTATACTGAAGATATACATGGTGCAGGGTCTCCTGAAAAAGAAATACAGGCTTTCTCATTAATAAATTCTGGGACTGCACAAATTTTCAATTCTGCTCTTACTGATAAAGATGCAGCTTCTTTAATAATACATGAATTAGGGCATGCTTTCGGATTAAGACATCCTTTTGAGGCAGAAGTGATGGGGAGGTATCAGATAAAAGAAAATGGACAAAAATATAAACAAGATTATGAAGATGAAATCAAAAATTTAACAGTTGAGATAGATAGCGTAATAAATTCGAATATTGATAATTTAGAAAAATTAGAGGGTATCTCTAAAAGAGATAATATTCCAATAAGTGATTTACAAGGCTTGGCTCTGCTTAATGAAAGATATAAATCTTTAGAAGGTCTGGTTGCGGACAAATATTCTTTTACAAATTTTGAGGCAAATTTTGTAGATTTTGTAAAAAATGATGTGATCGGTTTAGAGGGAAAAGCACTTTCTCAAATAAGTTCTAATGCTGTAAATCTATTACAGGAAAAAGAAAACTTAAAAATGAAGAAAGAAGAATTAGAGAGATTGAAAAAAGAACGTAAAAAAGCAAAGTCTTATGAAGAATTTCCCAACTCTAAAGCTAATAGTGAGACTCTTGAGAATTATCTGGACTACAGACAAAAAACAGATGGTACTTTCAATAGTAATTTTCAATACAAATCTTTTTATCAATGGCAGTGGAAAAATATGATTAACCTTGGGAAAACAAGAAAATATTTAATTGAAATAAAATAAAAGAGATGAAGAAACTAATCTTTATATTTTCATTATTAACAATAATATCATGTAGTTCTGTAAAATATTATGAATATTATCACAATGATAATATAACTGAAATGAATTCTAAATATGCATACTGCACTTTAGAGGTGCATAAGGATAAAGTTATTTATAGAGCTTTCAATAATAGCTATGTATATAAAGAAAAAGAGCCTATATCTTTTCTCTATATTGAAACCGGAAAAATGAGTGATCTGGACTATATTCCACTGTGGAAAGCCTCAAAATTTTATTATTATATAGATGAAAATCAAAAAAAGGTAATTGACTATACTCTTTTATCAGATGCTGATATTAAATTATTAGGGGGGTATTTTAAGGAGAATAATTTATACAAAAGAGAAAGCAAACAACCAGAAGATTATCACTTTAATAATTATAATTTAAATCGAATTGCCATATGGTTTCCATCAGAATTGAAAAGAGTACAAAAAATAAATTACTCTAAATTTCCAAAAGAAATACAGAAAATTAATCTTGTAAATCCAGATTCTGAAAAAGGTAACATAAAATAAAAGATAAAAAAGGATTGCTCTATAGTGCCTCATGTATTATTGTTGACATTGTCAAAAGAAAAAATGGTTACTGAATAGACAGGTTGTGTGGCAACTAGAACAATCAAAAATAGATGGAATAATGATAGAATACAATTAAAACATTCATTATTATGGATAGGTTAAATAACGATGGCAAAAATGCCGTCCCGGAAACTCAAAATCAGGCTCCAGAACAGACTCCCGATCAGATGAAAACTGACAACAGCCAGAAAATGGCAGGAAAGCGTGCCGAAAATGAGGAGCAAGATAAAAAACAAGAAGATTTATTGCTGGCTATAGACGGAGCAAAAATAAAATTCAATGCTCATTTGGGAACATTTAAAGTGTTGAATGATGTACCCACCACACAAGATAAGCTTACCGGAACCATCGTTGAAAAACAGATTCCAAACTTTATCTTTGATGATGGGTTTCAGATGATTTCTCTCACAGAGTGGCAGGATTTTGGAACTGTGAAAGTTCAGGAGAATTATGTGCTGCTAAAAAAGTCCACTTTACCGGGAACAGGAAAAATGCCGGGAAGTGTTCCCCCTGAAACAGGGAAAGTAGAATTTGTAACCTCCGGACAAGTAAATGTTCCGGAAAGTATTGATGCAAAAGGGGTACCGGTGCCGGAAAATAAAGATGGTAAGTGTCCAAATTGTTCAAAAGAAATAACCGCTGAGTTAATAAGAGAAACAATCGGTGTAAAAAGCTTAAGTGAAAAACAACAACAAATTATAAATTCAATATTACCTTACTTAAATAAATATAGAAAAGATTTTGGTTTAGATACATGCTTAAGAAAAGCTCACTTTGTTGCACAAATTGCTCTTGAGTCAGCTTCGTTTACAACATTTGAAGAAGGAGAAGAATATTCTTCCAGTATAAGTTTAGGAGTTTTTAGTTCTTCTGTAATTCCAATCAATACAACTATTGTTGAATCTTTGAAAGACCATCTAACATCAATTTTTACAATAATTGATGCTAAAGGAAACAAAATTTCAAAAACAAATGATGAACTTAAAACAATATTATTGAATGATAAACCATCTATTATAGACGGGGAATTATATGGGAAATATATAGGAGGGAAAGATCCGAAAAATCCTAAAAAAAGAATAGGAAAAGTACTTAAAGAGGTTTTAAAATCAGATAAGTCATTAGATTATAAAATAGTATTGCAACCTCATACTTATTTTGGGATTCCTTTAATGTCTAGAGCTTATGCCCCTTATCCAGGTGATACAAGAGGACTAGGAAATGGAGATGAGCTAACGAGAGATGGGTGGAAATTTAAAGGGAGAGGTTTAAAGCAGGTGACAGGTAGGGCAAATTATGGAAGTTTTTCAAAATATAGGAATAAAAATCCTTTTACTGATGATACAACGGGATCCATAGATTTTGCAGAAGAAAAGCAAGGAGTTCCTTTAAAAGGAAAGTATTTAAAATTATCCGAAGATCCAATGTATGCAACTCAATCTGCATTATGGTTTTGGAATGAAGGAACGAAATATAATAAAAAAACAGCAAAGCAGCATGCTGACAACGATGATGTTGATTCTGTTTCAAAAGCTATTAATAGATACGATACAAAAGCACTCCCTAAAAGGGCGAAAAATTATGAAAGAGCAAAAATTGCTTTTGAAATTAAAGAACATTATGAATCTATAAAAAAAGAGAAAAAATGATAAAATACCCGCCCAAGATATTATTTGTTTTTTTGTTTAGCATATTTTCATATGCTCAAAATGTTTCTGTTTTAAAAGATTCGGTATGTATTTCCAATGAATGTTTTGAGTTACAGGAATTAAAAATAGAAACTAAGAATACAGTCATTTACAAGAAAATTCAAAAAAGCTATGATCTTTTTAATGGTGTTTTTTTTGATAACCCAGAAAAGAGATTGAATGCAAAAAAAGATACTTTAAAAAACTTAATTTCAACAAATTCTTTACGTGACAACCAATTTGGATTTGAAAAATATAAAATATTTCTCAATAAGAACGGCTTACTAAATGTATCTGTACATATTCAGTCTTATGGCTCTCCATGGGAGTATACGATCTATTATTTCTTTGATGAAATGAATGATACAGAAGTTGGAGAAAAATTATTCACGAACAAAAAAATGCTCCTACAGATATGTAGTAAAAAATTAAAGACAGATAACAACGTATTCGTTCCAATAAAGAATCTCAATCAATACAAAATAGATACAAGTATAGAGGGGAAAATGATAGGTATAAATCTCATTTTTTATGATGAGAAAAGTAGAACAAATAGTGGTTATCCGGAACACTCTGTTTATTTTACATGGAAAGAAATTGAAAAATTTATAGCACCACAGTATAGAAGGCGATTGACACAATATTAAAACGTAATGTTTATTAAAAAAATTAAGATAACCTATCCAATGATTCTTATACTAATGGGTTTTATAGCCCAAGCTCAGGAAATAAAGATTTGGAATAAAGTTTTAAATGCCAATATCATACTTCAACAGAAAGTAAGTGACGATAGTGTTTGTTTATCAATAGATAAAAAAGAAAATAAATGGCTGAATAGAAGTGTAAATATAAAAACTGTTATTATTGGAATAATGCTAAAATAGAGATTACCGCTGGTTGTTGTAAGAAAAATTTATTGATTATTAAACGAACTTTTTTAGGGAATAATATTGTTGGAGACAAACTTTATTTTAAGAAAAATAATGATAAATATTATTTAAAGCCCTTAAAGAATTTGAACAAAAAACAGAGAAGAATTTTGAATGATGTAAATTAATAATTTCCTATATTATAATTAGTTATGATATTTTATCATTAAAAACATTCATTAATATGGATACTTTAAATATTGGATTAAAGAAGGCTCATATATTAGCTAAAAAAGGAGCAACTCATGAAGTTGTGAATTCAATAACAGCAAAAGTAAATTATGCAACAAAATCATATAGTAACAGAAGAGAAGCTTTTGATAGAACCGTTAAAATATTTAAAGGTGATCAATAAAATTCCTTTACTATTTTTATTTTTAGGTTTGAGCTGTCATTCTCAAACTTCTCAAGTGGAAGCATTGTTAAAATCGAATGAAATTGTAGCTCAGCTGCATAATGATTTTAATAATGATGGAACACGTGATGATTTATATATTATAACAACAGATAATAAAAAACAGATAGAAGACCTTACTAAAAGAAAGCTTATCATCGTTTTCAAGAATAAAAATAATAAAGAGCTTTTAACCTATGAAAATGACAACATTTTCCCTTGCAAAGAATGCAATGGTAAATCTGATGCTAGTATTGATGATCTAAAGTTTGAAAACAATCTGCTTTCTTACACAACATCTATCGCACCTCTAGCTTCTGATAAGTATTCTGTTGTAGACTTTACATTACAGTTTTCAAACAATAATTTTATTCTTTATCAATACAGAGAAAGCTACTTTGCTACAGAATCTGATGATAATGCATCAGTTTTGTTAGATACAAGTGATCTTCCCAAGATGAAGTTTAATTATTATGACTGGGTAGCAAACAAAAGCTGGTTGGATTATCTCAGTATTTCCTCCAATAATATTACTAAAATAAATGATTTAGCTTTTAAACTCGAAAATATTAACCCGACAGTATCGATTAATGTGCTTCAGAAAATAATTCAAAAATATCCTGATCAGGTAGTAGCTTATCTCAATATTGCAAATAGCTATTGGAATACCGGACAAAAAGAAAAAGCCGTAGAAAATTATAAAACATATCTTTCTTTAATGAAGTCTCAAAAGAAGGATTTGAAGAAAGTTCCAAGGTATGTACTGGACAGAACGAAATGATGAAAAATTTAATACATACATTACTTATTCTGGTGACGTTTCATGTAACCGCTTTTGCGCAGACACCAAAATCCTATACCGTTACTCATATTGTTAATAAAACTATTGATAAAGGAGAATACGTTGATGATAAAAGAATTGACAAAAAGGATAAAATAAGTACTGATAACCTTATTTATATCTCCAGCCCTAAAAATGATAGTATTGCTTTCTATGATTTTAATGATTCTTCGGTATCAGAAAAGAAAGTACCCAATATATGTGCTTTGGCAAAAAATCAGAATAGTCTTTTGTTGACTTATAAAAATGGAAGCTACAGTACAAAACTTAAGATTACATTCAATAATAATGAAAAGACAGTTTTAATCGGAGATAAGGATGTCTTTTACTTGAATGATTCTTACTATAAATATGTACAGAAAAGTGTTGGCGATAATTTAAACATCCCCGATCTGATTGACTTCCTGGAAGATTTTTTAGCAGGGTATGGGCTGAAAGATTTAAAATATATTTCATCATATGAAAAATACAAGCATAAGGATTTCAAAATAACAAAAGCTTATATGGAATCTTTCAGAACCCAGGCAAGTGATTATCTGGATAAATGGAATGTAAAGTTCTCGTATTGTAATGCAGGAGTACCAAGCTATGTTTTAAAAGAATCTGTAGAAGGAGATCGGGAAATAGAAAAAAAACTGATTTCTTCTAATAAAGGAATTTTTAAATATACAAAACATACCAATTCGGAGAGCAGATTGATTACTGATACTGACATTCGAATGGACGTCAATAATCATAGATACGACGAAAAAGTAACTTCACTTCAGGTAGGATTGGGAAAAGAAACCCGATATGAAATTAAGCAGATTTCCTATAAAAAATTTCATTTCAAAGAACTGATGCTTACCTCTGGCAATATTTCCAACATCATATCATCAAAATAGAAAAGAGAGGACAGGTGTAATCCTTCTGGCACAAAAACGCATCACAATTCATGAGAATGTGACATAAAAATTGTATAACTGGTTTATAAATGGTTATTTTTGTTTTGGATTAAAAAATGACTTATGAATAAAAAACTAATTATTTTAACAGCGGCAATCACTACAGTCGTGTTATCATGTAACAACGATAGAGATGAGGAAGCGAGGAAAAAAGCAATAGAATCGGTTAAAGCGAGCTCTCAGGCCTTAAAAATAAATAATCCGGATAATACAGCAGCTATTCAAAGTACAGTTAATTCAAATGACAATTCTTTGAATCCACAAGATACGACGGGGCCGGTTGGAGAAGATCCAACAATTGATCCCACAAAGCCGGACAGACCGAAGTAAAATAATAAAATAAAGAATGGCAACAATACTGATATTGTCGCCATTCTTATTTCTGATACTTTGATTTTTACACGTTTCCTTACACGGTAATAGTTGGGTCTTATAAAAGAATAAAAACGAAAAAACCCTGCAAACGTAGTATAAATACTGTTTTGCAGGGTTTTGTACCCAGTACCAGAATCGAACTGGTACATCTTTCGATACTAGAGTTTGAGTCTAGCGCGTCTACCAATTCCGCCAACTGGGCTTGTTTTAAATCGGTGTGCAAATATAAAAACTTTTTTTAATGTTCAAAAGCTTTTTGGAATATTTTTTTAAAAATTAATCTCTAAACCATCGTAGGCAAGGTGGATTCCGGGTGGAAGCTGCTTATCTTCAACATCATGCAGTCCCAGATGATGGCTGATGTGAGTGAGAAATAATTTTTTAGGTTTGAGCTCTTCAAAAAGCCTGATAACATCCGGAAGGATAAAGTGAGCAGGATGAGGATCAAATTTTCTGATACAGTTTAAAATCAAAACATCTAAGTTTTTCAGTTTTTCCTTTTCCGTGTCTGAAATAAAACCGGCATCCGTAATGTACGCAAGGTTTTTGAACTTATACCCAAACACCGTAATTTTATAATGAATGACCTCAACAGGCGTAATTTCCGTATCCAGCACCCGGAATGGCTTATTTTCAATCTCATGAAGCTCAAAAGCAGGAGCACCCGGATACCTTACATCACTGAAGGCATAAGGAAAACGGTTTCTTATTTCATGAGCCACCCTCTGATAGCAATAAAGGGGAACATCTTTTCCACTTTTAAAAATCAACGGACGCATATCATCAAGCCCGATGACATGATCATTATGTTCATGGGTAATCAGTGCTATATCTACGTTATGCTCATGATTAATAAGCATTTGCTGCCTGAAATCCGGGCCGCAATCGATCAGTATTTTTTTATTTTCCTCCGTAGTAACCATTACTGAAGAGCGAAAACGTTGGTCTTTGGGATTTTTGGAAGTACACACTTCACATGTACATCCTATAACGGGTACACCTTGGGAAGTACCGGTTCCTAAAAATTTCAACTTCATTTTGTTTTGAGGTTGGTTTAATTTTGGTAAATTTACAAAAAATTTCACGTCCTAATGTATCAGAAACTAACTCCTAAACAAAAAGCATTAACAATTAATCTAGATCCTACTATTTATGGTACTTTCGCAGAAATTGGAGCAGGGCAGGAGACTGTTCGGCACTTTTTTAGAGCAGGAGGAGCTTCCGGTACGATTGCTAAGGCAATGTCCGCTTATGACAAAGAATTTAGTGATGCGATCTATGGTAAAGAGGTAAAAAACAGGTACGTTACCCAAAACAGACTTCGAAAAATGCTTCGATATGAAGTAGCATTAATTGAAGAAAGAATTTCACGTGATAATAATCCTGATAGAAAATTTTTCTCTTACGCGAATACCGTAACCACCATTAATTTTGACAAAACAGTAAAAGGCCATGGCTGGGTCGGAATTCGTTTTCAAACCAAAGAAAATGAGGATTATAATGAAATTGTTATTCACGTAAAATTTAACGAAAATGATGCTACCTTACAGCAGGAAACTTTAGGGAATCTTGGGGTAAACCTTATTTTCGGGGCTTTTAATTACTTTGACAATCCAAGAACATTGGTAGAGTCTCTATACGACGATGTAGCAAAAGATAACCTGGAAATCGATATGATTGACTTCAGTGGGCCGGCTTTTGCCTATGTAGACAATAGGCTTATGTCATTACAGTTAGTGAAAAACGGAATGACTGATGCTGTAATCTTCAATTCTCAGGGAAACAATATGCTTCCGGCAGATGTATTATACAAGAAAAATATTTTTGCAGTAAGAGGAAGTTTCAGACCGGTTACCAAAGTGAATATAGATATGCTTCAGAATGGGATGGATATGTTTTTCAAAGACGCCATCTGTACCCATGAAGAAACCGAAGTACTTATCGAGATTACCATTTCAAACCTTAGGGCAGACGGAGATATTGATGAAAGGGATTTCCTGGATAGAGTAGATATTCTTGGTAAATTAGGATATACTGTTATCATCTCAAATTTCTCTGAATATTACAGACTGATTGATTATTTTGCATCCTATACGAGTGGAGATATTGGTGTAGCAATGGGAGTAAATAACTTATTAATGGTGTTTGATGAGAAATACTATAAAAATCTTTCAGGAGGAATTCTTGAAGCGTTCGGGAAGTTCTTCCGAAACGGAATGAGAGTGTACCTGTATCCATATAAAGACCCTGAAACCCATCAGCTGCTGGATTCTTCCAACCTTAAAGTTGAAGAAAATCTTAAAGAACTCTATAAATATTTCAAACATAACAACCGTATTGTAGATATTACCAACTATAATCCTGAGTTTTTGGAAATCTATTCGAGAGAAATATTAAGAAAAATAGCATGCTGTGTTAAAGGTTGGGAAACTCAGGTTCCGGAAGGCGTAGCAGAAATGATTAAAGAACGTGGAATGTTTGGTTATAAAGAAGAACTTTCCTTAAAACAATTCTCTTAAAAATAAATAAAATGTCAGAACTAAAGAAAAGACTTTCCTCAATTCTTGAAAGTCCTAAACATAATACAGAAGAAAAGCTTCAGAAAGTTTGTCACCTGTTGGATCAGGAAATCTCTTATTTTAACTGGACAGGGTTCTATTTTAAAAATGGAGATAAAGACGAGCTGATTTTAGGCCCTTATGTGGGAGCTCCTACAGATCATACCATTATTCCTTACGGAAAAGGAATTTGCGGTCAGGTAGCACTTTCCAATGAAACATTTGTAGTTCCTGATGTTCAGGAAGAAAGCAATTATTTAAGCTGTTCAATCGATACCAAAGCAGAAATTGTCGTTCCTATATTTAAAGACAGAAAAAACGTTGGTCAGATTGATATTGATTCCCATACAATTGATCCTTTCACTGCTGAAGACCGCGAATTATTAGAGTGGCTTTGTCATGAAGTTTCCAAGATTTTGTAATTGAAAATCAATTCATACTAAAATACAGACTCCAGCTTTTTATAGTTGGAGTTTTTTTGTGGTCAAAATGCTGGAAGCTACAGTATTTCGTAAGCCTGATCATTGCAAACAGGCTGTTGAATAACTTTAGGATAAAAGAGTGTAGTTTTAACCATCCCGTCAAAAATTCTTTGAATTTTCGCCACCCCTCCGGAGGAGGGGAAATATTACGTCCCTCATTGTATTGTTTACCATTATAATATTGAAATCAGATATTTACAAATAATTGAGTATACTTTTCTCTACGCAAATTTTGTCACTTAAAATAAACTTAAATGTTAAAAAAAATTGTGTCTTTTGGTGACATCAAATCTTTAATTTGTGGCTAAAGCGTAATCTTTGCCATTCCGCAGGAATCTAAATGATGTAAAGAAAAATACGATGTAGAGATTCTTACGGAATGACAAACAAACTGTTGAATAACTTTAAGATAAAAAGTAGGTATTGATACTGTAATTTCTGATATTAAAATCGCAGATTTTGAAAAACTTAAGTATACTTTCTTATACGTAAAGCTTATAGCTTAAGTATTTAAAAGCTTTTGTGGTAAAAAAAATCAGATTTGCATCAGGTGTATCTCTGCCAGAAGCTCTTTAAAGTAATTTTCGCACTTTGCAATATGAGTCCCATACCATGAAAATGCTTCACCATCGACAATCATTATCTTTTTATCCGGATAAATTATTTTTAATTCCTCAATATGCTTTTCTTTAAACGGAAATGGCTCGGAAGAAAGCATAATGACATCAGCTTCAGCAAGATCTTCGGCTGTAATCTCAGGGTACCGGGTTTTATCTTTGAAAATATTTTCAAAACCTATTTCTGATAGAATTTTATGAATAAAAGTATCGGAACCAACGGTCATATATGGATTTTTCCAGATGAGATAAGCTGCTTTTACAGTATTTTCAAGCTTTGACTGATTGAGGATGTCGTAGATCTTAAGATTAAAAAGCTGCGCTCTTTCTTCTTTATGCAGGATTTTTCCAAGATTTTTCAGGAGGTAGTAATTGTCTTCAATAGTTTCAACATTGGTTACGATTACTTTGAAATCAACCATTAAAGCTTCCACCTGTTCTTTGATGTTTTCCTCTTTGTTGGCAAGGATAAGATCCGGCTGCAAAGCTTTTATTTTATCAATATTGATGTTTTTGGTGCCACCAATTATCGATACGTTTTTTACTTTATCCTGAGGATGAATGCAGAATTTTGTCCTTCCGATAATTTCATTTTCAGTGAGTCCTAAGTCAAATAAAGCCTCCGTAATAGAGGGTACGAGAGAAACAATTTTCATATGGGCATGTTAGATGATGCCTAAAATTACAAAAGTTTTCCGGTTAAGAAAAGTCCTGCTACAGTAAAATAAATGATAAGCCCCGTAACATCTACCAATGTTGCTACAAAAGGAGCGGAGGAAGTCGCAGGGTCCAGGTTTAACTTTTTTAAGACAAATGGAATCATAGAACCGGATAAAGTTCCCCATAATACAATGGCGATTAGAGAAACAGATACACTTAATCCTACATAAGCCCAATACTCACCATAGTTGAAAAGTCCAAGTTTCTGCCAAAGCATAATCCTTACAAAACCGATAACCCCCAGAATAAGCCCCAGGCAAATCCCGGAAATAATTTCCTTTTTCATGACATACCACCAGTCTTTCAATCCGATTTCCTGAAGTGCCATAGCACGGATAATCAGGGTAGCAGCCTGAGATCCGGAGTTTCCACCACTGGAGATAATCAACGGAACAAATAAGGCAAGAACAACAGCTTTTTCAATTTCTTTATCAAAATATCCCATTGCTGAAGCTGTTAACATTTCTGAAACGAAAAGAATAATCAGCCATGTAGCTCTTTTTTTGATCATTTCTGTCCATGAAGTCTGGATGTAGGGAAGATCTAATGCATCCAATCCTCCAAATTTCTGGATATCCTCGGTATTTTGCTGCTCAATTTGGTCAAGAATATCATCAATCGTTACAATGCCAACCAATACGCCGGCTTCCGTAATGATGGGAAGAGCGTCACGGTCATACTTCTCGAAGTAAGTGACTGCGTCTTCCTTCGAAATAGTTGTCATAATGGCTACAAAATGATTATCTGTAATATCAGAAACCAATGTATCTTCTTCTGCAAGAAGGAGGGTTCCGATAGCAAGGTCATCTATCAGGCGGTTTCTTTCATCCACTACATACAGGTAGTTCATGGTTTCTACCTTTTTTCCCACTTTTTTGATCTGCTGAAGACATCGCTTTACGGTCCATTCCTTACGGATTTGAATGTAGTAAGGGGTCATCAGACGGGCGATAGAATCAGAATTATAACCCAGAAGCTTCAATGCAATTCTCCTTTCCTGCGGATTAAGGTGATTGATAGAATACTTGATAAGCTCATCCGGAAAGTCCTCAAAAAGGGCAGTCCTGTCATCGGGAGTCATCGCATTCAGGATTTCAGAAACTTCATCACTTCCAATACTTCTGATGGTTTCCTCTTGAAAATTAGGGTCTAGATGGGAGAAAACCTCTGCTTTGTACTCCTTTGGAACCTTCAAAAACGCGAGTAACCTCTCGTCAGCTGGAAGTTCGCTGAGAGTTTCGGCTATATCGGCGGGATTGAAAATAAGTTGGTATCTAGAGTTCAAAACGTGAATTTTTTTGGATATGCAAAAATAATTCAAATTTTTAAGACTGAGCCATAAACTGGGAAAATTAAGGATTTATTAAAATTTAGCTATGAGATGAGAACAAAAAGAACATGACAGGAGATATCCTTTTACAATAGTTTTTTCGTATCTCGTTTATTATTATAACTGTTCCTGAAATAATTATTATCAAGATTTTTATTTAAAACAGAGGTGTTGGGAACCTTGTTAAAATAGAGCTTCATAAAAAAACACCTGCCGGGGCAGATGTTCAAAAAATTAAATTTTAAATTTCAATATTGTTGAATCAAATTGGTTCACATTCCGGAGTAGGCGAAAACAGGCAAACGCCACCCATACAACATTGAAACGGATCACATTGTGAGCTCTCGCTGCATTTTTTGATGATTCCACTGCCACTGATCTCTTTTTGTTCCTGTCTGTTCAGTTTTTTGAAATTTGAAGTTTTCATGGTTATTGATTTAATAATTAAAGTGAAAGATACTTTTAATCTTCAAAACATATATGTTCCATACAAACTCCTTTGCAACACATCCCAAAAATGCATTGTGAGTGTTCTGTACATTTTTTTAGACCTCCACCTTTGATTTGCTTTGTAGCTTCTCTACTGAGTTTCTTTAAATTTTTCATATGATTTAGTTTAATTGTGTAACTAAAATAATATTTTTTTTCTAATTATTCATTGTTTAGTGAAAATATTTTGCTGAAAATCAGCATTTTGTTTTATATTTTACATTTATAAATAAAAAGGCACCCGTAAACAGGTGCCAAAAAACAGTTTCATTGAATGGGGATTCAAATGATGTTTTTAAAACTCTATACAGATGTGTGGTGAGCAGATACCGTTACAACATGATCCTACAGAACATGGGTTGTGTTCGCTGCATCTTTCAATGGATCCGCCGTTAATCTTCTTGGCGGCTTCTCTGCTAATTTTTTTTAGATTTTTCATGCAGGTTAGATTTTAATGTGCTGAATACTATTCGATAGGACACATAATGGGAGTACAAACACCGTCACAACACCATCCCACAGTACAAGGTACCGTATTGCTACATCTTCTGATAGCTCCGCCGTTAATCTGCTTAGCGGCTTCTCTACTAAGTTTTTTTAAATTTTTCATATGATTTAGATTTTATGTCAGACTAAAATAGTAAAAATTTTTAAATTATTCATCTAATGGTGAAAATATTTTACTGGTAACCAGTGTGTTGTTGGATTTTTTTAATTTATGCGTAAAAAAGACCCTCTTGAAATTAGGGGTCTGCATATATTGTTGAAATTTGCTCCTGATGCTGGGAAAAGATCGGAGAATGGAAAAATTTTGATAAGTAAGCAGTATGAAATAGGCAATCAATGATGTGCTTACAGGAATTTTATTTCTACTGCTATATTAAAGCTCTGTTTCATTCGGTTTCAGCTTTCTCAGTTTCTTAAGAATATCTCTTATAGCACCTTCCGTTCCTATTTTTACAGAATTTACACTAGATCCCAACAGACGCATGTTTTTCCGGTAGGTATCATAATCACTCTCCGTCACCAGATTTCCATCAGATGCAAAAAGTTTCATGCTTACCACAACCTGATTAGAGAAAACATATTTTCCAATACCCACTTTGAAATACCTTACCTTAGAAACAATGGCAAAATCTGCGTCATTATTCACGCAATAATCCATGATCGTCTGTTTATCGATACTATCAAAAGGAACCTGAACCTCTGCTCTGAGCATTTTATTTCTTCTTCCGCTGAAACTGTCAGAAACAACATCGAAGAAGGCATTATTGGTAGGCTCTTTTATTTCATCAATATCAGGCTCTACCTCGGGATTGAAGTAAAGAACTTTCTTTATTTTATCATCAGCATTTTTCTGTGCCTGTACTGAAGTAATGCCGATTAACAAGAAAGTAGCAACCGTTGTAAAAAATATAATTTTTCTCATTTGTAATTCGAATGCAAAATTACTGCCTTTTCGTTGGATTCCATATAATTTATTAAGAAATTTTTAACATTTTTTTCTATCAAATTTGATTTATGAAATCAATAATGTTTGCAGAATCAAAAAATAGTCGTAATTTTGCACCCGTTACATAATAATCATTAAACAATATTGGAATGTACTTAACAACAGAAAAAAAAGCAGAAATTTTCGCAAAACATGGAAAATCTGCACAAGACACAGGAAGCGCTGAAGGACAGGTAGCTCTTTTTACATTCAGAATTAACCACTTATCTCAGCATTTGAAGGCTAATCGTCATGACTTCAATACGGAAAGATCTTTGGTGAAATTGGTAGGTAAAAGAAAAAGCTTATTGGATTATCTTAAGAAAAAAGATATTACAAGATACAGAGCTATCATTGCTGAACTAGGTTTAAGAAAGTAATCTGTAAAGATTTACAAATAAAAGCAATCTCGAAAGGGGTTGCTTTTTTGTTGTTTTTATCTCCGAATTACCACAAAAGACACAAAATTTTTTTGAACACTTAGTTTAAGTTATAATGAAAACTGTTGTTAAGTACACTTAAAATTTTGAAAATCCTTTATTTTTGTAGTAAATATCCTAAAGCGGTTCAGCAGTCTGTTTGTCATTCCGGAGGAATCTTCACAACTTATTTTTTTTAGCGTTATTTAGATTCCTCCGAAATGACAAACGTTAAATTATTATTTTGCTAAACTTTTAACCACAAAAGACACAAAATTTTTTTGAACACTTTAGTTTATTTTAAGTGACAAGCTTTATGTACAGGAGTACACTTAAGTTTTTCAAAATCTGCGATTTTAATGGATATTATGAGGAATAATACAATGAGAACATGATATGGAGGGGTGGCAAAAAATCAAAGAATTTTTGATGGGATGGTTAAAACTACACTCAAAAACTTAATTTAAATAGTTATTCAACAGCCTGTTTGTTATTCTGCAGAAATCTCCACAGTTTTTCTTAGTTCATTTAAGGATATAGCTTTAACTGTATTTTCATGGAAATAAAATATATAAGGTAGGTGTCCTTTTTCTGGAGAACGTTATATGTTGAAATTGAGCCAAAAATAAAGCGAAATACCCTGAGATATTTCGCTTTTATAGTTGAAAACAATTATTTCTTAATGACCGGATTTAGCTTCAGCTGTTTCTACATGTCCTAAAAATTTAGTACAATAAGCACCAAAAATGAGGATTACCAGATAACAGAATACAGGAATAATAAATGAATGCTGCACCCCAAACTGATCTGCAAGATATCCCTGGAAAATAGGAACAATAGCACCTCCTAAGATGGCCATTACAACAAGAGATGAACCCTGACTGGTATATTTTCCTAATCCGGAAATAGCCAGTGTATAGATATTGGAGAACATAATTGAGTTGAAAATACCAATTCCTAAGATACTGTACATAGCCATTTCACCATGATTTACCATGGCGGAAATAAGCAATATTACGTTGATGGCCGCAAAAATAGACAGTGTTCTTGCCGGAGCTGATTTACCAATAAAGAAAGCTATAAAATTAAGTACGATAAATACAAGGAAAAAACTGATCTGAGAAAAACTAAGATCTACAATACTGAAAATAACAAGGAAAACAGCTCCTGCTGCCCCTAGCATATAAATTGCTTTTTTCCCCTGGCTTAAGGATTGGTTTAAAGAAATAGCTCCAAGAAAACGGCCAATCATGGCACCTCCCCAATAAAGAGAGAGATAATTTTTACTGATGATCTCATTAAAGCCCATAATCTGAGGCTGCTCCAAAAAGCTGATGATAAAACTTCCTACAGCCACTTCACCTCCTACATAGCAGAACATGGCAAAAACTCCAAATTTCAAATGGTTAAACTGAAGAGCCCCCAGTCCTTTTTCAATCTCTTCCTCCTGGGTCTGGAAAGAAGGTAATTTCACTCTAGAAATAAGTAAAGCAACAAGTAAAAGAATACCTGCAAAGATCAGATAAGGAATTCTGGTTGCCACTGCACTGAACGAACCATCCGCTGCAGAGAAAAATTCAAATATCAGGTGTCCTCCCAAAACCGGAGCAATTGTTGTCCCGAAGGCATTGAATGCCTGGGTCATATTCAGACGGCTGGATGCCGACTCTTCACTACCCAGTAAAGAAACATACGCATTGGCCGTGATCTGTAATACCGTAAATCCTAATCCCAGGATGAATAAAGCCCCCAAAAACAAAGGATAATAAGAAAAAGTAGCCGCCGGATAAAATAATATACACCCGAAAGCTGCAAGGAAAATACCGAATAGAATTCCTTTTTTATATCCTGCTTTATTAATGGGATCTCCTTTGTAGATAGAAATCAGAAAATAAATCAGAGATCCGATAAAGTAAGCTCCGAAGAAACAGAACTGTACCAGCATGGATTCGAAAAAGGTAAGTTTGAAAAGTTGTTTCAGATAGGGGATCAGGATGTCATTCATACAGGTAATGAATCCCCACATAAAAAACAGCAGGGTGATGGTAACCAACGGAACCGTATAATTCCTGCTTTGTAGTTGTACTTCTTTATTATTCATAAACATTTATTTAATATAGAAAGAGCTTTGAAGCTCTGTCATTTCGGAAAGGATTGCTCCTTGTTTTTGCCTACAGCATTTTAATTTTTGTGAAGTAGGGCAAATATAGGGATCAGCCTATGTTTCTGCAATGATTTTACTATTTTTTATAATCAGATGTATACTTTTGGAACGATAAAAATACTATTTTCTTTTTTTGGGACAATAAAAAATTAAAAAATACTAAATAAAATAAAAAAACAGCCCCAAAAGAGGCTGTTTACTATGATTGATAAAGGATCAATTAGCTTTCTAAACTTGACTGATGCATATCATTATTCAGTAAATGGAACTTTGACGGATCTCCCATATATAAAATGTTTTTGGAAGATGCAGATGGAACATAGGAAGGAATTTCTGGGTTAGAGTTGACATAATAGCCAAAAGCATTACTTAACGAACTCATATATACCTGATCATTAGATAAGTTATTTACGACCACATCACTGGCTCTGCCTGCAATATTTTTAGTAAACGTATTGGAAATTAATGATAAAGCAGTCATTGAAGAAGTCTCAAAATAGATATCGTGGTTGGCGTTGCCTTCAAAGTAATTATTAATTAAACTTAGGGCTTCCCGGCCATTATAACCAGCAAATGTAAATTGGAGACCTACTCCGAAATTACCTTCAAAACCACAGGAATCAAATTTCACAGCGTGCCCAGCAATAATGACAGCTCCAAACTTAACATTGCCTAAAAAAGAGCAATTACGGAAATTAAGCAGATTAGGATAGGTAAATCCTAAAGGATTTATCGTTCTCTCATTGTACATACCATAATTACAGGATTTAGAAACCAAAAAAGAAATCTGGGCATTGCAGACATTAACTAATTGGAAACCAATATCATAATTTGAAATCTCAATATTGTTAACCTCTGCCCCAATGAAATCATGAATTAGTAACCCAACTCCATATCTGGTTTCTCCTGTTGGTTTAGTGATGGTAAGGTCGCTGACAGAAAAATAAGGCGGCCTAGAAGGATCTGCAGGCCCTTTAATGAATAATGCAACAGAGGTAGGTCCGTAATTTTTAATAACCGAATTGCCTAATCCTTTCCCAATGATCTGGATGCGGTTCTTAACTGTTCCCTGCCATGAAAAATCTAAAAGAAGCCCCTGTGTTGTTTTCATGATTCCGGCAGGAAGTAGAATATTAAGTCCCAATTTGCATGCCGTATTGAAGGCTGCCTGTAATGCAGAGGTGTCATCATTGATATCATCAGCTTTAACTCCAAATATTCTTACATCCAGATCTCCTGCTGTTACATCGGTTCTTACATAATAAAAAGGACTTCCTCCACTATCCATTTTCTTTCTATAGATGATATGGTCTACTTTGGTGTCATCCATTGCAGTCCCATCTATCCATGAGGTGATGCGTTTGAAATTAACATCTTCATTGGTATGGCTGTCCACTAACCTTACTAAGTTGGCAGTATTAGAATCACTTGCCGAGAAAAATTCATCAGTAAAAATCATAATTTTGTTTTTAAAGTTAATATAAATAGACCAAGATTCCCGAAGGAATTTTAAGTCTGAAGCAAATGTAATGAGTCACAACGTCAAGACTTGACGTGTTATTTATTCATTTGAAAATTTAATATTTCATTATTATATAGTACCTTTGCAGACGAAAATTTAAAGAGTTTAAATATTAATTCATACTCAATACGGAGTATTAAGAAGACAAATTTATGAGTATACCTCAAGCGTTTACAGAGCTGATTACTCTTGCTGACGGCAGAGAAATCACTATTGAAACAGGGAAACTGGCTAAGCAGGCTGATGGATCTGTGGTAGTAAAAATGGGCGGAACAATGCTTTTAGCAACTGTTGTAGCTAATAAAGAAGCAAATCCTGGTGTAGATTTTTTACCATTAACAGTAGATTATAGAGAAAAATTCTATGCAGGTGGAAGAATTCCTGGAAATTTCTTCCGTAGAGAAGCAAGACCTTCAGATCAGGAAATTTTAACAATGCGTTTGGTAGACAGAGTGCTACGTCCGCTTTTTCCTGAAGATTTCCATGCTGAAGTTCAGGTAATGATTTCCTTAATTTCTTATGATGGAAAAACTATTCCTGATGATTTAGCTGGTTTAGCAGCTTCTGCAGCTATTGCTATTACTGATATTCCTTTCAACGGGCCTATGTCTGAAGTAAGAGTGGTAAGATTCGACGGAAAACTTTCTATCAACCCAAGTTATGAAGAACTGAAGAGTTCTGAGCTGGATATCATGGTTGGAGCTACTAAAGACTCAATCGTAATGGTAGAAGGGGAGATGAAGGAAATTTCTGAGCAGGAAATGTTAGAAGCTATTAATTTTGGTCATGCTGAAATTAAAAAGCAAATTGAAGCTCAGGAAAGATTAGCAGAAAAAGTAGGAAAAGCTTTTCCAAAAAGAGAATATTCTCACGAAAATCACGATGAAGAAATTCGTGAAAAAGTTTGGAAAGAAACTTATGATAAAGTATATGAGGTGGCTAGAACGCCATCTGGAAAAGAAGAGAGAGGAGAAAAATTCAAAGCGGTTCGTGAAGAATTCCTGGCTCAATATGCAGAGGATGCAGAAGAATTAGAAAGAGTAACTCCTTTCGTAAAGGTATATTATCATGACGTAGAGAAAGAAGCAATGCGTCAGATGATCCTTGAAGACAATATCCGTCTTGACGGTCGTGATCCTCAGACGATCCGTCCGATATGGTCAGAAATTGACTACCTTCCGGGGGCTCACGGTTCTGCAGTGTTTACAAGAGGTGAAACTCAGTCTTTAACAGCAGTAACGTTAGGTTCTGTAAAAGATGCAAACATGGTAGACAGCGTAATCTCGCAACACGACGAAAAATTCTTTTTACATTATAACTTCCCTCCATTCTCTACAGGTGAAGCAAGACCTTTAAGAGGAACTTCAAGAAGAGAGGTAGGACACGGTAACCTTGCTCAAAGAGCATTACAGGCAGTTATTCCTGAAGAAAATCCATATACCATCAGAATTGTTTCTGATATCTTAGAATCAAACGGTTCGTCTTCAATGGCAACAGTTTGTGCAGGAACATTGGCACTAATGGATGCAGGGGTAAAGATTACAAAACCTGTTTCCGGTATCGCAATGGGATTGATCACAGATGCAAAATCAGGTAAATTTACTGTACTTTCTGATATCTTAGGAGATGAAGATCACCTGGGAGATATGGACTTCAAAGTAACAGGTACTGCAGACGGTATCACTGCTTGTCAGATGGATATCAAAATTCAGGGTCTTTCTATGGATATCATGGAAAAAGCTTTGATGCAGGCTAAAGACGGAAGATTACATATCTTAAATAAAATCACTGAAACTATTTCTGAGCCAAGAGCAGATGTGAAACCTCACGCTCCGAAAATGGTGGTAATGGAGATCTCTAAAGACTTCATTGGTGCTGTAATCGGGCCTGGAGGAAAAATTATTCAGCAGATGCAGAAAGATACCGATACTGTTATCGCTATTGAAGAAGTAGGAGAAATCGGACGTATCGAGATTGCAGGAACAGACAGAGAGAAAATCAATGCTGCTGTGGCTAAGATCAACGAAATTACTTTCGTACCGGTTGTAGGTGAAGTATACAACGGTAAAGTAGTAAAAGTAATGGACTTCGGTGCTTTCGTGGCTATTGCTAAAGGTACAGAAGGTCTTCTTCACATTTCTGAAATCGAATGGGCTCGTTTAGATAAAGTTCCATATGCAGAAGGAGATGAAGTGGAAGTGAAATTTATGGGTTATGATGACCGTAAGAAAATGAAACTTTCCCGTAAAGTTCTTTTACCAAGACCTCCAAGACCAGAGGGTAAACCAAGACCGGAAGGACAAGGTAGACCTGAGGGGCAAGGAAGACCGGAAGGAAGACCAAGACCAGAAGGACAAGGAAGACCACAAGGTGATGCACCTGCAGAAAACCAGGCTCCTTCAACAGAAGCTTAAGATATTATTCTTAGATATAAAAAGATTCCTCAATTTGAGGGATCTTTTGTTTTGTATAAGCATTGTTATACTTGTTATGTTTACTGAAATTATGCAAATAATGTATGCTGCAAATTTTTAAGTTGGAAGAACATCAGGATTTACAGCAAATATGCTGTATTGAATGCACAAATAAATAATTTGTAACGGTATTCAATTTTATCGAAGATAAAATCCTTGCGCCTTAAAACAGTCTATTATCCTCTACTCTTGCGTCTTTGCGTATCCCAACCCAACCATTAGATTCCTGTTCTTTGTTTCAGAGCATCACCAGGGACGGGTAAAATATATTATGAAAGAAAATTTAGCGTACTGTTTTTCTTTTATATAGCTTTAAATAATGTATCAATCTGTTTTTTAGAATGTTCATTAGGGGCAACTTTATAAAACTCATTGATAAGATCCAGTGAAGTAGGCTTTTTAGGATAACTGTTATTTTTTAAAAAGTTTCGCAAGGCTGTATTTACTTTTTCTTCACCTATCAGATCACTTAGTTTTACCATGGCAACAGCTCCTTTAGAATAGGAAACATGAGTTGCATCTCCGGTGGCTTTATAGATGGGGATATTCTCAGACAGTCCTTTTTCATTATCATAGATCTGCTGATGGACCTCTATTCTTTTCATCATCTCTGCTTTGCCATGCATTTTTTTGTAGAGCATCATTTCGGTGTACATGGCAAGGGTTTCAGTGAGCATTACAGCGCCTTTTCTGTCATCAGGATTAATCTGGCTGTTTCCCCACCATAAATGGGAAAGCTCGTGTCCTGCAAGTTCATTGATGACATCCTGATTCTGATCAGCATGAATATTGGCGTGAAAAACCATATCTTCAGGCATAAAAACAACAGATGGATAGGCTGTAGCAGCAAAACCTCTGGTAAAAGAAGAAATTTCCGCAAAATTGATAGTTTTAAAAGGATATTTTCCAAAATTCTGCTGACAGTAATCCAAAGTGATTTTAGTATTTTCCAGCAGGTGATCTACATTTTCAACATGCTTCGGATGATAAAAAATATTGATTGTAATTCCTTTGCAATGAATACTTTTCACCTTGTATTCTGCAGAAGAAACAGCAAATCTGAAAGGTATATTTTCTGCTTTATACTGAAAATAATGACGGCCTGATTTTGTCCATTTCTTTACCAGATCACCGGTTCCTATAGCGATTTGATGTTTATCAGTAGAAACAGTCATGTCAAGATTGATAAAATCTTTTTTGGAGACTCCGGGAACTTCAGGATTTTTCAGTGTGGCCAGTTTTCCAAGCTGGTTATCCTGCCGTATTTTCGGATCTTCAATTTCTTTATCTTTCTGATAGCCCACCGACGGGAAATACCTGCTGACCCTCATAAATGAACCGTTTTCTATGATAGCATTAAAGGACTGGTGACCGTTGACTGGAACCCAATGGTAAGATAATTTAAAATCAAGAACCGCCGTTTCATCAGGCTGCATGGGCTGTCTTAATTGTATTTCCGTAGTGTTTTCAGTGATCTTCATGGCTTCAGAGCCTGATTTTAAAACTGCATTTTCCAGTTTTAAATCATGATTAAAATTAATCAAAACTTTGCTGACAGGCTGGTCAGTTTGGTTTTTAAGCTTATACTTCCCAATGATCTGATATGAATTTTCTGAAGGATAGAGCTGGATTTCCGTAGTAATATCCGTAATGTCAGGTTGTGGGAGATTTTCGTATTTCCTGAAACTTTTTTCATACTGTACCGAGTTTGAAATTTCTTTCTCGTCCTCTTTGGGAAGATAACCCTTCGTAAAATAAGTCCCGGCATATATTCCCGAGAACAGTACAATAGAAGTGAAAACTGCCTGGCTGAGTGTTATTTTTTTCAATGTAATCCACTGATTGAGCATCCACACTGTAGCCATCACACCCATTCCGAATAAAAGCCTTTGTGCAAAAGCTAATTGATAAATTCCATAGCCATTGAAATCACTGTAAGTACCTTTAAAGTCTGAAAATATTCTGAAAAGAGGGTAAGACAGTATTTTTCCGGAAACAGGACCTGCCAATATAAAAACCGCAAGAACAGATACTCCCAGCGCTATAAATCTATTCCTGATGCTGTCATTGATCAACAGGATAAGAACGGAAAAAATAATCAGCGGAACCGTATTGAAAAGAAAGACCGGCAGATAAGCATTCCAGTCGATATGGAAATACTGATAGGCAGCCTGGAAAATGATTCCCTGAATGATCAAAATTCCTGTAAAGAAAACTAACAGTAAACTAATGGAGAGAAAATGCCCCAGCAGCTTATTTTTGGAGTAAAAAGTATTGTTTTCAATCAAAAAGAACCATGAGGAGCGGCTTCTCCAGTAAAGATCATTAATAAAATAGGCAGAAATAAGCAACCCGAACAGCGGAAAGTTTTCTGAAATGGTAGTGGCCATAAGCCCGGAACCGGCATATTTTTGGGGAAGACGGATCCCTTTCTCTATTTCGGCATACATTTCCATCCCGACAAAAAATAATAAAAGGATGGATACAGCCGGAACGGTGATACTTTTGAACAGATAAATAAGATCAATCCGGGCAAAGGAGAGGGTAGCTTTAATAGAAGCTGTTTTCCCAAAAGTGGGCAGAATGGCAGAATATTGTAAGGCTAATGTCTTATGGGAAGAATCCACTTCTTTGGCCGCCTTCTTTGTCTTGTGCTTAGAAATTTTTGAAAAAGAAAATACCCTGAGGCTAAGAAATAGAAAACCGATGGATATGATAAGAAATAAAAGCCTGTTGACGAGTAAATATCCTTTAAAAGATACTACCTGCGTATTTTTCTGATGAACAGTAAAGGTCCGGGCTTCCAGAAAGTAAGAGGAGAGCCCAAACGGATCCAGCCATGCAGAAATTTGCTGCGCTTCCAAAGACTGAGGAATGCTTCCGGCCATAAATGGTGAATTGGAAAACAGCAAAACAATCATATAAAATACGTAGAGAAACAGTCCGCCAATGACAACGATCAATTTTTTCCGGAGGGTAAGAGATATCAAAAACAGAAAACTGCAAACCAGAAGACTGTTGATAAATCCGAAGATAAATAATGGATATAGATAGTAACCTATATTGAACTCGTTGTGCATTTCACTTCCCGTACGCATCATCTGGCCTGCAAGGAAACCGGCCATCAAGAAGCAGAAACTTAAAAAAGTCTGTAAAAAGTAAGTCAGAAATTTACCCTTAAGATAGGTGGATTTTGATATAGGAAAAGAAAAGAGGAGAAGGTCGAATTGGGTATCCCAATCTTTAAAAATCAGCTGTAATGCATAAACAGTAGCAAAGAAAATAATAGAAAGACTGAGCATTCCGGACATGAATCCAATTGTATAAGGCGAATTGAGATATATTCCTTCTCCTACCGAAAGATTAAACTGATTACCACAGAAAATACCAGTAAAAACCAAAAGTAAGGCAATAAGGTAGGTAAGCCAGTGCTTGATATTGCGCTTGGCTTCAAATAAAAAAAGGCTGTTCATGACTAAGGTTTTTGGGTTAGCGTATGAAAGTAAACATGCTCAAGTAAGGGAGTTACGGGGCTGAAATCTTCAGGTGACTCTTCAGAAAAAACAGTGATCTGAAGCTCTCTTTCTATCAGTTGCCTGCTGATGATCTCATAGCTGGAATCATAAGTTTCAAGATCATTTTTATCAATGGGTTTTGACCAGATTCTGTTTTCCAGTGCTGCCATTAATTTTCCGGGATTTCCTTTTCGCAGGATCTGTCCATGGTTCATCACAGCCATTTCTGAGCAGAGATTTCTGACATCTTCTACCAGGTGGGTCGACAGGATAACGATGACGTCCTGGCTGATGTCGTTTAGTAAAGTATTGAAACGGTTACGTTCTTCAGGATCTAAACCGGCAGTGGGTTCATCCACGATAATAATTTTAGGATCACCCAATAGAGCCTGAGCAACTCCAAAACGCTGCTTCATCCCACCGGAAAAAGTATGAACTTCTTTGTTCCTGAAATTTGAAAGATTCACTTTTTCAAGCAGATTTAGAATTTGGTTTTTACGTTTCGTTTTGTCTGTAATACCTTTGAGTACTGCGATATGCTCCAGGAGATCATAAGCGGAGACTTTAGGGTATACTCCAAAATCCTGTGGAAGAAATCCCAGGTTCTGTTTTATATATCCAGGGCTTTCAGCAATATTCACATCATTAAAAAACAGGGTTCCGGAACTGGGTTTCTGCAATCCTACAATGGTTTTCATTAAGGACGATTTTCCGGCTCCGTTTGGACCCAGTAAACCGAACATCCCGTTTCCGATTTCCAATGAAATGTCTTTAATGGCCTGGAAACCATTCTTGTAGGTGAGGCTAAGGTTATTGATAGATAAGGTGTTCATAGTGTTGTGTTTGGGTAATAGAATGACAGGCAGTCCTTTTTCAGGCTGCTTTTAATAATGGTAAATAATGATGATTTGTAAACTGTGACTTAAGAGTAATGATAGATTTTGGGACAGGAGACAGGAGACAAAGAGACGCGTAGAGATTATCTTATACTTTAGACTAGCAGCTCAATAATAGAAGCTCTCACTCTCAAACTCTACCACCCTCAAACCCTCAAACTCTTTCACTCAAAACCTAATCCTTATATTCCAGTATATCTCCAGGCTGGCATTCCAGGATTTTACAGATGGCTTCCAGGGTATCGAAACGCACGCCTTTGGCCTTTCCTGTTTTTAGGATAGAAAGGTTTACGGGAGTGATTCCCAGTTTTTCTGCCAATTCTTTACTCTGCATTTTTCGTTTGGCTAGCATGACATCTAAGTTGACTATAATTGGCATGTTAAATAAATAGGTCTTGTTCGTTTTGCAAATGTAGTCCTTGCTTGAAGATATTCGCAAGAAACAGACAGAAAATTCCAAGCATAAAGTGAATAAACACCAGTCCCCAGATGATACTTTCTACTTCCACAAAGAAACTGGCAACAATAACCAATGGGAGTGGGATAAAAATATTATACAGGTAAAATCTCTTAAGCTGTTGTATATGATCTTTTGTAAACAGTTTTGGCTGGAAAAAAACTTTGAAAACTTTTGCGGAAAGCCAGAAAAAGATTCCATAAGAAAGTAAAACAGCTAGAAAAGAAAAGATAATATACGGAGAATTATTTTCAATATTCAGAAACGGTTTTTCGGTGAACGGATAATTGATATGAAGATATTGTCCATCTTTATAAGGCGTAACAGAGAATCCTGTTACCAGACATAGAACGGAGTACACAAAAGTGATTAAATATCCGGCAGAAAGCAGAGCGCAGATATAAAATAAAATTCTTGAAATAATTTTGGTCTGGTTCATGACACGATCATTAATTAGTGTTACAAATATATAATTAATTATCGTAAAACAATAATTAATTTAAATAAAATTTTATTTTATAAAACCTCTACAATGAAATAATAGTGAAAAAAGCTGTGTTGAATACTGTTTTTATGTAATTTTAAATAGTGAAAAAATAAAAGATCATGGCTTACAATATTGAATTGGCAGATAGGGTTCGTGAACGGCTTTCCAAAGTTCATGATATTGAAGTTGAGGAAAAGAAAATGTTCAGCGGATTATCATTTCTTGTCAACGGGAAGATGTGCATCAATATCAGCCATGACAACCTGATGTGCCGCTATAACCCCGAATTGGAAGATGAGGTTTCGGAAAAAAACGGTTTTCTTCCGATGATCATGAGAGGAAAACAGCTCAAAGACTATTGCTATGTAGAGCCCATTGGTTTTCAAAAACCTGATGATTTTGAGTATTGGATAAAAATCTGTCTTGATTATAATACAATTGCTAAAGCTTCGAAGAAGAAGTGAGGTTTCCGGAGTTAGAGGGTGGTAGAGTTTGAGAGTGAGAGATTCTAGAGGTAATGAATTATTGAGTTCAAAACCTAAAGGATAAATAGTCTCTAAATTTCCAGTCTCTACCCTCCGGGCTTTCCATATTATTGATATAGCTTCTCCCTGATCATTATTAAAATCTTCGTTGTTTCTTCCAGATTAGGAGACTCAGGCAAATTGGATGTTGTATGGTGGAAGTCAATTGATTCTAGCAAATCTTCAGTTTTTTGTATTAATGAATCATAAGGCATGTTTCCGGCTTTGATATTCAGTAATTCATCACGGTTTTCTACACGGGTATGCAGAGAATTGGTTTTAAAAATATGCTCACACGACTGCAACAGACGGATGGTATGCATCATATTTTTGCTGTCATAATTCTGTCCATGATTTTGATTGACATTATAGCGGTCTTCATTACGTTCAGAAACCCATTTCCAATATTCCCTGTAGTCTTTACAGTACGTAGAATAGGCGTCCAGATTGCAGAAGAGATAAGTGATTGGCTTTTCATCCTTCGGCACAGATGATACGGAAACCTGATTGGCTTCTTCATTCTGAATAATACCCTTATACCCTAATGTTCCTGATTCATCATAAAATAAGGCAAACATTCCTTTCGTATGGTCGATGCTCACTAATCCACACCTTTCCTGTAAAAGACCATCCCGTCCTTCGGGCTTGTCTCCAGATGAGGGGAATTCATGCAGCCATTTCTTCAAAGGAACAGAGCCTTGTCCATCAAGGATACAACAGAAATCCATAACAGATTTTCTTTCTTTATCTATAGGATTTAATATCTTTTTGTTGAGACCTTTCGCTTTTTTAATCTGTGAAACGGCATATCCTGCAAAACTGTCTTTGCATAGTTTGGATAGAAAGTCTTCTGTTTTCAGAAGATCAATCAGCGGATCTTTATGAAGGATGCAGTCCTCCGGGCTTGCCAGAATCTCCAGGATATTGGGATTGTTTTTTTGCAGCAATTCTACAAATCTCCCGATTTCATAATAGGTGATATCATTGGTCTCATTAGAAATCTGTGGAATATAGTTCAGCCCAAAGAAATCTTCTTTCGGTACATAATATACTCCACGGATATCCGTATCTGAGGTTTCCGTGGCCAGGCCGAAAGCACGGCTTCCGGAGATGGCTTCAAAGAGGATGAGGTTATTGGTTTTTAGATCTTGTATGGTCATTGATTATCTTGTGATACAAGGACTAGCCCTGCGTCATTCGTATTTCTTTTTTTATTAAGTTTTGTTTTCTCTGTATTTCTTTCAAAGAGTGGGAAAGTTACTTATAAAAACGGCTACTAAAACACCCCTTCTGTAGATTGTTCCAGCTCACGGGCAGATTGCAGAAATTCTTCCACATTCATTTCTTTAAAGAAAAGAAGGCCATGGGTTGCCCGGAGACGTGGACTTTCGTTATCATAAAAATAAGGTTTTCCCAATATCAACTGAGAAGCCTGAAGCTGTTCTACCCAGGTTTGTATAGAAAGATGACTGAATTTTCCGTTGTATCTGTAACTTGGGAAGGAGGCATTTACCTGGCTTAGATAGCTGTTGGTAAAACTTTCATCCATTGTACTCATTCCATTAAGGGATACCGGGAAAATATGAGTGACATCGGCTGCATTGAACTGATACCAAACATTTCTGTAGCCCCATATTTTAAGTTGAGACAGATCTTTTTCTTTGCTCCATTCCCTTACGGCAGCGGCAATTGCCTGTAAGACTTTATAATGGGTATCAGGACCACTTCCTTCAGGATCGAACGCTAAACTTATAACGGTAGGATTAATGGTTTTCAGCTGTTGCAATATAGGATATACATCCCTTTCTCTTTTGGGCTTCTCCGTAAAAATAGCTCCTGTATAAAATCCAAGTCTTAAATGATGAACGTTCTTTGTTCTTACACCGAAGTGTGCCCATACTAATTCTTCTTCATATTCCCGGATCATTCCTTTCAGTGTCTGGATCTTTTGCTCCGGATTTTGACCATCATAGCTGGAATTGATGATAGCAATCACTTCTGTTATTTTCTCTTCCAGTTCTTGTTTTGTTTTTAAACCCCAAAGTTCAACGATATTTCTTACCATTCTGTGAGATACCGCTCTTGACCTTTCGTCAGCATTTTCGGAAGCTATATTGATAAGGTAATGATAGACGTCTTTATCCCTCTTATTTTTATATCCAACCTCAAAAAAGTCCGGATAATTAAGCATTTCGATTTCTCCTTTTTCGGTAAAAAGAAGAGTAGCCCGGAGAATATCTGTCAGAAACTTATTGGTCACCGCAGTAAAGCCGGATGTAAGGACAGAATAGTGAGATTCATTGGTCTCATTTCGGGACTGGTAATGGATATAAGGCAAAAGTCCTAATGAAATATCATCATGATGAGGACCTGTATGATAAAAAACTTCATGGGTAAGTGCTTCTGTTCCTTTTTTTATTTTGTTTTCAATGGAAGTAATCACTGACTGAACAGTGTCTTCATTAAGATCCGGAATTAACTGGGTATACGGATCAGACTGAAGGTCTTCCAGGGTAAGATGTTCAGCATATTTGTTCAGTTTTTGGGTCAGCATCATAACTGATTTATCGGTTTTTTCCTGTGACCAGTTTCCGGATTGGTAATAATCGGCAATGAAGTCATTCAGTGTGCTTGCCGCTCCTAATGTAATATAAAATCTGCCATTCGGGAGACAGGAAAGTACAGAAGCCGGATATAAATTGGAAGGAGGAAGTTCCAGTGCGTTTTTTATCATAGGTGCTTTTGCTTCTCCTGCTGCGAAAATAATGGCTACAGCATCTTTATTATAAGTGATTGTCTCCAGACCGATAGTGATCACAAGGCGTTCCCTGGAAATTTCAATTCCTCCAAGATCTCCGGCTGCAACCGCCTGTGTTTCGAAGTTGGTGGAAGTCAATCGGGTTGTTGAATAAGGGTCAGAACCTTTAATGTTAAAGGCAATATGCCCATCAGGACCTATTCCTCCCAGAAAAAATCCAATACCCCCTAACTTACGGATCTGCTGTTCATATTCCGAACACCAGTTGTCTATAAGGAAAATAGATTCTTTTTGCAGTTTCTCCAAAGGATTTTGCGGTTCACGGTATCTCAGTTCCAGGTCTACTTTATGACTGGGAAAAACCTCCTCAAAGCTTTTGCCATACGCTAAAGGAATTTCATCACAATTGATCAGAAGAGCATTTTCCCTTTTTAATCCCAGCCCTTCAATATAATATTTATTCACGTAATGATAGAAGCTGTTTGCCTGGGATGATTTTATAGGGTAAAATTCATCAATCTGAATAAAATGGAGCTCTGTCAGTGATGGTTTCTGGACGGATAAATTATGTTTTTTTCTAAGCTCAATAATATTTTCCTTTTCCCAGTTTTCAAGAATATGTTTAGTCCAGTAAATAAAATATTCCGGTGTTTTTCCCGTGGGAAGACTGATAACACCGTTGGGATTTCCAGCTGCCCATTCCAGAAATCGTAAGGCTGTAAGCATTCCTAAATTAGGAAAATTGTCAACAGCAATATAAGGTATATTGGTTTTACTGTTTCTTGAAAGATCATTTAAGAAAGATTCCTCTACGGGAGTGAAGTTCCTTTTGTTTTCCATTTTTGTGATTTTTTACTATGTTTCAAATACTTTATACTGTGAGATGATGTAGAACTTAAAGATACAAAACAATCCCTAAATTTATCAATAAATTGTTGATTTACAATAGAAAACTGCGGTTATGGTTTATTATTGATAATATTATCATAAGTTTATTATAATAATGGCTTTCTGTAGTTGTTTTTAAAGGGAAAGACTGGATATTGGGAAAATTATAGTTGTAGCATCTTAAAGTTTATTGTAATAAAATTTTAATAGTCCACTTTTATCCTGTCTCTTCAGTTTCCAATACCATTTAATTTAGTATCTCTCTGAAAACCCTTTCCATTTCAGTCTTACCTACTTTTCCACTGGGTAAACTCTTTGATCTTTCCTCATTTTCAGCGATCATATTTTCTAAAAACCCAAACAGTTCCCAATCATTCGGATGATGATAAGCTTCCCCTTTTGTAGCTTTTAAAGCAACAAGATTCTCTATCTTCCGTTTTGTATAGCCATCTGCCAAAACCAACAGATCACTGAACAATACAGGAGGAACAGTTCCTTTTTCTATAATCCATTTTCCGGTTAAAGTGGTTCTCAGGCAATAAAAATAACTTTTCAGTTTTACTTCTTCGTTTCTGCAAGCATCCAGATATTTTTTGCTCATACTCAAGTAGTGGTAAGAAACTGCTATCGGAGAAAAACAAGCATCTGCCAGAGGACTGAACAGATCTACAAATCTCTTGTTCTCTTTATATACGATAGGAGAGTAGAACCAGCTCAGTAAAGCGGCATTTGACTTCAGTAAAAGATGAAAGGTTTTCCGCAAATCCCATCCGCAACCATCCAGATCATCCTCCGTCGTAAACTCTATGGTTTCATCCTTATCCCAGGGGGAGAGATACCACTCAGCATCATGTCGGTATATAAAACGGATGTCGTAATCGCTGTCCGGAGAGGCAAAACCCCAGGCCCTGCTTCCGGATTCTACAGCCAAAAGGACTTCTATGCCCTTTTCGGCTTCTATTTCTTTTATTTTTTCAAGTATTTTTGGTGTCATTATCTTTTATTTATATTGCAAAGTAAGCAGGTTTATGCGTAATCTACTTGCGTAGTTTTTTTAAGTTTGAGAATAATAAGGTTTGAGGATTTTAGGGTAGGAGCGTTTGAGGGTGAGTGAGAGGTTTCAGAGTTTGGGAGTGAGAAACTCTATTATTGAGCTGGTAACCCAAAGTATAAGATAATCTCTAAGTCTCCTGTCTATACGTCTCTTGTCTCCAAGTCTCGAATCTCTTAATCTCCAATCCCCTCCTTCATCAATCCATTTTACTTTTTATATTTGACATTGTACAAAATACTCCCCATTTCACTAATATTGCACTTCTTCTACTTCACATAATTAATTTACATTCATGTTATCAAACAAATTACAGCATAAAATTGATTTTAAAACAAAACCTTTAGGTGCCTTAGGCGATCTTGAACAATTAGCCTATAAAATTGGGATGGCTCAAAAGACAACTTCTCCCCGGTTATCAAATCCTCATATGGTGGTATTTGCTGCCGATCATGGGATTGCTACAGAAGGAGTGAGTGCTTATCCACAGGAAGTAACCTATCAGATGGTGATGAACTTTTTGGGCGGCGGTGCAGCAATAAATGTGTTTTGCAGGCAAAATGGTATTAAAATAAAGATTGTAGATGCCGGAGTAAATTTTGATTTTCCTCAAGATCTGAATTTGATTGATAAAAAAGTCAGAAAATCCAGCCGTAATATATTGGAAGAACCTGCCATGACTGCTGAAGAATATCGGCAAGCTTTGAAAAACGGAAGTTCCGTAGTTGAGGAGATTGCCCTGACAGGTTGTAATATTATTGGTTTTGGAGAAATGGGAATCGGGAATACTTCAGCTTCTTCGCTGATGATGAGTAAGCTTTTTAACCTGCCGATTGTAAGTTGTATCGGACGCGGAACGGGTTTAAATGATGATCAGTTACAGAATAAGATCCATATTTTATCAACCGCTATAGAAATGCATGCCGATACTGAGACAGCAGATGACATAGCACAGACTTTCGGAGGGCTTGAAATTGCGCAAATGATCGGTGCCATGGAAGAAGCTTTTCGTCAGAATATGCTGATTATGGTGGATGGATTTATTGCTACCATAGCAATTGCCACTGCATGGAAAAAGAATCCGGACATCCTGAACAACTGTATTTTCTGCCATGTAAGTGATGAGAATGCCCATCTTCAACTGTTAGAATTATTGGGTCAGAAAGCATTGTTGAATTTTAATCTTCGTTTGGGGGAAGGAACGGGATGTGCACTGGCTTATCCTGTGATTCAGAATGCCGTGAATTTTCTTAATGAGATGTCAAGCTTTGAAGATGCCCATGTTTCAAATAGAGAATAGATGAAAATAATAAAAAATGAACTGATCTATCTGGCAACAGCGCTGATGTTTTTCACCAGGATTCCGGTTCCGTTTACCATTCCGTATTCCAGTGAGATCATGAATAAATCTCAGAAATATTTTGCATGGATCGGGCTGTTGGTAGGACTTATTAATGCTGTGATCCTGTATTTTTGTGCTCAGCTTTTTAACCTGGAAATAGGTATTGTTTTGATGATGATCACCAGTGTTTTACTCACCGGAGCTTTTCATGAAGATGGTTTCACGGATATGTGTGACAGTTTTGGAGGTGGATATGGGAAAGAAAAAATCCTTACCATCATGAAAGACAGCAGGGTAGGAGCATATGGAACTATTGGAATTATTCTGCTGTTTGCTTTGAAGTTTCTCAGTATTCAGGCTTTAGGAAGTATTGATCTTCTTAAAACGTTGGGTATTGTCATTTTAGCACACTCATCAAGCCGTTTTATTTCAGGTACGATGATCTATACTCACCAATACGTTACGGATATTGATGTCAGTAAGTCAAAACCGTTAGCTAATAAACCTTTAGACGGAATAGCCTTATTAGTAGGTTTAATCAGTGTTTTAATTTCTTTTGCTTTCATTCCGGATGGGCGTTTGATACTGGCTTTTGCATTGGCTTATGCCGGTAAAATCTGTATGGGATGGTATTTTAAAAAGCATATCGGAGGATATACCGGAGACTGTTTGGGTTCCGTACAGCAGGTAAGTGAGGTTTTATTTTACTTAGGAACAATTATAGCATGGAAATTCATCTGATCAGACATACGGCAGTGGAAAATCCGGAAAACCTGTGTTATGGATTTACCGAAATGCCTTTAAGAAAAGATTATCCTGAAGATTTTAAAAGGCTGAATATGGATCATGATTTCGATCTTGTTATTTCAAGCCCGTCACAGCGTTGCCGTCTTTTGGCTGATTATTTTGGGTTTGATTATACAATCGATGAAAGACTTCGCGAAATGAATTTCGGAAGCTGGGAAATGGAAAAATGGACGGATATTCCTGAGAAAGAAATTAACCCCTGGTATCAGGATTTTATTAATGTAAAAGCTACCGGTGGAGAAAATCTTCTTGAAATGCAAGACCGCGTACTTAGCTTCTGGAAAGAGCTGATTGCGGAACAAAATGTAATTAAAGTCTTGGTTGTTGCGCATGCCGGTGTAATCCGTCTTATTCTTCAGTCGGTTTTACAGTTTCCCCTAGAGAATATGTTCAGTATCCGGATTGACTACGGGAAGAAAGTGATTATTCAGAAGGATGACGGCTACTTTTCCATTAAAAAGATAAATGTTTAACAACCAGTCATAATCCCAGGTAAACTGTATAGAAAATAAGCTCTTGTCCTTTGCATTACCCAACAAAAAAGCCATTCGGTCTTACTCAAATGGCTATATTATTTATTTAAAGATTTTTGTAAAGCTATCTTTTTCCAGAATTTCCAATGAAAAATCAAAATCTGCTTCTGACTTTTCAGCAGTAGCTGTTGCTCCCAGCTCTTTTACAAGCCCATTGAAAGACATTGGTTCATACCATTGCTGATAAAGTGCATCCGTTGCCAGTACAGCAATCTCAGAATTTCCTGAAACATGAGAATGACCCGCTCCAAAATTCAGAAGTACAAAACATTGTTTTTCTCCTTTTGGAAGAAGCATTCCCAGAATAGTCTGTCTCTGAACCGACTTACATTTAGCTTCAGCAAATACTTTGTTGGGATCCATCATATAATCTCTTGAGATCGTATCTCCTTTTCCAATCACAATTTTATAATCACATTCCGCATTTCCGGAATACACATTGTTCATGATTAATGTAGGCGTGTTCAGACCTCTGTTGGCGTAAAGATATTCAACGGCACCCTGGGGTGCAGAGGTCATATCTCCAGAATACATCAGATTTCCATCCCCTTGATTATAGGCGGCATTCCATCCTGTTTTTCCCGCTATATTCAATCCGGAAAGGTCAAGATCATAAGCACCCCAGGCATTTTCCCAGTAGATTCCTACCGCAAGCTTTTCACCGGAAAACCTCGTTCCCGTGGGAATATTCCCTACATACATTTTTTCAGAAGTAGGAAGCCCGAATTCCACATTTTCAGGGAAATAAAACTTCTTTCCGGATAGATCAAATTTTGACTGTAAGTAACTTAATATAAATTCATAATTCAATTCACTTGCAATGCTGTTTTTTCCTGTTTTTACCCAGGACTTTCCGTTTCTGATTCTGTAGACAAAAGTATCCTGGCCATACATTCTCTGGTAGCAGGCAGATAAAGCTTTGAATAAGGCAAAAGGTGTTGCATTATCCAGCCAATGCATATCATTTTCTTCCAGTAATGTGTTTGTAGCATCATTCAATGGGTTAGAAATTAAAGGCTTATGGTAAGTCTTTGACAACTTGGAAATTTTATTAACAGCTGCTGTCGTAGACTTATTTTTATTTTTATAAGCTAAAAATAAAGGTTTAAACCTGTTAAAAATCTCTGCAAGTTTTTCCAATCCGAAGGTTTCAAACAAATCGGATGGGTCAAATTTACTTAGCTTGATATTCTCAATCAGCTCATCATTTTTGATCAGAAGACTGGTAGCTGTTGTTTTAAAAATAACATACCTGAAAAATTCTACAGCATTCTCGGGATAAACCTTGTAAAGATCCGCAATTTTGACAATAGCTTCCTTATTTCTGATGTTTTCCTTTCCGGTGAATTCATAGTTCAGTTCTTCTGTCAAAATAAATAACAGATCATTAATAGTTTCTTCCTTTAAAGCAATACCAGATCTCAGTAATGATAAACATTTTTCTGTCATTTCATCTGGAGAATAAGCTTTAATTACTTTGAAAGTAAGCTTCATTTCGGGAACATTCAATACTTCATCAGGGATATAAATTTCCTCTTGGAAATCACTTCCGTAGGTAGAAATATAATGCCTGATCTGATCCATTAAAAGTTCCAGTCTTGTACTGTTCTTTATTTTCTTCCAGGATGTATGGAAGGTTTTATTAACATCATTACCGCTTAATTTTTCCTTTGAATAATAGGCAATAATCTGTTTTTTAGCCCAAAGTGCACCAGGTTCAATCACAAAACCGTCATTGGAAACAAAAGGGTTGTGATCAGATTTCTGAGCCAGTACGGCATTGAATAACTGAAGTGTTTTCATGATATAAAAATTAATAAGTGAGGAGTAATTTTTTTTAAGAAAAATGATATAGGAACTCCTTTTACCTATAATTTTGAAAAAGGCGGGGAGTAAAACCTGGTAATGTATATAGGAACTCCCTTTGCCTTAATTTTTTTTTATTATATATTCTATCTTTCTGCCAGACAGACAAAAATCAAATCTGTGATCCACAAGCTGAGTAACTTTATGTACCAACTCCGGGAAATTATTATCGCTCTGTCAGCGGAGCCGCTGCCCGTCTATTATTATTTAAACCTTATAGGTTTTTAAAACCTATAAGGTTTGAAAGCCTTAAGGATTAAACATTAAAGTAACGGATTAAGCTTTTCTATACTTTTTCTTTTTCTTCCATGGCGCGTTTTTCTGAACATCACCAGCCATGATACATCCGTAAGGCATCACTTCATCAAGGACCTCACAAAGGCCATATTCTTCAATCTGTGCTCTTACGTTTTTAGCACTTTTATAAGCACTTGGCAACTCGGAGATATCAATCTCATTGGAATAGAAACGGATATCCAATCCTTGTGTTTCCTCATTGAAGATTTCCTCGGTTGTTTTATGAGCCATAGATCTTTTATGCTGGCTTCTGCTGAAGTTTCTTCCCGCTCCGTGAGGGGCAAAACCTAAGTTTCTTTCCGTTGTTCTTCCCTGAACGATTAATACCGGTTCAGCCATATTTAAAGGAATCAATCTTGGTCCTGTGATATCAGGCATAAATTTGTCATCCAGTGGAGTAGCTCCTTTAGCATGGTAAAATAAATCACCATCTCTGAATACAAAATTATGCTCATTCCAATATCTGTTCTCTTTTTCGATCTCCAGTTTATTCAGCACTGCGTCATGAATAGAAGTATGGTTTTCCTTTGTCCATTGTCTTATCAGCTGAAGGGCTTCCCAGTAGGATTTTCCTTCTTCAGTATCGTACGGAATCCAGGCATTTTCTCTTAATGTTTCAGGAGAAATGTCCTGTCTGAAACGGTTGGCTACCTTCATCCCTTTATCATATAAAGCAGCTCCCGGAGCTCTGGAACCATGATGAGTCACCAACATGGTATTTCCTGTATTTTTGGAGATTCCTACAAACAGAAAATGATTTCCGTCTCCCTGAGTTCCCATATGAGAACGGGCAATGCTGATCAGTTTTTCATCATTTAAGAATTCATTTTCTCTGAAAGCATCCATCAATTCCTGAGACATTGGCATCTGTTCCCCTCTCGGTCTTCCTCCATATCCGAAGTGTGTGATAGAATGTGCTGCATCCAAAACCTCTTTAGGATTTGTTTTACCAAAGTCCGTCAGCATAACAGAACAACAGATATCAGCACTATGGAATCCCGGATGAATGGCATTTTTAGCAACCACCACACCTCCTACCGGAATCTGGCCTTCAGGTCCTGTAGGACAGGCATCAGGCATTAAAGCACCATTAATCAATGTTGGAGTTTTCATCAAAACTTTCATCGTATTGATTACTTTTTCCACATTATCATTTTCACTTTCATGTTCTGCTCTGATATTGATGATAAAATCTTTTGCCGTTTCATGAAGCGGTATAATTTCCGGTTGTCTGAACTGTTCCAGGTATTCATTAATCTGAACCTCATCCAGATTATTTTCGTTGATATAAGTAATAGCATCTTTGAACCATTTAGCGGGTCTATATCCTAATTCGATTAAGTGATTTCCATTAAATTCCATTTGTTTTCTCATTTTGATAATGCAAAGTAATATCATTATTGCGCAATAGTTTTGCGTAGATTGTTTTTTTTTAATTATTTTTACAAAAATTAAAGGCGAATCTGGAAATAAAACAGATTTGCCAACGGATTATAATTAAAAATGATTAATACTATGGAACTACTAGAACAATTAGAGCATTTCCCGGAAACCATTCAGTTCAGTGATGTTATTGAATATATTGACGGAAAATATGATTTCACCCCTACAGCTTTTAAAAATGGTGATACCACTAATCAGGCCGGACAGAATAACGGATCTTGTAAAGTCTTCAGCTTTGCTTTATATCATGGGCTGACCAAAGAACAGACCCTTCTTCTTTTTGGAGAATTTTACAGGGAAGATGTTTTGAAAAAACCTAATGGTACTGATCACCAGAATATCAGAAATTTTATGAAATTTGGCTGGGAGGGCATTACTTTTGACGGAGACGCGTTGAAAGAGAAATAATTTTAATGAAACGGCGAAAAGGCAAATTTACAAATCAGCGGATTTGCCTTTTATTCCAATAAACACAATATGTATGTCATCTAATAAAAATGCTTTAATCCGTTATAAAACATTAGATAAGTGTCTTAAAAACAAATACAGGAAATATACTTTGGAAGATCTTATTGATGAATGTTCCGAAGCGTTATTTGAATTCGAAGGCAAAGAATCCTATGTAAGCAAACGAACGGTGCAGCTCGATCTGCAAAATATGCGCAGTGAGAAATTCGGGTATGAAGCTCCCATTGAAGTCTATGAAAGAAAATATTACCGTTACAGCGATCCTGAGTACAGCATTCATAATATTTCAGTAAACGAAAGCGATCTCAAAGCAATGAATAATGCCGTTCAGATCCTAAAGCAGTTCAAAGATTTTTCTATGTTCAAAGAAATGAACGGGGTCATCCAGAAGCTGGAAGATTCTATTCACTCAACCAGTCAGAAGTCCGTCATCCATCTGGATAAAAATGAACAGCTGAAAGGATTGGAACATATAGATATTCTCTATGAAAGTATTGTAGGTAAAAAGGTGTTGAAAATTCTCTATAAAAGTTTTACGGCAAGAGAATCCAATCTATATACTGTTCATCCGCAGTTGCTGAAAGAATTTAACAACCGTTGGTTTCTGATTTGCCTTTACAAACAGAAAATGTATAATCTGGCACTGGACAGAATGGAAAGTATCGAAACAGATGATACCCTTCTGTATATTGATAAGGATCTTGATGGTGATGAATATTTTAAGGATATTGTAGGCGTTACGGTCTCAGATTCAATTGCTCCCAGAACTGTTGTTTTCTGGGTAGATTCCGGTAATGCACCCTACGTAAAAACAAAGCCTCTGCATAAAAGTCAGGAAGTGATCAGCGAAGATCAGGAGGGAACTCTGTTTAAAATCTGTGTCCAGATTAATTTTGAGCTGGAAAGGTTGTTACTGGGATTTGGAGACTCCCTGATGGTTCATAAACCTAAAAAACTGAGACTAAGAATGGAGGAAAAATTCAGGATAGCCAGTGAAAATTATCAAAACTTTGTTGCTGATGAAAACTAAATAAATTGTGATTTTCAGTATGTTACAAAACGATGGAGTGGTCATTTTTTATATCAATACAATGGCTAAGCTAGCAGAAACTTATCAATTCAGCTAAAATCATCAGTTAGATTTTTATCTTGGCTTGGAAATTGCATTGATTTAAAAAGAACATCACATTATGAAATCAAGAATATTTAAAGCATTAATTGCAATTATAGCACCTATAGTGATAGAATATATCGTTAAAAAAATATCTGAGAAACTTGATAAAAAAGATGATCAGAAAGAGAAAGAACCAAAGCAGATTACTGCATAAAAAAAAGTAGTTAGAATTTAAAATTGTTGAAAAGAGACTGCCGTATAACGTGCAGTCTCTTTTTTACTGGGTATTCCTAACCACCCCAACAAAAAACTCAAAGAATTATAATTGTAATAGTTGTGAAAATAGAAGATTTCTTCAAATAAAATGAGAATCTTCTCGGTCTGGTTATTACTTATACATGCTCTAGTAATTCAAAATATGGTATCCGGGCTTTCAAAGCTTTATCAATAATCAATTACCTATATAAAATCATAGACTCCGTTTTTCCAGCCCAGCACTTTGGAAGAGTCTGCATGAAGCCAGTTCTTCAGAATAGTGGCATATACCTTTCTGAAATCTTCCGTATAGATAAGGTCACCCTCATTTAGGTTCTGCAGATTGGGAAGAGCATTCAGCAGTCCTTTCTTTTTTAAGCTTCCACTGATGAAAAACATCTGATTGGCGGTTCCGTGATCCGTTCCGTTACTGGCGTTCTGGGCAACACGGCGGCCAAATTCTGAAAATGTCATAAGTAAGATATTGTTGAATAACCCGTTGCTTTTCATGTCCGCAACAAAAGACTGTACAGCCTCATTGATATCACTGAATAATTTTTTCTGTCTTTCATTCTGATTAACATGGGTATCAAAGCTTCCGATTGAAAGATAATAAACCTGAGTGTTAATGTCAGATTTGATCAAAGAAGAGACTGTTTTAAAGTCCTTTCCCAGCTGGGAATTCGGATAAATCTGCTCGGTTTTTTTTGCTTTGCTTTTTTCAAAAATATAATCCGCATTATTGATAGTAGAACCAAGTGTCTGATAAAGGTAAGATACAGTTTCGTCTTCATGATGATGGTCATAAAGAGACTTAAAATACTTTTCCTGGCTGGTCTGATAAAGCCTTTTAGGATCTTTAAAGGCAAATGCTTTATTATGATCACCTTTAAGAGCAAGACTTAACATATCATCTACTTCCAACGCCTGGGTGGGATGTTCACAACGGTAGCATTCTTCATCTAAAAAACGACCCAGCCATCCTGTTTCCAGGAATTCATCACTCCTGCTGGCAGATTGCCAGATATCCATACTCCGGAAATGGGATTTGTCAGAATTGGGATAGCCTACATTGTTCATGATGGAAAGTTCACCATTGTCAAAGAGTTCTTTAAAATAAGAGAGGGAAGGATTGATTCCGGCTTCATCAGTCAGAGATAAAGAATCCTGAATAGCAAGCGTTTTTCTTTCCCGGAAATAAATATCATTTTTTACAGGAATAATGGTGTTTAAGCCATCATTACCACCTGTCAGCTGAAGTACGATCAGGATGTTCTGATGAGGGTTCAGGGCATTATCCAAAGCCATAGACTTTAGAAAGCTGGGCATCAGCAGGGAAGCTGAGGCTAATGAACTTATTTTTAAGAATTCTCTTCTTTTGATTAACATAACTTTTGAATTTAATTGTGCGGCAATAAGTTACAGGTAGTATCAATGGCCGTGGGAACTATTACCTGAAATCTGCAACCAGCTGTCTTAAAAAACTACATTAACTGATATTCAGGAGTAGACATAAGGTTGATGACTGTCATTTTTACGCTCTTATCAGAGAAATTTCTGACTGAGTTCATATCCAGGCTTTGAATATTTTGAATCAGATAGTCTTCACAGTTTTTCCGGGCAAAAATTTTTTCTACCCGCTCCCAGTCTATGGTGATATTCTGATTTTTAAAAGACTTGTTTAAAGCAGTTTCCCGGGATTTTATCCCCATATCGATATCATCGTCCTGACGCGGGCTGTATTCCAAAGGCCTTAAGCCTGACCAGATCTGTGGAACCTGAAGTCTCAGCATTAATGTTGAACTGTCGATCCATGCCTTTCCGTTAGGCCATCCCGCAACATTGGGAGGATAAAGCAGCATTTGTCCCAGTAATTTCTGATAAACGATGAGGTTTTCCGGGTTTTGGATATGCATGGGAAGCAGCCGCATAATTCCTGCCATCAGTTCAATAGGTGATTTTATCCTGTTTCCTATATTACTCTGCTCATAAAACCATGAGCTTGAAAATATCTCCGTCATGAGCTTTTTGATATTATATCCGGAATTATAGAAGCTGTTGCTTAGTTGGTCTATCTTATCGGTATCTATTTTTTCATTAACAAAAAATTTATAAATTTTGGTTGTGATAAATCTGGAGGTCGCTTTCTGTTCCAAAATAATATGTAAGGCATCATCTCCACTGAAATTACCGGTCTTTCCTAAAAAGGTTTTTGTTTCCGCATCGTGAAAGTTCTTCCTTTCTTTAAAATTCCCCTCTTTATCATATCCCCATCCGGTAAAGGCTCTGGCGCCCTCCCTTACATCTTTTTCAGTATAATTTCCTCTTCCCATGGTAAACAGCTCCATAACTTCCCGGGCAAAATTTTCGTTGGGATGGTCCTTTTTGTTTTGTTGATTATTGAGAAAGTTCAGCATGGCCGGAGCCTTGCTTACTTCAAAAAGAAGGTCTTTAAAATTACCCAATGCATGTTTTCGTATGGTATTTAAAAGCTGTTTGTTAAACCTTGGATTCACAACTCTGGAAGCAAAATGACCATGCCAGAAAAAGGCCATTTTTTCTCTCATCTGTTCTTTGCTGTTCACCATTTTATCCAGAAAATGAAGATTCAGTTCATTATTCTGCTCCCTGTTGATTTTCTGCATCTGTTTTTTCTTTTCTGCAGGAGCTGTATTGCCCATATAATCTGCCACAGGATCAATATCGGGAGTGTCATAGGTGATTTCAGTGAAATTATCCTCTGCAAATAGTTCATTAATCAACGTTTTACTGCTTTTATTCCTCAGATCGTCGATTTGACTGATTCCGATACCGAAACCCGCACGCCATAAAAGATGTTTATTTTTTAATAATGAATCAGCCATTGGAGGATATTTGTTTTTTGATGTTTCTGAAGAGATAAGGTTAAAATAATAACGGGTTAAAGATTGTTAATATTGTAAGATGACTGGAAACCAGAAGTTTTTCTGAATTTTATTCCTTAATTCACCTTTTAAGATTATTTTTGGTAAATTTTGTTAAACAAACATTTAAATTTTGTTAAAAATAATGCGTTGATAATCATTATTTTATGATTTTTAAATGTGTTAAAGTAACAGGTAAAGCTGTGCTTGGCATGATTTTTACATCTTACTTGCTTAGTAAAATTTAAAAATTAGAGTTATGAAAATGTTTAAACAGGCAATATTACTGGCTGGAATTTTAACAGCAGGAATAGCAAGCGCACAGAGTTCACAAATGAATAATATGATCAAGGTGGGCGCAAATGTTGGTTTAGCAGTTCCTTCAGATAACCTTTCGGCTGCTGTTGGAGTAGATGTAGCTTACCAGAACCTTATTACTCCTGGTTTTGGATTAGGTATTGCATCAGGATATAGCCATTATTTCGGAAAAGAAAATAACGGATATAAAAATAATGATGTAGGAGTAGTTCCTGTAGCTGCTTTAATTAGAATTTATCCAAAACAAACAGGTTTCTATTTTGGAGCTGATTTAGGATATGGATTCTTAGTTGGAGACAAAATGGTAGCTTCCAATACAAATGTAGAGAGAGCAAGCGGAGGTTTTTACCTTAAGCCGGAGATCGGATATCACAACAGAGACTGGAACTTCTTTGTACAATACCAGAAGGTTTTTGTAGGAACTAAAGGAGATTTACCAGGTCAGGACTATAATGTGGGAAACATCGGAGTAGGCTTCGGGTATAATATTCCATTAGGAAAGTAGTTAGATTTAATATAAACAATTATTAGCCAAACCTTTTCACTTTTGTGAAAAGGTTTTTTTCTTGTCTGCAGGATTTACAAAAACAATTATTATATTTGGTAAAATTTGAGGTTATGATTCTGAATCCAAAATTTCCACTTTATTTACCAGGAGTAGAGAACAGTAATAATGATAATGTTTCTATCATTGGAGCAAGTCTCCGTGAAGACATGACGATCTTAGGCTATTTTGTGTCCAGTAATGGAGGTCTTGAGATAAAAATTCAACAAACGTATTCCACAAAAGAATATGCTTCTTTTACTGATATTTTAAAGAAGTTTATTCAGGATAATCAGCTGGAAAATGTAAAACGTCTGGGAGTGGCCGTGCCAGGTCCTGTACTTGACGGAAAAAGCAGCCCGGCAAGATTAGGCTGGAATTTAGATATTGAAGAATATAAAAGAGATTTCGGGTTTGAAAAAGCAGATATGCTGAATGACCTGGAAGCTTCCGCTTACGGAATGGGTCTTCTTGAGGATGACGACCTGGAAGCCATCTATACAAGCGGACATCTTGAAAAAGGGAATGTTGCCATTCTTGCCCCTGGAAACGGGTTAGGGGAAGCTGGATATTTCTTTGACGGAAAATATCTAAGACCTTTTGCTACAGAAGGAGGACATTCTGAATTTTCACCGAGAACCAACGTAGAAGTTGAGTTTTACCAATTCTTAAACAATATCTATGGAATTGTAAGCTGGGAAAATGTATTATCCAAATCAGGATTATTTAATATCTACAGATTCCTAAGAGACGTAAAAAGACATCCGGAACCGGAATGGTTAAGCGAACGCCTTTCAGGAGGTAATTTTGCTGAAGAACTTTATAAAGCTGCAGTAGAAGATAATGTACTGATCTGTAGAATCGCTTTAGATACTTTCATTGAGTTTTTGGCAAGAGAGGCTAATAACCTTACATTAAAGGTGAAGGCGACAGGAGGACTACTGATCTCTGGAGATATTCCCCAGATGGTTAGAGAATATATTGATAAGGATAAATTCTACGAAAAATTCAAGATCAGTGATAAAATGGAAGGAATGTTGAAAAATATTCCTATTTACCTGGTCAAGCAAAACCATACAGCATTAAAAGGGGTAGCACTTTATACCGCTTATTACCAAGAATAAATAAAAGACTCCGAAGAAATTCGGAGTTTTTTTATAGGATGATATTATTCATAAAAATAATCATATTTCTTGATTTACATCAACGCTATCTATTAAACGAGATAGCTATCTTTGTGTTATTAAATAAGTAAATACTTTTATTCAATGAAAAAAATATTTTTATTAGCAGTTTTAGCCGGTGGGTTAGCTTTCGGACAGTCAAAAAAAGTAGTAGCGTCTGATATTCACTGGTGGGGATATAAAGTTGCAAAATCTGAGGCCAGTTCTCACGACGGTACTGTAAAAGTAAAGTCCGGAGATATGGTGATGAAAGGAAATCAACTGGTAGGAGGAAGCTTCGTTTTAGATATGACTTCCATCAATGCAACTGACCTTTCAGGAGAATACCAGCAAAAGCTAAACGGGCACCTTAAGAACGGTGACTTCTTTGAGGTTGAAAAATTTCCTACTGCCAGCTTCAAAATTACGGGCATTAAGAAAAACAGCGATAAAATCTACAGTTCTCTGGTAACAGGAAATCTTACGGTAAAAGGAAAAACAAACCCGGTTACCTTCCCTGCAAAGATCTCTTACAGCAAAGGAGTGGTGAGTTTAGTATCAAACAAATTCTCTTTCGACAGACAGAAATTTGATGTAGCTTACAAATCTACAATGCAGGATGTTTTTGTGAAAGATGATATCGATATGCAGGTTAAGGTTACTGCTCAATAAATTAATCAAAAAAATATTGTTAAAAGTGTAGAAGTTCTACACTTTTTTTTATTTTTGTTGAATTGTAAATAAAAAAGAATGAAAAGATTACTATTGTTTGCTATGGTGTGTGTAGGCATATCATTTGTTTCTGCCCAAAAGAAATTTGATAAAGTTTCAAAAGTGACTTCATCAGAGATCAGATGGTGGGGATATAAGGTTGTAAAAACTGAAGCCTCTTCCCATTCAGGAACAGTGAAACTGAAAAGCGGGAAATTTAACTTTGACCATACTGTTTTGGTAGACGGAGAATTTGTAATAGATATGAGAAGTATGATGGCCGGAGATGTTTCCGATGAGGACCAGATCAAGCTTACAGATGACCTTAAAAGTTCAAACTTCTTTGAAGTGAAAAAATTTCCGGTAGCTAAATTCCATTTGACTAAGATTATTCCATTAGCCAACAGCGAATACAATTCTACAGTGTATGGAGATGTTACCATTAAAGGAGTGAGAAAAACCATCACTTTTCCTGCAAATGTATATGTTACCCAGTTTACCGTAGTCATTGAGTCTGCTAAGTTTTCATTAAACAGAAGAGACTTTAAGGTATTCTACCAGTCTTCACTGAAAGACTATTTCATCAAGAATGAAATGGATATCCAGTTCAGAGTTTCTACAGAACAGTTGGATAACGAAAACAGAATTCCGGTAAAGAAAAAGAAATAAGATTAAATATAATATTGATAAAAAAGAGCAGTTCAGTTGATGGATTGCTCTTTTTTTATGGAATATATTGTACAGTTAGTGTTGAGAACATTCTGTCAAATCTGTTGAATGGATATGTGTTGGAGAAGAGGATATTTTGCTCTCTAATTTTAATATTCATAAATATATTAGATCTCTAAAAACTATGGTATACTTCTTACGCAATGAGCTCATCACTAAAAAACTGGAGTATTATTTTAAAATTTTTTTGAAATTGTAACACAAAATTTGTCATTCCTTAGGAATCCAAGCCTGGAAAAATAAATCTGTGCTTAGATTCCTAAGGAATGACAAAGAGAGCGCTAGTCAAAAAATTCTGTACTCTCCCTTATAGAAAACACATCCTACAATGCAACAGCAAAAGGAAGCTGAAAATATTCAAATACCTCTGGAACAATTTTATCGCAGATAAAATCCTTGCGCCTTAAAAACGCTTAGTTATTCAATCTTCTTGCGTCTTTGCGTTTATTCCAACCTACACTTCTAATCTACTCTTTTTTAATAACACTGTTTAGATTCCTACGGAGTGACAAACTGTATAGATCGTTTTAACTTCCTTCTTCAATTGTAATACTTGTGAAATAGAAGATTAAAAAAAATATGTTTCCTTTTTACATAAAACTTAAGTCTTATAACAGCTTGAATGTTTAAAGCTTTTGCAGTTTAAATTCAACAGCAATATCTTTAGCTTTTCCTTATTAATCTGCCATTTATTTTCCTGTTTTTTTATAAATTAGTCCTATGAAAATTTATGTTGTAAGCGGTCTTGGAGCAGACTTTAAGGTACTTGAAAGATTGGAGTTCCCTCCAAACTATGAACCGGTCTTTATAGATTGGCTTATTCCTGAAAGTAATGAACCTTTTGATGACTATGTAAAAAGAATGGCTGAGAAGGTGGATGATTCGGAACCGTTCTGTTTGTTAGGCTATTCTTTTGGAGGAATTATTGTACAGGAGATTAATCAGCTGAAGCCGGCTGAAAAAGTAGTGATCCTGGGAAGTATAAAATCAGATAAAGAGAAATCCAAGTTCATAAAGACCGGTGAGGTAACCAAGATCCCAAGAATCCTTCCCGTAGGGTTGTTTAATAATAGAGCAGCTCAGGTGTATTCTGTGGTAAGAAAGCTTTTTGATCCCAGAAATCCTAAAATCCTGGAATATTTCAAAGTGCGGGATCCTTATTATTTAAAATGGTCTGTAGAAAAAGTTTCCGAATGGAAGTTTGAAGAAAATCCTAATGTTATTCAGATATTAGGAGATAAAGATATTGTTTTCCCAATACGGTATTCAAAACCGGATTATGTGATTAAAGGCGGTTCACATCTTTTTCCGGTTACCAAACATAAAGAAGTTTCGAAAATACTGGCTAAGGTGTTTTCTGAAAAAATGATCAATGTTATTTCATAAATACTTTTTTTATGGGGGTATTGTAATTTAAAATATGTTTTTATTAAATTTATATTTAAATTTGATGGGGTTAAATATAAATTTTATGAAATTAGGATTAAAATGGATTGTTTCATTTTCGGTAATTGCTATTGTTGCATTCGGAGGATTGTTTTGGAATCCTGCTGCCGATGTTTCAGATACCGGGGCATTTCTGAGTGAAGATAAAATTGTAGGGGCAGATGTTGCCTGGATTCTCGCTGCTGCTGGGCTGGTACTGTTGATGACTCCCGGCCTTTCTTTTTTTTATGGCGGAATGGTGGGAAAGAAAAACGTGATCTCCACGATGCTGCAGAGTTTTATTGCGTTGGGGGTTATTTCTATTTTATGGGTGGTGGTAGGATTTTCTTTATCTTTTGGTGAATCTTTAGGATTCAGTATGAATGGAAAGCATTACGGGATTATTGGAAATCCTTTAAGCTATATGTTTTTTAACGGAGTGGGAGCCTTACCACACAAAATGATGGCTTCTACCATTCCTTTTGTGCTTTTTGCACTGTTTCAGATGAAGTTCGCTGTTATTACTCCTGCTATCATTACAGGATCTTTTGCTGAAAGGGTTCGTTTTATTTCTTACCTTTTATTTATAGTCCTTTTCTGTATTTTTATCTATACGCCACTCTGTCACATGGTATGGCATCCTGACGGGCTTCTGAACAAATATTTTGGAGTGAAAGACTTTGCCGGAGGTACGGTAGTACATATGAGTGCCGGATTTGCTGCCCTTGCAGGAGCTTTAGTTTTGGGACGGAGAAAAAATCCGCACCATGAGCCGTCCAATATTCCCTATGTCCTTTTGGGAACGGGAATGCTGTGGTTTGGTTGGTTCGGATTTAATGCAGGATCGGCATTGAGTGCTTCTGCCTCTGCAGCTACAGCCTTTGGAACAACTACCATTGCTTCTGCCTCTGCCATGATGACCTGGATATTTTTTGATAGAATCAATGGGCGAAGTATTTCCGCATTGGGAGCTTGTATTGGAGCAGTAGTAGGATTGGTGGCAATTACTCCCGGATGTGGTTTTGTCAGTATTCAGGAAAGTCTTTTTATAGGATTTATTTCAGCCATCGTTTCTAATGTGATGGTCAACTGGAAAGCTTTGAAAAAGGTAGATGATACATTGGATGTTTTTGCCTGCCATGGGGTAGGAGGAATTATGGGAATGGTTTTAACAGCTGTTTTCGCTCATGGTGAAAATGCAAGTCTTCTTCATGGTGGAGTAAGTGTATTTCTTCATCATATGGCGGCTTTGGTTTTGGTTTCTGCATTTACATTTTTCGGATCATTGCTTTTATATAAAATTACAGATTCCATTATTACGCTACGGGTTTCTGAAGAGTCTGAAAATATGGGGCTTGATCTTTCCCAGCATGATGAAAGTCTCAATTAGTAACAGAAATAATCAGGGTATAACACGGAGGCTTCCGAAATACCCTGTTTTAAGCTGAAATTTCAAAATATTGCTTTAAGATTTTATGCAATGGAGGCAATAGCCTTAAAGATTATTTTTTTTGATTCCTCAAATATTTCACCACCAAATTCTTCATTATCTAACGAGAAAACGGTGACATCTTTTATTCCCATTATTCCTAAAATATGTTTTAAATAGGTGGTCTGGAAATTCATATGGCCATTCTTTTCATTTTCTCCATAGCCCGTGTCTCCCCTGCTTGAGAGTATAAATACTTTTTTATTTTCCAGCAGCCCTACATAATCACCGTCTGGAGAACCTGACCTGAACTTCCAGGTTTCATTGATTCGCATTACCTGATCTATATAGGCTTTTAAACCGGATGGAATAGACCAGTTGTACATGGGAGTGCCAATCACATAGATGTCATTTTCTTTGAGCTCCTTTATAAGCTCATCACTCAGTTGTAATTCTTTTTGGCTTTCCTCTGTTCTGTCTGAAGGCTTTTTAAATGCTCCTGCAATCCAGGATTCATTAATATTGGGGATATGGCCAATTCCGGTTTCTCTGTAAGTAAATACAGCATGGGGGTGTTTGGTTTTCCAGTTTTCAACAAACAGGTCGGTTAGTCTTCGGCTGTAAGATCTTTTGTCTCTTACACTGGCGTTAATAATCAATACTTTCATAATGGTAAATTCTATACCTCAAAATTCTTGATTATTAAGTCCGGAAAAATTGATCTAGTTCAAGAGGATTTATTTTTTTTTCTAATTCTGCTGATAAACTCTGCTGAGACTCCTAAATAAGAAGCTATTAAATACTGCGGAACTTTGGCGGCTATATCAGGATAGGACTCCAGGAAGTAAAGATATTTCTGTTCAGCCTTATACATATTATTAAATACAATTCTTTTCTCCAGAGTTCCGAGGTACCCCTCTAAAATAATTCTAAAATATCTTTCCAGTGAAGGGATCTGCTCTAACAGTTTTTGAAAAGAGCTATGGCTGATCTGTAGCAGCTTTGTTTTCTCTATCGCCTGTATATTATAAATAGAGGCTTTTTGTCTGGAAAAGCTGTAGGTATCTGTTGCCCACCAATTATCAATTGCTAAAAAAAGAATTTCTTCATTGCCATTTTCAGGATTAATACAGAAGGCTTTTAAAGTACCGGATACAACATAATTGTCATAGCGGCATGTATCTCCATTTCTTAAAAGAAATTCACCTTTTTCCAATGTTTTTTCTGTCCAGAAGTTTTTGAAAACCGAAATTTCCTCCGGACTCAATTTGATATGTTGCGAAATATTTTTAATTAGTGTTTCCATTTAGAATGATGAAAATATACAGGGTGAATTTAATAAGGTTACAGAAAGAATTATTGTTCATTGCTAATTTAAAAAATATAATTGTGAAATCTTATTTCTAATGGGTATGAATAGTTATTAATACCAGGTTCTGCTATGCTGTTTATTAGATTTATCATGTATCTTTGTATAAGCAAAATGAAGAGCCATTTATGGAATCAATATCGGTTTTTGAGATTATTAAAGTAGGAATAGGTCCATCCAGTTCACATACGATGGGACCTTGGAATGCAGCGGCTGCATTTATCAGAATTATAAAAAGGGAAAGATCCATCGCGGAGGTAAAAGAAGTTTTTCTTGAATTCTTTGGCTCTTTGGCCAAAACCGGAATTGGACACGGAACGGATATCGCCGGAATGCTTGGATTGAACGGTGAAGATTTTAAGACCATCAATACTTCAAAAATTGATGAAAAGATAGAAAGAATAAAGAAAAACCAGACTATTAATCTTGGTGGTGAAAAAGAAATTCCCTTTGTTTACGGGTATCATTTGGTTTTAAATATGCAGAAATCACTTGATTTTCACCCGAATGGAATGATCTTTAGGGCTGTTTTTGAAGATGGAACCGAGCTTGTTCAGGATTTCTATTCTGTAGGCGGAGGTTTTATTGCCAGCCAGGAAAAAAACTCGATAGAAAAACAATGCGTACGTACATTGTATCCTTGTCATAAAGCTGCAGATATTGCAAAATACTGCCAGAAGCTGGGGTTCAACAAAATTTCAGATTTAATTTTAATCAATGAAGAAAGCTGGAGGCCACAGGAAGAAACAAGACAGGAAGCTTTATATATCTGGAGCCAGATTAAAGAATGTATCTACAAAGGAGTGAATAAAGAAGGAATTCTTCCCGGTGGGTTGAATGTTTCCCGAAGAGCAGCGGGAATCAATAGAAAACTACTAGGTGACGAAATTTATAAAAATAAAGATGAATGGTTTCAGCAGGTTGTTGATGCCGAAGAAAATTTCACCAATATCAATAAATGGATTGCTTGTTTTGCACTGGCGGTAAATGAAGAAAATGCGAGCTTTGGAAGAATCATTACAGCACCTACCAACGGAGCGAGTGGAGTGATTCCCGCAGTGTTAATGTATGCACAGGCGTTTACACCATTTACAAGCGAGGATGATATTGTAAGATTCCTGCTTGTAGCCGGAGAAATAGGAACATTATTCAAGAAAAATGCAACCATTTCTGCAGCAATGGGAGGATGTCAGGCCGAAATTGGGGTATCATCAGCGATGGCTGCTGCGGGGCTTACGGAAATTCTTGGAGGAAGTGTAGGGCAGGTATTAATGGCTGCTGAAATAGCGATGGAACACCACCTTGGATTAACCTGTGATCCTATTAAAGGACTTGTACAGATTCCATGTATTGAAAGAAATACAATGGGAGCTATGAAAGCGATTACAGCCGCTAATATCGCATTGGAAAGTGATCCGACAAAGGCAAAAGTAACCCTGGATGAGGTCATTCAGACCATGTGGGAGACTGCCCAGTCTATGAGTGACCGTTTTAAGGAAACCTCAGAAGGTGGGTTGGCAATTGCAGTGAATGTTCCTGAATGCTAATACAGAATACAAATTAAAAATACGAAAAAATCCTTAGACATAACATCTAAGGATTTTTTTATGCAGTAGTGGAACTTAATAGGGGTCAAACACTATTTTTTATTGAACATATATGTTTTTTCACCCTGAAGTTGTTGTTTTCAATTGAAAATTCCTAATTGTTTGTAAGAAGGTTAAAAACTATCCATGTAATTTATCATTGCGAATCCACCTCAATTTTTATGATGTCCGTTTAGGTGACTATGGAATGATATTAAGACCAATACTTATTTTTAGTTACAAGCTTTACGTATAAGAAGTACTTAAGTCTATAAAAATCTATGATTTTCATAGATATCCGATAAATATTACAAGGGAAAACGTGATATTCCCCTTCGGAGGGGTGGCGAAAATTCAAAGAATTTTTGATGGAGTGGACATAACCTGATGTACAACATTACTTTAAAGTGCTATTCAGCATCCTGTTTGTCATTCCGCAGGAATCCAATCTCAATTTTTATAATCCCAGTTGGAATATTCCTATGGAATGGCAAGATTGTAACTATTATTTTAAAATAACACTAAGTTTTAGGAAAAAAGCTGGGTTAAGTATTATTATCTTAATATACCTCTGATTCTGTTGGCATTGGTAATCAGTTCTTCAAGGTATTCATAATTTTCTTTTTCCAATGCGGATTTGAATTTTCTGAGCTGGGTAATATGTTCGTTCAATACATCCAGTACATTTTCTTTGTTCTGTCTGAAGATGGGAACCCACATTTCGGGATGCGATTTAGCCAGACGTACCGTGCTTGAGAAACCCGAACTGGCCAGTTGGAAGATAGTCTCTTCTTCGCGCTCTTTTTCCAATACGGTATTGGCAAGGGCGTAAGAGGTAATATGGGAGATATGGGAAATATAGGCAGTATGAATATCATGATCTTCTGCATCCATGTAGATCATGTGCATATCAAGTGCATCGACTACTTTTTCTACCAGGGTTAAAGCATCTTCTGCAGATTCTTCTTTATTGCAGATAACCCCCGCTTTTCCTGAGAAACTTTCGGCAATAGCAGATTTAGGACCGCTATTTTCAGTACCCCACATCGGGTGGAAAGCCACAAATCTTGAGCGTTTTGGATGATTTTTTACGGCATTGACAATTCCTGCTTTTGTAGAACCGGCATCCATTACGGTTTGATGATCTGATATAAGATTCAGAACCTCCGGCAATAATTTTCGGGCTGAATCCACAGGAATAGCAAGGATAATCAGCTCTGCGTTTTTAACGCCCTGCTCCAGATCAGCTCCTGCATCAATGATGTTCAGTTCTAATGCTTCATCAATATGCTGTTTATTGTTATCAATTCCGTAGATAAAGCTGGCGATGCCTTTTTCCTTTAATTTTAATGCTATCGATCCTCCGATTAATCCAGCTCCTATAATACTTATTTTCATCTTTTAAATTGGTTTTAAATAAAAAAACCCCGTCCAGGACGAGGTTTTAAATTATGTTCATAAGAATCCCTATCCCAGATCTGAGTTAAAAATTCTATAATAATATGTTCCGTTGTTAAAATTCACAAAGCGAAGGTATAAAATTTTTTTAAACTTATGAAATTTCTGATTGAAATTATATAGAGATAATGTGTTATTTGCTGTTAGTGAGTATATAGATGATTGTTCCTCTACCATTCCATGCTGTGCTGTGAGATGTTTTTCTGAGTGATTTGTTGTAGTTCAGATTCCAGCTGGCGATAGGCTGTGAGGTCTTCATCACCGGAAAGATTTACATGGGCTGTACTAATCCAGAATTATTTGAGAATTCAGGGGTATCGGTTTCTGCTGTTTTTAAATCGGGTTCTATGGCGGATTTTAGTGCCATCAGTTGTTTGAATTTTGGATAAGGGCAAGACGCTCTTCAACTTCTTTGATTTTATTGATCCAATAATTTATTCCTTCCTGATTAGTCACTGTTTTCTTAAAAGCATCCCGGTTCACCGTCCATAGCTGAGACCCGTTTTTCTGGTATTCCAGTTCACGTTCTCTTTTGGTTTCCGGTTCTATGCGGTATCTCCAATACACCAGCGAGTGCATATATTCTGCGCGGATTTTTTCAAGATAAGTGATAATAGCCTTTCGATCCTGAGGAATATATCCCGGACCGGAACATCCGCAGGAATGAAAAGTGATGCCTACTGTATACAGATCCCGGATATGCGCCCATCTTTTATGATCATTTTTTGAGGGTGATTCAAAATCCAACCCCATATTGGCCATCAGTTTTCCGCACTCAGGACATTTGGCTTCTACTGAAACCTGAGAATCCCTATCCACATCGTGTAAAATGCGGCGTTTGAATGTTTTCTGACAGTTAAAACAGGCATAATGACCTTTGTAAACCGTCATGGCATATCGGCACATTGCGTATCGTATTTAAATGGTTGATATTTGTTAAATATTGTTACTTTCGGATATAAAAATATGTATTTTTCCTTTTATTTAAGAAAAAAATATCAAATTTTTGATTTTATTGTGTATTTATTCAATCAATAAGATGCCGGACCAGTCTTTTTTATCCAAAAGAGACAGCCCTATCCCCGCTAACCCTTCCAGTAATCCCGGGTTATAGACATATTCATCCGCCGCTTTATATAAAAAGCAGCATTCCTTATTTTCAGGAGTATAATAAGAATGAGTGATCCCATGCCAATATTCTCCGGCCTGTCTGAACGCCGGGTTTTGAGTGCGGTTATAAAATGAATCGTATATCGAAGAAATTCCTGCACTCCCATGACAAAGTGAAGCATCGGTTACTTTACTGGAATCATCATGTTTTCTGACAGTGGTTTTTAACAGTATTTGTAATGCCTGATCCTGTAAAGATTTATCCTGAATGAGCTCGCCAATTTTATAGAGAACACAGGATATCCCCAGGTCACCGTAGCACCAGGCCAGTCGGGAAGCATATTTTGACTTTTCTTTATTGGTTTCGATTACTGAAGGGAATACGGATACTGTATCTTCCATCGAAGCATAGGCCATAAATTCTGATACGGTTTGTCTGATAAAAGAAATATCAGAATCCGAATCTGCGATATAGGCCAGTACTAGAAGATTGGGAAGAAAGCCATGAGAAACTCCAAAATTGGAAATGTTTTCTGCCTTATCTTTTGGGTTTTGCCAGAATAAATCTGTCTTCGTTTTAATGATGGTTTTTTTTAATGTGTGCAGTAAGCCAGGATCCAGTTTTCGGATATCCATCTGTTTGTTCATGAAAGGCATCACCATACCGATTCCACCATAAAAGAAATCAAAATTATGATTCTGAAACTGAGCAATAGCTTCTTCTACCATTATCTCTCCAATATCTTCAATGTCCAGAAAATCAAGAGAACACCATTGAGATTCCTGTAAATAGGAGGCAGAAGATAAAATACCGGATAACCCTGCCGCATAGGAAAGATCAATTCTTTCATTTTCTATATGGTCGAAGATTAAATCTTTATACCGGTCAATTTTTTTTTCTACCGTTTTATTATAGAGCTCAGGATAAGCATTAAAATAATGGTGAATAAATAATAACTCTGAGCAGGCTCCATTCATTAATCCAACGTGGCTATGCTCGTAGTCTAAGATGTTTTTACAGAGGTGTTGAAGTATTGGCATTTGTTTGTAAGCTGAAGAATTGTTTTTTTAAAATTTTTTCAAGGAAGCAGTACATTAAATATTCGTGAAGCCTGTTATCACTTCGTACCACCCTGATAATATGCATATGGATAATATTGGCCAGGTTCTTATAGGAGTTTTGATCAAGTAAAGCGGGTAAATCTCCCTGGATATCCTTGGAAAATTGAGTGTGAATCGCTGATAATATACCATTTTTTTCAGATATAATATTCTCAATTTCTCCGGAGAAACCTTTAAATTTTGCATTGATAAAAGAGGTTTTCAAGGGTGACATATTAAACTCCTTAGCCAGGCTGCTTTTTACTCCACTTACAAAGTTTAATTGGGCTTCCGTATTGAGATTGAATAATTTAAAATAGAAAAGCATGTGTTTGATAGGGTACATCCATAGAATATCAGTATTGTTTTCTTCAATATTTTTCTCAATGATTGCCGCGGAAACAAGAGAATCATAATAAAATATCTTTTCAAATATTTTGGTGTTATTTCCTTCGTAGCGCTCTAATTCCCTGTCATAGGTATCATAAGATATCTTTTGTATTTTCCCGGTAAGGTATTTCTTTATAAGCGCATTGATATGGGATTTTATCTCTTCATGATTGCTTTTGGGTGCAAAAATTCTTAGTCTTATATGAAACTCGGGATCATAAAATTTAATATAGAAAAACTTATCTATAAGTGTATTAGCCTGTAAAAAGTTTAAAATTCCTACCGTTTCGCATATGAAAAAGTCTGCAAATACTTTACCTGTATAAATTTTCAGATAAATGCAGTTATCAATATCCGGAAACAAGGACCTGGGAATATCAGAGGTTTTCACAGCGGGAATCGGGTGCTCTTCTTTCAGTTCCCGGCCTTCGTTTTTGAAAAACAGCAGAAACTCATTATTGATGGTATTTCCATCCTGATTATAGGTTACCGGAGTAAATTCGTCAATTAAGGACTCTATTATTTTTAATTTTTGTTTCTTTTTCAGTTCTGTTAAAAAGGTTTTCTTTGAAATTTCAAACTTCAAATGGATATACAGTTCATTGTCACCCTGTGAAATGAAGAAATTTTCCCTGATATTAAGCTTTGTAAGGTTTTCATCAAATGCTGTAAGGGCTTCTGTAACACTTGTATTTTTATTTGTGAAAAAGTCATGATATTCAATAAGCCATGAAGCTTTTTTGACAATGAAATTTTCTTTTTGCAATCTTGGAAAAAATTTAAAAATATCCAGCAGCCTGTCTTCATTGATCAGGAGACTGTGATTTTGCTGGGCCTGAAAATCCAGCAGAAACTCAAAAATCGGACTGTTAGTGGGATGCATGATATTGTAGGCATTGGAAAAAACCGGAATTACGTACTTATTTAATGCTTTAGAGCGTAACACAATCTGGTCATTTACAATAGAAATATACAGATCATTCAGATGAATTTTCTTTCTGTTGCTGCTTTCATCAATGTATCCTATGTAATATTCAGTATTAATTTTTCTTTCAATGACATTTCCTATTTTTTCCGAAGGAAGATGTACAATTTCGGCAATGACGGTGTCTTTACCATAGATCTTTTTTTCCTGATCATGAATATCATCTAATAAATTACTTATCTCTTTATGATCTGAAAACCGTCCCAATATTTTTCGTGGAGAATGGAACGAGATATAATCAATAAAATAAACGGGATTATTAGTTTCTTTATCGAGAAAAATAGATGCTTTATAGGATTTAAATGGGAAAGACTGATTCACTTTTTCGGGAAGAAAAATTTCCTGGTTTTTACTTAATACATGGAGATCAATAGTATTTTTTTTATTTTTAATACAGTCAATAATCGCATGAGAGTACTGAACTTCTTTCTTGTTGAGACTAAGATGATCCTCCTTGATGGATTCATTGGGCCAGCCTAAAATGAGAGTACTGCTGTCTATATTCTCTGAGTTGACAAATTTTCCATAGCCGACTCCGAACTCAATATCGAGTGCATAGAGTAAACTGACTTCCTGCTGGTCATATTTTTTGCTGAATTGTTTTTTGAAATGAGTGATCCTGTAAGGAGTCTGGTTTTCTAATATGCTGAATCTTTCGAAAATCGCATCACTTTTCTGAATGTCTTCAATGAACTTTTTGCTCATTGTATTTGAAGTTTCAAAATAAAGGTCTACATGAAGAGGTACCTTTTTCTGATCAGGAAGTGACAGGATTTCAGGGATATTATTTCCTTGATTAGACTTGTCTATATACTCTTTTAGCTCATTAAAGCCTGGTATATCTACATTTTTATATATTTTGTTGATCAGGTTTCCGGTTTCGGTTCCTGAGTAAGATAAAGATGAATTGATGATCTGTTCATCCTTTAGTTCATTGAAGAAATCCTCAGCTTCACTTTGAGTAACTTCGTTTTCTTCTTTAATATAATTGATAATTTCTTCAGAAGTTTTTTCTGATCTGCAGAACTCGATAACGGAACCAATGTATTCATTACTTTCTATGGTTACCAATCGGTAGTCTCTGCCAATGATTCCTGTGTAGCACTGCAAATACTTGTACTCATCAAAGATTTCATACAAGGTATTATTGGTAAGGTAGGATTCGTGTGTTTCCAGTGAGTGCACTGCTTTGTATACGTAGTCTGAATCTAGCCTGAGTCTGGGATAGGATGTATTCCAGTAAATCTTTTTATCAGCTGTTTCCGATGAGGCTTTAAGAGCACCCAGTCCTGAAAACAGCCCAAAAGGTGTAGGGCGTGTCGTATATCGAGAAAGATATTTGTATAATGATATTTCTAATTTTTCCTTTTGTTCAGGATTCTTTTTAGAAAACTCTTTTGTCATCTCATGGTAAAAGTTTAATGACGACAGTTTAATAGCATCCATGATAGCATCATTACAGGAAATATTTTCAATAACATCCGATGAAGAATAAAACTTGTCTAGATCATCAGGTGAAAGAACCGGAGTTCTCAATATGGTGTAATGAAATGGAGTATATTGCTTTGAAGACATATTATTTTACGTTGAAGATGACAAAAGAGATCAAATGTTAATTAGCAGTTACCGCAATCTGCTGTACAGTTTGCTTTTGAACAGTTTAACAGGTGAGTGTGCATAAAGTTAGACATACATCCGTCTGAACATCCTGCAGTAAACAATCCTAAATCGTCACCAGCACCAATGGCTTTACCTCCTTTTACTTCAAATAAGCTGTTTTTGCTTAAATTCTGTACGTTCTTTTTTGAAATTGTTAGTTTTTTGTCTGATTTTTTCATGGTAATTTTATTTTAAAAAATGTTTTGCTAATTTGGTGACTCCATGCCAGGTATTGCCCAGTGCATGCAGCATCTGATCCGGCTCTAATACCAGATAAAACAGAACTACAGGTACTAGAGGAAGTAAACTTAAGAGAACAGCCAGAACTGGTGAAATAAGGTACATTCCGTAAGAATGGCTGAACCTGTTGCTTATATTGCCGGTAATGGCTTTAAAAACAATAAGCATTCTGTCTTTATAATGATAGAGAATTAGGATATCAAGGAATATATAATAGCTCAGTCTTGATGCAAACCCATTAACCATAGAGGGCTCCATAAAGGTGATATCCATGATTAAAATATTGAAGGCAATAGGTAAAAAAAGAAGAGCTCCTACAATTACTGTCTTATTATAGAGAAGCAGAGCTCCACATAACGTCTGGCAAATTCCGATGATGATCTTAAATGGATTGTGGTCGAATAAATACCACATTACTTTAAAAAGACTGAGATCTTTAATGGGTTTATTCAATTCCTCACCGGAAATACCAAATTGTCCGTCATCGAAAAATTTAGCATATCCGAAAGATAAGAACTGCCACGCAAGCAGCACTCTACAGATCAGAATAAAATAGTCCCAATGCTTACTCGCAAAAGTCTTTTTAATTGTAGTAGTCACTATGGTTATTAGAAGTTTTTTTAAATATATGCTAAAATTTTGAAACAGAAATGCATATTGTATGAAAAAAATAATGTTTTTTAATTGACTTGTAAAAATTAATGAAAATAAGATGGCTCTTAAAGCTTCTGATATAGAGGTTTGTTTTGTAATAACTCTACTTTTAATAATTACTTGTTTTATTTCACTAAGCAGGGTATCTTTAGCCTCTTTTTGCAGAGTTACCTGAAAAATTCACCCAAAAAAAGAGAAATCGGCAGTATTTATTGGACGAATACTGCCGATTATATGGCCTTTATTGAACTTATTGTTAACCTGGATGATCAATAAAATTGTAGTATTGCTGGAGAAAAATATCCGGCAGCCAGACTGTTTAAGGGTTTGAAATAATTAAGGTAGAAGGGATATCAGACAGCCATAAACTTTTGGTGTCAATCAGGCTCTTCCAGCTTTTACTGCTGATAAGCATGAGGTCCTGTGAGTTCAGGAATTCCTTCTCAATCTTTTTTTCATTATAGAGAGTGATATGGTTGGGGGCTACCTGCTCAATACTTCTGATGAGCTCTTTTACTTCAATATTGTTCCGGATCTGTCCTGCAGCATCCAGGATAATAATCTGTGAATTGTTATTATTGATCAGCCTTTTAGCATATTCAAGCAGGTGAAAATCACTAAGGTTGAATATCGGTACAAATATCTTATCAGCTGCCGTGAATTCTTTATCAACCAGAACTCCTACAGGAATAGTAGCTTTGTCTAGCACCTGAAGGGTCAGATCATCAAAAGGAGACGTATTGAAAATATTGCCTTTTCCTTTTACGGTATTTAATAATTTTTCCGGATTGATGATTTTTGTTGTAAACCCTAATAATCTGCCTAATAAACTTCCTTCGTACATAGATTTTCCAAACATGATAAGAAGAAGGTCATAATTTCCTTTATTGGTTATGTTGGTCAGGTCACTTTCAACATCTGTAGAGGCTTTGAAGAGGGTAGTGACTTCAAGCTGAAGCTCCTGGGAAGTTTCAATGACATTTTTAAACTGTTCTTTTTCGAAGTTTTCGATATCAAAAGCATGAAGTTCGTCAACAGGAGCAATAGTCATGGCGGTAACGCTTTTGTTGCCATTCATTTTACGGGTGAAATTATCTGCAAGCCTCAATAGCTTACTTCCTGCTTTTGCTGTTTCGAAAGATAAAAGAACTCTGTATTTTGCATCATTCTGTTCCTGCTCATCATCTTCTACCATGGATTTTTTTCCTTTAAAAACATAATTGATGAAATCCAGGCACGGACCAGTCATAAAAGTGGTAAATAATGCCATGATCACCAATAAAGCAAACAATTCCGGACCTAAAACGCCCAAATCATAACCGATATTGAGAACAATAAGCTCCGTTAGCCCTCTGGTATTCATCAGCGCTCCTATTGTGAGACTGTCTTTCCAGCTCATTTTTAAAAATTTTGCCGTCAGTGCACTTCCCACGAATTTTCCTGTAACAGCGGTTAGTATGATGAGCCCGCCAATTTTCCAGAGATGAACGTCATTCAGCAAACCGATCTGGGTTCTTAACCCGGTAAATACAAAGAAAAGAGGAAGTAAAAGAACCAATGCCACATCTTCTACTTTTTCTATAAAAAGGTTTCTGAATTTTATATTTTCAGGCATAATAGCACCAGCCATAAATGCCCCGAACAATGCATGAATTCCGATAACCTCTGTTGCATAAGATGAGATGATTAATACCAGGAAAAATATAGCCACCAGCCCTTTACTGATAAACCCTTTTCCTTTCTGCGATTCGGCAATCTTGGTGAGGAACGGTCTTACCGCCTTTATCATAATGAAAACGTACAGAATAGCCATTAAAATAACAAATACGGACCCTGAAAAAGATCCTGCTTTTACAATGGCGATCACTGCTGCTAAGATACACCATGCTGTAATATCGTCTGCTGCGGCACAGGTGATGACAACGGTTCCTATTTTGGTTTTATGGAGATTCCGTTCCTGAACAATTCTGGCCAGTACAGGAAATGCTGTAATACTCATGGCAATAGCGATGAACAAAGCGAATGAGCTGAACTGAATGCCATCCGGTGCAAATTCTTTATAAATGAAATAAGAAAGACCAATTCCCAATGCAAAAGGGATAATAATACTGGCATGGCTGATCACTACGGCATCGTGTGCTTTTTTTCTGAGAACACTAAGGTCAAGCTCCATTCCTACAATATACATAAAGAGAATCAACCCGATCTGGCTTAAAAACTGTAAGTTAGGGAGCGATTCTTTTGGGAAAATAAACGCTGAAAGTTCCGGGAAATATAAACCGAAAAGTGAGGGTCCCAGGACAATACCGGCTATCATCTCTCCAATTACAGAGGGCTGTTTCAGTTTTATACAAACCCACCCAAAAAGTTTTGCCACCAGAATAATGGTCACAATCTGGGCAAGAAGAAGAGCTAAAGGATGGTGGAGGTTGGTGAGAAATGAATCTGTGAAGTTTTCCCACATGGTAGAACCTGTAGATTTAACGGGAGTAATATTTTCTCCAATCTCCAGTGTTTTTCCTTCTGCAAAAAACCAATACATAAGGCACGAAAAAAATGCAATTGTACTGATGTAAAAAATAATATTTTTATATTTCCCCAGATTCATGATTCCTAAATTTTGATGTAAAGTTGATAAGAATATACCTATATTGAAATACCCTTATTTTTAAAATGTAATGAATGTTCTAAAAAATGTAATAAAATCTACTTGAAAGAATATCCAATATCAATTAAAAGCCGGATATGAGAGCACCTGTATTTTTCATTACAACATCCATTAATCTGCAGCAAAAGTACATGGATTGCAGACTAAAAATAAGGCGCTGTAATAAAGGGTTGGTATTCTGTAATGAAACCGTAAAGATCTGGAAAGTTTATTTTCCAAAGAGTTCCATTAATGAGCTTTTATAGGCTTCACCAATCTGAAGTTTCAGAAAAGTATGATCTTCTGTAGAGATGGTACTGATAATTTCATTGGTTGAAAATACCTTGATAGAGGCCAGAGCGATAATTTCTTTTTTATTAACCTGTGCAAAATCTTTTGCAGGAAGCATTTCCAGCAGGTTTTTAAAGTTCAGGTTTTTCAAAACAATCGTGGTTCCGTCATTGAGGGTGATATCCTTATCCCGGCTGTCTATTTCCGATGTTTTGATATAAGCAATCTGTTCGGTAAAGATGACTGTTTTTCCAATGTTGGTATTCCATTCGATAAAGTTTTTTTTAAGAGGCGTTTCCACCAGTTCCTTAGCTTTTTCGAAGGCCTGGATCAGACGTTCTTTTTTGATAGGCTTTCTCACATAATCCACTACATTAAGATCAAAAGCTTCAGCAGCATATTCTTTATAGGCTGTTGTAAAAATAATTTTTTTTGACTCTGAGATGAGTTCTGCAACCTGAAGACCTGTCATTCCGGGCATTTCGATATCCAGAATACATAGATTACAGTCGATATGGTCAATTTCGTTCAGGAAAATTTTAGGGTCGTTGAATGCTTTTACCACCTCTACATTTTCAATTTGTTCACATAGAAGTTTCAGGTAGCTGATCGCTAGCAGCTCGTCATCCAGAATAACGCATTTTATCATAGAATTCTCCTAAATTGATTTTTAGTTCTGCTGTGAAGATACCATTTTTTGAACTTCTTTCCAGTTGGTAGTAGGTGCTGTAAATCATTTTAAGCCTTTGATCCAAAGACTGGCTTCCAAAACCGCTTTTTTCCTTGGTAAGGCTGTTTTTTAAAGACGCTTTATTGCTTACTTTCATCGTAAACATCCCGTTTTCAAGTTCCAGATAAATGGAAATAAAGGAATCCTGGGCCAGGAAATCGGTATGCTTGAAGGCATTTTCTATAAGGTCAACGGAAATAAGCGGGGCAAATACTTTTTCCTCATATACAGAATCGGTTTTATTGATCCTGGATTTAATCCTGAAGTCGAAAAGGGGATTTATTTTAATCTTGTTGATCTCAATAAGGCTTAAGGCAAAGTCGAGCTCTTCTTTTGGACTTACAAACTTATTATTGCTTTCGTATAAAATATAATCCAGAACATTGGCCAGTTTATCCAGAGACATATACGTCTGGTAAGCATGTGACTGAACGGAATTAAGAATGTTTTTAAAAAGATGGGGATTCAGCTTGGTACCAATATGTTCAAGACGAACTTCATTCAATCGCTGTTCAATGATTTTATTGCTTTCTGATAACTTGGTATTTCTCTGTTTCAGTTTTTGATGCTGACTGAAGAGGTAAATACTGGTGGTTAAAAAAAAGAAAATGGCAAAAACTCCGATGAATATCAGATAATCATGAATCATGTAGTAATTGCCCTCCATAAAATTGTATTGGTTGTAAACTATTTAAGTTTTTTCAGACTGTTTACCGTCATTGTTTCTTCACATTTTTCAAAGCCAATCTCATACTTAGGATTCTTTTCAGGATAGGTAATAATGTAAGCGGGACATGGCTTTTGCTGTGCATTGCTTCGGTCAAAATCTACCTTTCCGTGGGTAATGATACTGTCTTTGATAAATTTTTCATCAATCTTGTTGGTGATCATTACATTCTTAACCTCTTCAGAATATTTGAATTCTTTGGATAGGGTTTCTGCGATGACACGGCTGTTGGGCAGATAACCACTACAGCTGGCTCCCTTTTTATTTAAAATAAAGAATACAAGAATCAGCCCCGGAATGAAGCCTATTAAATAAAATTTAAATTTTTTCATTAGAAAATTAAAAGATTGATATCGTGGTACGTAAGTCCGAAACGGTCACAGATGATCTTTTTGGTATGTCTTCCCTTATACATATATAAACTCTGCTTCATTTCATTTTTGCGGATCAGCATATTTTCAAAACCACCTTCTTCATCATAATTTAGGATATAGGAAAGGAAGAAATTCGAAATTGCTTTTGTGGTAGTTCTGGGCATTCTCGACGTAAGGTTGGGTAACCCACAATGAATAACACCATGTTTGATGATATATGGATCTTCCATAGTGGTAAGCTCCGATGTTTCGATAACCTTGCCGTTATCTATAGTAATATCAATGATGACACTGCCTTTTTTCATCTTCATGACCATATCCTCAGTAACGATGGGCGTCATATTTAATCTTGGAAGAGCTCCGATGACTACATCAGCACGTCTTAAGCTTTTGCTGAGTTCTTTAGGATCGATGATAGATGTAGGAACGCGGCTGTCAACGATAGTATGAAGTCTTCTTAATTTGGATAGTGAGTTGTCAAAAACTTTTACACTGGCTCCTAAGCCTATTGCGGCTTTTGTAGCAAATTCACCTACAATTCCGGCTCCAAGAACTACTACTTCAGCAGGTCTTACACCTGTAATTCCTCCAAGCATTAACCCATTGGACAGGGCTAATAATTCTGAAGCATATAAAATAGAAACAGATCCTGCAATCTCACCAATGAGCCTTACAAGAGATAGTTGTTTGTATTCATCAACAATAAATTCAAAGGCAATGGCATTTATTTTTTTCTCGGCAAGCTTTAAGAAATATTCTTTATCCCTAAGATTGATCTGAAGTGCTGACACCAAATAGGTATTCGGTTTCATAAAATCAATTTCATCTTCGGTAGGAGGGTTAATCTTTAAAATAAGATCCTGTCCGAAGGCTTCTTTGGGATCATTAGTGATCTTTGCTCCAGATTCAGAATACTGTAAATCGGTAAAAAATGATCCTTGTCCGGCTCCTGATTCTATGATAATCTCATGGCCGTGTTCTACCAGCACCTGTACAGCGTCCGGAGTAATGCAAGTTCTCCTTTCATTTAAACAGGTTTCTTTAGGAATTCCAATACTGAATTGTTTCCCCTTTTTTATAACCTCCAATTTTTCCTCTTTCGGCATCAATTCTTCTTCTGTGAAAGGAGTAAAAATATTTGTACTCATCCTTTAAATTATGTCTTACAGATTATTATTTTAATACTGATTTAAGAAGCAAAGATACATAATATTTAATCGAATGAAACTTCTCTGTGCTCACCTGTATTCAGGATGCTCATTGTGTGGTACTTGAGCCCGTAAAGCTCTTCTTCATAGACTTCCGGCCATTCAATGATGCACAAAAAAGAGTTATCCAGATATTCTTCAATACCAATATCATAGACTTCTTCAACGTTTTTTAAGCGATACAGATCAAAGTGGTATACCTTCCCTTTTGAAGTACTGTATTCATTGACAATAGAGTAGGTAGGTGAGTTGACCTCATCCTCACTGCCCAGATTTTTAAGCAAAAACTGTGTGAAAGTGGTTTTTCCGGCTCCCAGATTTCCCTTCAGTAAAAGAATGTTATATTTTAATTCAGGAAAAACAGTATCCACAACTTCCTGCCAGTCTTCGATTGTATGTATAGTGAATTGCATATGCTAATTTGCTACAAAAATAGTAAAATTTATGCTTAATAATTTTTGAATTTGACGGATGATTGAACCTTAAAACCCTTCTGATAGATTTATAATTATGACTCACAGGTTGGAATTGATTATAATAATCCGCAGTAAAATAACTATTAAAAATAAGCTGACCTGAATTGAATATCAGAATAACAAAAAAGTTTCTGCAATACCTGATGAATGAAAGTCTTGTAAGTCAATTGTTTTTTATTAATGTAATTCTAAGTTAAATCATTGTTGATGTATATTTTTATTGATAAACCAGTTATTTTTATGTTTTATTGTTTTTAATTTATTTTATGTGATTTTTATTTGTCATTTTATTGCTGTGTGTCTAATTTTGATTGGATATTTAATATAATAATACCTAATTATAAAATTAAACCTTATGAAAAAAATTTTGTTACTCCTTCTAGTTTTTTTTTCGAGTAAATTTTTTACTCAGCAACTTTCGTATGCCACTTTACCGGAACCTAATGCACTATCGTTAAACTATCTTAACAGTCTTTCCGGAAAGAATATTTTGTATGGTACCGTACCACCCAATTATAATGGAAAAACTATTCTTTTTACCCATGGTTTTGTGATGTCTACCGAATCTCTGCTTATTGGAAATTCAATGTATAAAGAAGCATACAGTGCCGGTTACAAAACAGCTTTTGTAGCAACCAGCAGGTTTTTGGGAGATTGGGAAAATGGAGAGATATTATCAAGAGCAATTGATCAGGTAGGTGTTTATTTAGGAGCCAATATAATGACTATTGTTGCACACAGTAATGGAGGAAAAGCTTCAGATGTTGCTCTATTGGAATATCAAAAAACAAATAAAGTAGACAAGGTAATCACTTTAGGAACACCTCACAGAGGGACTCAGATTGCAGATTTTGCGAATTATCCGATGTGGGCCTGGATAACCGGTGCATTACAGTTGGGAACGGGATCACAACTGTCCACTACTTCCTACTGTGATACTTATTTCAGACCTTATATGGATAATCACCCGCTTAATCAACCTAAGAAACATTATAGTTTGGGAGCCTGGGGATATACCAGAGTAACAGGACTGCTTTCTCCTGCAATTATTCCGGCGGGAACTGCGATTGCTGCATTAGGAGGAGGAAAAAATGATGGGGTTACTCCATTTTACAGCTCCACAAGACCGGGTTCCAAGCAATTGATGACGGACACTGACCCCCGAGGATATATTAACCATATAGATATAATGGAAGGTGTTTATGTTTGGGATAACGCTATAAAACCGGTTTTGGACGGACAAATTGTCAATAATGGCTTGGCGAATAAGATGTCACAGCCGGAAAGTTCTGAATTTAAAGTGATAAGCAATTATCAATTGATTTCAAGTAATGATATGGAAAGCTTACAGCTAGGCAAAAATGCCAATAATGTCCGTTTTGAAGTTATTACCAAAGATGTCAATGCTTCTGTAGATATTTTAGATCCTGCTACAGGAAAGATGTTGAGTCAAATTAAAAATAATACGATTCCGGATAAGAGTGGGGGGGCTGAAAGTCGGTTATTATCATCAGGCTTCAATTTGAGAAATAAAGAACTTAAATTAAGCAGTAATTCTAAATTTGTGGCTGTGGTTGAAGATGGAATTGACAGTCCGATGGAATATAGAATTAAAAAAGATAATGAGAAAACTTATCTGGAGGTAACTTTCCCTAACCTTAGTTCTGAAGAGCTTCAAAAAGTTTCACTTCAAAATGAAACCTATTGGATATCGGATTTAAAAGGAAAGAATACCGGACCGAAAGAAAAGGCAGTGAATGTGAAATTTGAACTTCGTAACAACAGACTTGTAGCAGATGTAAGCCGTGAACAAAATGGGATCTATTCTATAAAACTGGCTGCTAGTCTGGGGAATGGCATCAGAAGAAATATTATAAATGGTTTTGTGGTTTCAAATAACAAAGATGTTACTCAATCTGAGGCCGTAAATGTTCAAAAGAGTACTCAATTTAATATTGGAGATAACCCTGTTAATGATAATACAAAACTAATAAGTAATGGTGCGCTTACAGGAGAAGTAAGTGTTAAGATTTATAATTATTCCTCTAAATTATTGAATCAATATACTGTAAAAGTAAATGGTGAAAATAGCTTAGACTTTGGTAAGCATGCTAAAGATCTGGAAAAAGGCACTTATATTGTTTATGTAGAATATGGCAGTATAAAAGAGAGTATGAAATTCATAAAAAGATAATTTTGTTTACAAATACTTTTAAACCGGGAAGCTCCCGGTTTTTTTATTGAAGTATGTGCAGCAGGGGTTTAGAAGGTTTTATGATAAGAAATTATGCCTCGGAAAACTTTTGCAGGGCTTTCTTTTTTTGTTGGAGGAAAAGAAATATCATATTTTTACATCATGATTTCTAAGCAGACGATAGATAAAATATTCTCCACAATCAGGGTAGAAGAGATTGTGGGTGAATATGTGCAGTTGAAAAGAGCGGGGTCTAACTTTAAAGGGCTCAGCCCATTCCATGAGGAAAAATCTCCAAGTTTTGTAGTTTCACCAAGTAAACAGATCTGGAAGGACTTCTCAACAGGTAAAGGAGGAACAGCTATCTCTTTCCTGATGGAAATTGAAAATTTTACCTATCCTGAAGCACTTCGCCATGCAGCCAAGAAGTACGGAATTGAAATTGAAGAAGATCTCCGTGAAATTTCCGAAGAAGCCAAGAATGCCCAGACAGAGAAAGATCTTCTGTATAAAATCCACGAAGTTGCCAATAATTATTTTCAGGAAATTCTTTGGGATGCTGAAGATGGAAGAAGTATCGGACTGGCTTATTTTAAAGAGCGTGAGCTTAAAGATGATATCATCAAGAAATTCCAGCTGGGATATTCTCCTGAAAAGAAAAATGCTTTTACAGCGTATGCAGAGGAGAAAGGGTATTCTAAAGAAATTCTGGAGAAATCGGGGCTTTCCATTTTCCCTGAAAATGCTCCCGCAGGAATAGACCGATTTCGGGAAAGGGTTATTTTTCCGATTCACAGTTTTTCAGGAAGGGTTTTAGGTTTTGGAGCCAGAATCCTTAAAAATAATGTCAAAACAGCCAAATATCTCAATTCCCCGGAAACAGAGATCTACCATAAATCTAATGTCCTTTATGGATTAAACCAGAGCAAACAGGCCATTTCGAGAAAGAATACCTGTCTTTTGGTGGAAGGGTATATGGATGTGATTTCACTTCATATGTCCGGGATTGAAAACGTAGTGGCAAGTTCCGGAACTTCCCTAACTACAGAACAGATCAAACTGATCAAAAGACTTACGGAAAATGTAACCATTCTTTTTGATGGTGATAACGCAGGAATTAAAGCCAGTTTCCGAAGTATTGATATGCTTTTGACCGAAGGAATGAATATCCGTGTGTTGCTTTTCCCGGATGGAGATGATCCCGATTCTTTTGCCCGAAAACATCCACAGGACTACGTTGAAAAATACATCGAAAATGAAGCGATGGATTTTATCGATTTTAAGGCTGAGATCCTGTTAAAAGATGCCGGTACCGATCCTATCAAAAAAGCGGAGGCTATACGGAATATTGTAAAGTCGGTTTCCTTCGTTCAGAATGCACTGAAAAGGGAAGTATACCTTAAAGAAGTATCCAATAAATTTGGTCTTTCGGAGCAGAGTCTTTTCAATGAGCTTGATGTTCAGAAACAGATTACACAGAATCAGACCCACCATGTTCAGCAACAGCAGAAAGAAACGGCTGTTCCAAAGATGGAGATCGTCCCTTTGGATAAGGAGAAAGAAGATCCCTTTCTGTATGATGTTCTGTTTATGGAGAACAAACTGGTGGACCATATGCTGATGTTTGGAGATATTGTTCTGAAAAGAACTACTGATAATAATGAAGAATATCAGATCACTGTCATTGAAGAAATCCTTCATCATTTTGAAGAAGAACAATATACATTTTTAGTAAAAGAAAACGAAATTATCATTAATCAGGTAAAAGAAGGAATTCAAAAGGAAGAGCTCAGAAGTGGAAACTTTTTTGTATCTTTTATGGACGAAGACATTACCACAAAGGTTGTTGACGCGTTGATTCCTCTCGATGATCTGGAAAACTGGGCATCAAGGAATATTTATCCTCCCAATTATGGTGATAAAGTGGCAGATCAGGTAAGAGGTGATGTATTGTTGCATAAATACAGATATATTGATTATCTGATAAAAGAAACGGCAAAAGAATTAGACCGCTACAGTAATAATGATGAGACCAAATACTATGATCTGATCAAAAAAATTACCCTGTTGAAACAGGCTTCCATACGGTTGAGCGCTATTATTGAGTATTCACCGATTAAAGGGATCTATGGCGGCAGAAACAGATAGTTTATGGACAGATATATTCCTGTTCTGTGACAAAAAGTCTCATAAAATTTTAGGAATAAATATTGTAATTTAAACTTCGAGAATATTTGTTAAAATAATACATAATATAAATATGGACATTAAAAAGGACTTCAGAGATTTCTCTGTAAAACATTTAGGAAACAACGGTTTGGTTACCGATCAGTATATGGGAATGTATGGCCCAACGAATCTTACACCGTACATCATGGAAGAAAGAAGATTAAACGTTGCTCAGATGGACGTTTTCTCCCGTTTGATGATGGACAGGATTATTTTCCTGGGAACAGGAATTGACGATCAGGTAGCTAATATTGTTACGGCTCAGCTTTTATTCTTAGAAAGTGCTGATCCGTCAAAAGATATTCAGATCTACATCAACTCTCCGGGAGGTAGTGTTTATGCCGGATTAGGAATTTATGACACTATGCAGATCATTAAACCGGATGTAGCAACAATCTGTACAGGTATGGCTGCTTCAATGGGAGCTGTATTATTAGTGGCAGGAGAAAAAGGAAAACGTTCTGCTCTTAAACATTCAAGAGTAATGATTCACCAGCCTTCAGGAGGTGCACAAGGGGTTGCTTCTGATATGGAAATCAACTTAAGAGAGATGTTGAAATTAAAGCAGGAGCTTTATGAGATCATCGGACATCACTCAGGACAAACTTATGAGTGGGTTGAAAAATCTTCTGACAGAGACTACTGGATGACTTCTGAAGAAGCTAAAGGCTACGGAATGGTAGATGAGGTTTTACAGAGATCAACAGAGAAAAAATAATCGATGCTGGAAATCGGAAAAAACGCACCAATACGGTGCGTTTTTTTGTTTTATCATTGTATGAAAAAAGCATTTCACATAGGATGTTCTACTTCTTGATGATCTTATGGATGGTTGAAGTATCTGCTGTCTTTATCTCAACAAAATAAACACCTGAATTCAAAGAATGAATATCAATTTTTGTGGCTTGGGAAGTGATTACTTTTTGGCCTAAAGAAGAGTAGATATTTATTTCTTTATATTTTTCAATGGATTCGATCTGGATAAAATCATTTGCAGGATTAGGATGAATACTGAATTTTTTCTTTGTGACAGAAGAAACTCCCAGCATAGAATCGGCTGCTTCCGTAGGGGTAAATGGTCTTCTCTGTCCGAAACTTATACCCATCCAGTCATTGTTGGCTAACTGAATCTGGGAAAGGTCAGACTTCTTTTGCCAGCTTGAGAGGTCTTTTCCTTTATATAATTTCCAGCTGTCTGCCACTGTGGCGTTTCCTGTAAAATTATTCAATGAAAGAGCAGAAATCTGGCTGTTTGATGAGGTGAAATTAAAATAAGAGGCTTGAGACCGGATCAGCTGTAAGGCCTGCTCGGCTGTGATGCTTCCGTTATATTTAATTCCAAACACAAAAGAATCTGCATTTCCGTTTGACTGATTGGTTCCAAAATCAACCACTACCAGGCTTTTATTACTTCCTGTTCCTATCCAGTTGGTAATCTGAGAGGGAACATACCATTGTGAGCTGTATGCCGCAACAGGTGTAGAAGGCGGAGTGTCAGCATCATCAATTCCATAAGTAATTCCGTACCATTTTCCATCAGTCAGAGGTGTATAACCCGGGCCGTTGTTCCATGTCATATTTCCTGCGCTGGCTCCGGACCATGGGATCCAGCTGTCATCAATATCCGGCGTATGATGATTATAATGAAAGCTTTGAAGAAAACCTGAAGGAATATCAATCTCCATTTGAGGTTCTGCAGCTACAATAGCGTTGATCATGTCTTCCATCAGTAAACCATCCGCATCAAAACGGTACCCCCATGCATAAGAAGCAAGAGAATTATTATCGTTAAAATCTGCAATGAAATAGGCTTTCTTTGAACCTGTTCCTACCCAAAACTTAATGTCGTTCTCTGTAAATTGGGCAGACAAAAACTGCATAAAAAGCAGTAAGAAAAAAAAATAGATTTTTCTCATGATATAATTAAATTAAAGTTTTATTCCCGAAACTTACTTAAGAAAAGTGACAATAATCACGATCCTGAAGTGACAATGGATAAGGCAGGTCTCCTGGCTTGCATCCTATAGCACACCTTCCCGGATCAGTATCCAGTGGTTGTATTTTGCTATAAGTAAAACAGCTTACAGTTGCGGGTACAGCTCAAGAATTAAATTTTATTCTCACTTGATTCCCTATTAATGAACAGTGTTCAACCTTAAAACGCCGCAAATATATCATATAAATTTTTGAGTCCTGTTTTGTGAATTATCTTTTAGTTTTTATATTTTCCCTGAAGCTGAATGGTTTTTAATGCTATGTTTTTTTGAATTGATAATCAAATTGAAGATGTTGTTAGGTTTTCGGATTTAAACCAAAAGTTTTACTGTTTATATTAAATTCATTTTCATGGCTCCATTGTTAAAATACAATTATCATTATATTCAAGATCAGTTTACAATCAATTTATATTTTCGCAGCCATAAAAGAGAATATGAAAAGACTGCTACTATCCGCATTTGTGTTAATGGCGCTGGCATCCTGTAAAGATGATGACATCACCAGTAACCAGGAGATTAATTATTCTAAGCTTCCGCAGGAATTTGCTTTTTCAAAATTGGCTACTATCAATGGAGTAGATGTGATCAACGGAGGATTTGGATCCGGAGCAGCGGCACATCCTACAAGAAAAGGAGAATTTTATGTCATTACAGACCGTGGTCCGAATACAGATTACTTAAGCGGTAAAAAATTTCTTGTCCCTAATTTTACCCCAACGATTATGCATTTTAAAATCAATGCAGAAGGTAATATCGAGGTCATTCAATATATTAAACTTAAAAACCCTTCAGGCCAGCCTATCACAGGACTTCCAAATCCTATAGGAATGGGAAGTACCGGTGAAGTAGCCTATGATGCTTCAGGAAATATGTTAGGAACAGATACATATGGTCTGGACAGTGAAAGTATTGTGGCAGCTCCGGATGGAACATTCTGGGTTTCTGATGAATATGGTCCGCATATCGTTCATTATAGTGCAGAAGGGGTAGAAATGGAAAGGATAAGCCCAATTGGAGTGAATACAGGAACAAGAAAACTTCCTGCAGTTTTAGCCAAAAGAAGGGCCAACAGAGGTATGGAAGGACTTTGTATCACTCCGGATGGAAGAACACTGGTAGGAACAATACAGTCGATGATGCTGGTTCCCACTAAAGCATTGGCAACCAATACTACATTAACAAGGATTGTAACATTCGATATTATTACAGGACAGACGAAACAGTATGTATACAAACAGGATGGCGGAGCTTCTGATTCGGTTTGTGATATTACAGCATTAAGTAATAATGAATTCCTGGTGATTGAAAGAGACGGAAATTTCGGAACACAGGGAGGAATAAAAAAAGTATACAGAATCAATATATCCGGAGCTACAGACGTTAATGGAACGGATCTGGCGGCTGTAGACGGAATGAAAATTAATAATAAAGCATTGGAACAGAGTACCTGGGATGAGATTGCAAATGCCGGAATAAAACCTGTTTCTAAAAAACTGGCGGTGGATCTCGTAGCAAAACTGGGCTATGAGCATGATAAGTTTGAAGGAATTGTTTATTTGGGAAATAATAAACTGGCCGTTTTTAATGATGATGATTTTGGAGTGGTAGATGATGGAAACGGAAATCCTAAAGCCAAAATTCTTCCTAAAACAGGAAAAGTAGACAAAGGAACGATGTATGTAGTCGATATTCAATAATTAGATTTTTTTAAAGAAAACGGCGGAATCGAAGATTCCGCCGTTTTCATGATCTCTGTATGAAGAATTCATCAATATGAAAATTACTGGCTTTTTAAGTGAAAAAGATATTATCTTTCTGTTTACTTTACCCAAACTTTACTGTTTTTAAAGTCAATTGTGAAAATATATTTACAAAGGGTTTCAAAATTGAGTACACCATCATAAATAATATCTCTTGTAAATGATCTTGAACTGAATGTTTTTTTGCCAATAATAAACTGATTTTCAACATTCATATCATCTTTATCCTTCGGCAGCTTCCAGCTTTTGGCTGTTTCTGTAGATAAAAGCAAGGGACCACTGTTTCCGGAATCAAAAAGAAACCAGTATGATTGATTGTCCCTTGGAATATTCAAAAAAATATTGAGTTCAGTAGCTTCCAGCCCATTGGCAAATCTGCTGGGAATAATACTTTTTCCTTGTATTGCTTTTTGTGATGAAGAATGATTCTCTATAATAATAGCATTGTTGGCAAGGTTGAGAGTCAGGATGTGGGCAGCAAATGATTTTAATGAGATAACACCGTCTATTTTAGGGAATTCTTTTGGTAAAATGGCCATGATATCAAAAACACCGACTGTTGGATGGTCTATTTTTGTAGAACCTATAGTAATGGAAATACCATCTGATTTTTGAGATTTAATAATTTCTCCACTCATTCTAAATCCTGTTGAACTTCCATATATTTTCTTATTAAGATGCCTTGCGATTTCTGGCGAAATAATAGTTTCTGCTCCACCGGTATCAAACAGGAAATTATATTTTTTTCCTTCAATAGACACCTCTACAGTTTTCATGTTTTCAATATAGGGTTTTAGCCTTATGGTGTCCTGTCCGAATCCCCAGATATTTGCTCCTAAAAATAGTATGCTGAAAAATATTTTCTTTGTTTTCATAATCTTTTTTGTTTAGTCTGTGAGACAAAAATAGTCTCTGTTTTATAGCAGACAAATTTGAATTATTATGTTATGAAAAGCGACCGATTTTAAAAAGTCGAACCAAATAAAAAAGAAATAAAGTGTTTGACTAATTCTTCTTATAATACGTATTTCTATATTCTGTGGGCGTTAAAGTAGTGTGCTTTTTAAAAGCAGTATTAAATGATGATTTTGAATTAAAGCCAACCTGATATAAAATTTCTAAGACCGTAGAATCTTTTTTAGAATGTTTTTTTAATAATTCCATTGCATTTTCGATACGATAGGTATTTACAAAATCAAAAAAATGCTGTTTCATATTTGAATTAATTAAAATTGATAATTCCCGGGTGGGCATATTCATTTGTGCTGCGAGGCTTTGCACAGTAAGAGCAGGATCTAAGTATGGCTTTTTTTCAGCCATGTATATATTCAGTAATTCGATTTGCAAATTAATGTTGCTGTTATCTATATTTTGTTTGGCCTCTGATCTGGTTTTGGGCTCAGTTTCATTTTTAAAATCATTTATTAATTGTAACTGAGGATCAACTCCCCTGAAAAATTCAGGATATTTTAATGCTTTTAAGACAAACCAGCTGGTGACAAGTAATGCCATGATTTCCAGAAATCCGTTAATGACAGTCAGTAGCTGATGCTCATCAGTATATCTCAGCATATTTTTAAGGGTTGCAAAATAATGAACAACCATAAAAAGTACAGTTAGTTGGAACAGCCATTTAAAGACTAAATTGGAAGAATAAGACTGGTTTTCAAAATAGATACTTTGGGTTCTTTTCAACACCATAAAAATAGCAATGGTATATATTAAATACTGGATTTCTATCAAATATTGAAAAGTAATCATTTCAAAGGTCTTATGATGATGTTTGAAAAAATATTTTTTTTCAATACCATCTGCCCAATAGATTCCTGAAGCCAATATGAGATTGATAATGACAAAAGGTATAAGATGAAAAAGATGTTTTCTTTTTAATTGAAAATCTTCATAGCAAAGTGATAAGACATATAAATAGAATAGCGGTATATTCAATAAAATGAGAGTCCATCTAAAGATCTCCAGGTTGGGAAGAAGGCTAATGACAGGCTCAGCAATGAAGACTCCGCTTACGTCAAGAGCAGTTAGAAAAAGATATCCTGCAAAAAGTTGATTCGGAAACTTTTTATTGGACTTTAAAGTCAATAAAAACAAAATAAGAAGGAACAATATAAAAACAGATATGATGGCGATCGTTTTTAAAAAATCCATTTATTTAATTTTAAGTGACCTATTTGAAAAAATAAAAATCCTGGGATTTGTTTATTTTCTATTTTTTGAACGGATCCGCTTTTCTGAAAAATCAAAACGAATGAGATGCTGTAAAAAAGGACATCTTCGACATCCCTTTTTACAGCATAAATATTTTAATTAAAAGCTTCAATAATTTTAGAGAAATCCTCCAGTTTTAAAGCGGCACCACCAATCAGACCACCGTCGATATCAGGTTGAGAGAAAATCTCTTTAGCATTGTCAGGCTTTACAGAACCTCCATAAAGGATAGAAATCTCATCTGCAACTTCCTGTCCGTATTTTGCGGCAATAATACTTCTGATGTGTGCATGGATTTCCTGAGCCTGTTCCGGACTTGCCGTTTCTCCTGTTCCAATAGCCCAAACCGGTTCATAAGCAATCACCACTTTCTTGATTTCTTCAGCTGAAAGAGTGAAAAGAGCTACTTCAGTCTGATTTTTTACGACCTCAAAATGTTGCCCTGCTTTTCTTTGCTCAAGAGTTTCTCCGTTGCAGTATACAGGAATAAGACCTTTGTCAAGCGCTAATTTGATCTTTCTGTTACAGTGAGAATCTGTTTCTCCGTGATACTGTCTTCTTTCAGAGTGGCCGATCAGTGATCCCGTTGCATCAATGGATTCCAGCATATCTACAGAAATCTCACCCGTATAGGCACCACTTTCATGCTCGCTCACATCCTGAGAGAATACCCCGATCTCATCTTTCTCAAAGACGTCTTTTGCCATCATCAAGTATAAAGCCGGTGGAGCAATCCAAACCTCACAGTTTGTTGTATTGTTGTTTTTATAGCTTAGTAACTGAATCATTAATTGTTGTGCATCAATTACATTTTTGTTCATTTTCCAGTTTCCTGCAACTATTTTTCTTCTCATAAGATTTATTTATTTTACTTTTTAGATTATTTATTTACTTTCTGAAGATATTTTAAGACAATCCCCATAAATTTTTCAGAAGGACATAGAAGGTATGCTCTTCTTCTGTTACCTTATTGTCTGCTTTGATCAATGATTTTGCAAACTGAACAAACTTTAGTCGCTCCTCTTCGGTAGAATCATCAAGGAAGCATCTTCCATGGAATTCAAAGTGATCTTTCCATTCCTCAGGCTGCAAAAGAGCAAGAGTATCAAGCTCATTGTCCAGGTTCATTCTGAATGGAAATTCATCGGCCAGATATTGCTGTACAAGCATTCCTTCCTCAGGAGCAAACTCTCCGTCTACAGAAGAAAGGATCATTAATAAGTGATATCCGGCGATAGATTTATTTGATTTTTGCATGTGTTGTTGAATATTTTAGTGTTTAAAGGTGATCGTTGATAATGATCAGTTGTCATGTATCGCTTATCATTTATATTTTATTGTATATAATCTTTTGCTGGGATTTTGTTTACTATTTTTCCGTTTTTCAGGATCAGTACAAACGGGTTGCTTCTTGCAATTGTTTTGATAGCCGTTCCATCCATCATTGCATTTTTAATAGTTTTAAAGGCATTCTGATCCGTTGAAACGCCATAGATAAGAACTCCTTTTTCAGCATTTACTTTAGCTTCCACTTTCTGAAGAAGACCTGCAGAAACCTCTTTTGGATGGTAAGAAAATACTAAAATAGCCTTTGGTGCTTTAATGATCTCCTCAGTAAGCTCCATGCCAGTAGGATCTTCAATTTTAAATTTAACGATTTCAGATTTATAGCCTTCTTTTACCAGAACAGATTCATTTTTTCCTTCCTCTATTTTCCATGGAGAACCTTCTGCCCAGTATTTAGTTTCTTTAATATAATCATCCTGATTTACCTTTAAGACCTCACCGGTTTTCTGGTTTTTCAGAGAATAAAAAGTCTTATATTCAGATGGGTTTTTGTTGATTTTTTCTTTTTCGGCTTTCAGATCGGTTCCCACCTTATAATCACGGAAATCAATGATCGGCTCATGCATAATCCCCTGTGCCATAATGTAAATCATAACCAAAGAAAAAACGCCCAGAATAATGTATCTGAATTTTCCCGAATTCTTCTGTGGAGTACTGCTATACTCATCTTTTTTACGGAATTCTTTTCTGTACAGGACAAATAAGATAATCAGTCCTACCAAAAGGGTAACATCCTTAAAGAAGCTCTGCCATGGTGTAAACTTAATGGCATCTCCAAAGCATCCACAATCCGTTACTACATTGAAATAGGCGGAATAAAAGGTGAGGAATCCAAAGAATACACAAAGTGCTATCAGTAAAGATAAGGTTAATTTAAGCTTTAATTTAAGCAGAAGCATAAACCCAAGGAAAAGCTCCAGTACAACAACGATGATTGAAAACAGCAGTGCAAATTTTTCAAAAAATGGCATATTGAAAACAACAGGTGAGAAATATTCTTCCATTTTGAAAGAAAAACCTACCAGATCCACAGCTTTTACAAAGCCGGAAAGGATAAAAATGACTGCAATAATAAAACGTAATAAACCTTTGATCATATTAAATAGTTTTGGGTTCGAATTGTTTTTCTTGTTCAGAGAACTTGATCAGACAGAAGACGGCATAGTTCAGCATATCAAAATAATTGGCATCCAACCCTTCAGAAACGATGGTTTTTCCCTGATTATCCTCAATCTGCTTAGTTCTCAGTACTTTTTGATAAATTAAATCTGTAATCGAAGAGATCCTCATATCTCTCCATGCCTCACCATAATCATGATTCTTTCTTTCCATTAATGCCTTGGCTTCATTGGCATATTTGTCGTACAGACCAAGAATTTCTTCTTTATTTTCGTTAAAATCATTGGAAAGACCCTTCTCAAGCTGAATAAGGCCTATAATAGAATAATTTACAATAGCAATAAATTCATCTTCCTCACTCTCATCCACCATTTTTTTATCGGTCATCTGAAGCGTACGGATTCTGTTGACTTTGATATAAATCTGATCCGTAATGGAACTCGGTCTCAAAACCCTCCATGCGGCACCATAATCCTGTAATTTTTTACCGAAAAGATCACGACACTGACTGATAACTTTCTCGAATTGTACTGACGTTTTTAGCATAAATTTTCTTAATCTTCCAAATATACGAATTCGCTTTTAGGTAGCAGAATTTTTGATAAGAGAGTTTGTTGGGTACGGTACGAGATTCGGGGTCCGGGATGCGGGTGATAAGGTTTAACAGTAAATATTCTGCCTCTTACATCTGAAATCTTATATCTGATGTCTTGCTTCTTGTCTCTTGGTTCTTGAATCTTACCCCTCCTACATCAATACAAAATCTACAGTTAATACGTTGACTGTCTCATATCTCAAATCTCTACATCTCCATATCTCTTATTTTCATAAAACACAATTTTAATACGTCGAGATTTGTCGCTATGCCCGCCTACTTTTGCTTACAATCTCTTACAAGAATTGATAACAGTAACAACCAAAAAAACAAAATTATGATTTACACAGAAGATTTTTTCTCTCCTGGAAGCAGTTATCCAACAGATGATGTAGTAATCCTTGTAGACAGCTTCTCAAATGAAAATGTCAATTTTAAAAAGACATTAGTTTGGGAAGATGGATCACCAATGACTGATGCTAAAGTAGACCAGATTATTTATAGAAAAAAAGGGACTTTTTTCTATAAAAGAGTAATGGTAAACACTAAAGTATTACATGCAAAGATTTTCAATCCTTTCTGCGATGGTATTAATGATGATAGTCCTGCTATCTCTAACATGATGAAAATATCATCTATGGGGTATACCATTGATGGTAATGGGCTAACCTATCATTTACTCAACAAAATTACTCAAGAAGTTGACAATTTTAGTTTTATCAACTTTAATTTTCGGCTAAATGATAATTATGACTCAGATTGTGGCTGGGAAATTACAGTCAATAAAAATATGGTATTTGAAAACATTTTTATTGATGGAGGAAGAGGTACTTACAAAAATGAAAATGGAAATATTGAAAAATGGATTCAAGGGCCAGGAGATGCTTCTGTACCATCCATCATACCAAGCTTAGTTGATGTTTTTTTATTCATACAGGGCGATGGGAAATCAAAAGCCAGTATAAAAAAATTAAGAGCTGTAAATATTCATGCGATGTCGGCTATTACTTTTTATTCTTATGGAAATGTTGATATTGAGGACAGTCATTTTGAAAATATTTCAATGAAGCCTTTTCATGTCTATCACTCGTTTGATGATGGTAAAACTCAGTCTGGAAAAACGTTTATTAAGAATATAACAACGAAAGACTGTGGTTATTTAGCAGATGAAATTTTGGAAAAATTAAACTCAGATGTAAGCTTCGTTCTAAGAAACAGGGCAGATTCTATGGGAATGATACAATGGGGGTATGGGGCTATCGTGTCTTTTGGTGAATACTATATTGATAATATAAAAGTTGAAAACTATGGCGCTTCTGCAGTTTGTTCTGACAGAAATACTAAATTCTTTGGAAATGGCATTTATATATCCAATGATTCTGATAAATTTGAAGCAAATAATCCCAGTGGAGCCATGTGGTTTGAAGCTACCGGTGATGCCTACATCAGCAACTTGGATATTGATATCAGCGATAGAGGAACGAGAGATCTAACTTTTGACAGTTCTGCTCTTCAAACTTTTAATACGGAATTATATATTGATAATCTGAAGATTAAAACAGCTGCAAGTAAAGTATTGTTGAAAAAAGGGATAAGGGCAAGTTACAATAACAATAATACGGTTACTGTAAATAATCTTCATATTGGAGGTGCTTTTCAGGATCAGCCTGTATTTCATGGTATTATGGAATTTGCTAAAGATCAGTATCCTTTAAAAAGTAAATTTGTACTTAATGGAGGAATAATTGAAGGGGGGAATCTGTTATTTTGGGGGACAGGTGAGGTTAATCTGTCAAAAATTAATGCGCCAGCTTCTAAAATTGAATTTCAATCACCGGTTTCAACTCAATTTAATAAGATTTCAATTAAAGAATCTTCTTTTTATTATTTTAATACCATCACCCATTACAAACAAATGATTGTAGAAAACTCTACAATTATTTCTGATTTTTCCTATAACAGTAATTCCTCAGATGTTGTTATCAAAAATTCAAATATTAATGGACTACTAAGCCTGCCCTATACAGTAGTAGGATCTAACATTCATATTTCAGGAGGGGAGATCGGAAGAACACGTGTCAACGGATATCATATTTTTATAGACAATGTAAAATCCCGCCAGGGTCTTTATATCGACAATGCCCAGTTTTTTACAATCAATAACTGCATTTTAAAAACCTCTGAATCGGAACCTGTTATTATGGTTTCAAACAATAGTGACAGACTGATTTCAGGGATGATCAGCCACAATATATTGTCTATAAAAACCAATACTCCGGCTGCGGGCTACATTCTTCTAACCCCTGAAGCAACAGCAAAAGTAAGTACATATAACAATGCTGAAACTAATTTTGATTAGACTTTGATAAAGAGATAATTGATATGTAATATAAGTTTCTTATAACCGGTACCTTTTCAGCATTTTTATGATGTTGATGGGTATCGGCTATCTATATGCCAATTAAAATATATTTCTATTCTACTATTTTTTGTAAATATTCAGCGAAAATACCTATTAACTCCCTAATTTTGCAGCATACAAAACCATTTATCATCCAATTACGCTATGCTTTCAGATTCACAAACACCTCGACCTGTAAACGCTCAAACTTACTCAATAAACTGTAACGGTCGGTTAGTACAGCTGGATACTCCAAAGATCATGGGAATCCTGAACCTGACACCGGATTCTTTTTCTGATGGAGGACGGTTCAGTAGTGAAAAATCTGCATTGGAGCATGCCGGAAAACTGTTGAAAGAAGGAGCTGAAATTATAGATGTTGGCCCGCAATCAACACGCCCGAATGCTGAATTTCTGAGCAGTAAAGAGGAAATAAACAGGATTGGAAATATAATCTCTCAGATTAAAAAAGAATTTCCTGAAGCATTGGTTTCCCTTGATACATTTTATGCAGAAACGGTAAAGTTTGGTTTTAATGAAGGCATTGATATGATCAATGATATTTCAGGAGGTCAGTATGATGAAAAAATGTTTGATACCGCTGCGGAGACAAAGCTTCCTTATATTCTGATGCATGTCAATCCGTCTTATGAAACGATGCATCATAAAAACAGGTTTGAAGACATAACACTGGAGGTCAACCGGTATTTTTCAGAAAAGGTTAATGAGCTCCTGGAAAAAGGGGTCAGTGATATTATTCTTGACCCTGGTTTTGGTTTTGGAAAAACAGTGGAAGATCAGATGAAAATGATTAATGAGGTTGAATATCTTGGGTTTCAAAAATTTCCTTTATTGATAGGGATTTCCAGGAAATCATTTATCTATAAACCGCTTGGTAAATCCCCATTGGATATCAATGAAGAAACACAGAAGCTTCACATGAAAGTACTGGAACAGGGGGCCAAGATTCTAAGGGTTCATGATGTGGCTGAGGCAAAGGAAACCCTCATGCAATTTTTACAAAAAAAATAAAAAGTGTTAAAAAAACTTGTGAGGAATTAAAAAGTTTATACATTTGCAACATGAATTTTACGAATCAGAAAAATATTATTGTCATTTCTATTATTGCTGTTGTCATTAACAACAGTAAGGAAACGGCATTTTAAAATAGATTTTAATTTATATTATATACAAGCCGTTTCATTTGAAACGGCTTTTTTTATTTTAACTTTTTATTGTACAAAGTATGTATCAGTTATTAGCAGTAATTATTATCGTCATTATTATTCCCTTGCGTCTGTGAGAAGGAAATGTATGACTGTACATATATGAGCCCTCTCACAGCGTGAGAGGGCTTTTTTTATTCCCATTTGTTAATTTTTAAACCTCTATAGCATGTATTATAACGACGACACCGTCATCTATTTTGACGGAAAATTCATGAAAGCGAAAGACGCAGGAATGGATCTTTACGGACAATCACTTCACTACGGATATTCTGTTTTTGAAGGAATTAAATCCTACAATACAGACCAAGGGACCAGGATTTTTAAAGCAAAAGAGCACTACGAAAGATTAAAAAGATCAGCTGAGCTCATGCATATTCCGTTTGATTATTCCGTAGAACAGCTTATCGATCTCACCTACGAACTTTTAGAACGGAACGGATTTTCAGACGCTTACATTCGTCCGTTGGTTACCTGCTCTCCCAATATGTCTCTTTCAAAAGGTAAAAAATCTTATCTGTCTCTATTAGCCTGGGAGTGGAATAATGGTTATCTGGCAGATAAAATGAAAATCATGACTTCAGAATTTCAACGCCCGAATCCCAAAGCTTTCAAGGTAGAAGCTAAAGTTGGAGGTCATTATGTAAACTCTATCCTGGCTTGTCAGGATGCTAAAGATAAAGGCTATGATGAAGCCCTGGTATTGGATGAAAACGGCAATGTTGCCGAAAGCTCGGGAGCCAATGTTTTCTATGAAAAAGACGGAATATTATTTACTCCGGCCAAAGGAAGTATTCTTCCGGGGATTACAAGACAAACCGTAATGGAGATCTGTAATGAACTCGATATTCCTGTACGGGAAACATTTTTTAAACCTGAAGAAATGCGTGGTGCTGATGCCGGTTTTTTCTGCGGTACAGCTGCAGAAATTGCTGCTTTGGATTCATTGGATGATGTCCCTTTCACCAAAAACTGGATAGATACGGCGAGTGAAAAGGTACAGCAGGCATATTTGAAAAGAGTAAGAGTTCTGTCATTGTAAATTTTAATAATTTAAATACTTGGTTATCAGGAAGATATATCTTTTTCCGAACAGTTGAATATTGTAGTTTTCCGAACAGTTGAAAATGAAAACGATATTACAAACTGTAGTTTTGGACCAAAATTAAGTAAAAACATAATCTATGAATTCTGATGGAGGAAAGGAACAGGATGCCAGAAAATAGAATTGTAAAGAAATAAGAAAAATAGCAAATGCAGGATAATATGTTAAATAAATATTCAAAAACATTCACACAAAACAGCGAACAGCCCGCAGCAAAAGCAATGCTTTACGGAATAGGCTTTACAGAAAATGATATGCAGAAAGCCCAGATCGGAATTGCGAGTATGGGATACGATGGAAATACCTGCAATATGCACCTCAACGATCTTGCTAAAGTAGTAAAGGAAGGAACATGGGAGCATGGACTGGCAGGATTGATATTCAACACCATTGGAGTAAGTGACGGAATGAGCAACGGTACAGATGGAATGCGCTATTCCCTGGTAAGCAGAGATGTGATTGCAGACAGTATTGAAGCGATTTGTGGAGCCCAGTATTACGATGGTCTTATTGCATTGCCGGGATGTGATAAGAATATGCCCGGAACTATTATCGCAATGGGAAGGCTCAACAGGCCGTCAATCATGGTATATGGAGGAACGATTGCTCCCGGATGTTACAAAGGGGAACAGCTTAATATTGTCTCAGCTTTTGAAGCTTTAGGTAAAAAGATTGCCGGAGAAATTTCTGAAGAGGATTTTAATGGAGTGATCAAAAACTCTTGCCCCGGAGCAGGAGCATGCGGCGGAATGTATACTGCCAATACAATGGCCTCTGCCATAGAAGCACTGGGGATGAGCCTTCCGTACTCTTCTTCCAATCCTGCTTTAAGTACCGAAAAGCAAAAGGAATGTCATGAAGCCGGAAAATACCTGAAAATATTATTGGAAAAAGACATTAAGCCTTCGGATATCATGACCCGTAAAGCTTTTGAAAATGCACTCCGCCTTATTGTAATTCTTGGGGGAAGTACCAATGCCGTTCTGCATTTTATCGCTATGGCAAAAAGTGTAGGGGTATCCGTAACTCAGGATGATTTTCAAAAAATGAGCGACTGTACACCCGTGCTGGCAGATCTTAAGCCAAGCGGGAAGTACCTGATGCAGGATCTTCATGATCACGGGGGAATACCGGCTGTCATGAAATATCTACTTGAACAGGGCTTATTGCATGGTGACTGTTTAACGGTTACGGGAAAAACATTAGCTGAAAACCTGGAAGATGTTCCAACACTGGATTTTACTGCGCAGAAGATCATTAAACCTTTGTCTGAACCTATAAAAGCTACGGGACATCTGAGAATACTGTACGGTAACCTTGCAGAAAAGGGAAGTGTAGCAAAGATCACGGGAAAAGAAGGAGAGCGCTTTGTAGGAAAAGCCCGGGTGTTTGACGGCGAGAAAAATCTGATCAGAGGAATTCAGGATGGTACCGTACAGAAAGGTGATGTTATTGTTATTCGCCATGAAGGTCCCAAAGGAGCTCCGGGAATGCCGGAGATGCTGAAACCTACCAGTGCTTTGATCGGGGCAGGGCTAGGAGGCAGTGTTGCTTTAATTACGGACGGAAGATTCAGTGGGGGAACTCATGGTTTTGTAGTGGGACATATTACTCCGGAAGCTCATGAAGGAGGGTTGATTGCTTTTGTAGAAGATAATGATCTTATTGAAATAGATGCTGTAAGTAATACCATACAGCTCAAAGTTTCAGACCAGGAGATTGAAAAAAGAAAAGAAGGGTGGCAAAAACCAGCCCTTAAAGTAAGTAAAGGACTGCTTTATAAATATGCATTAACTGTATCATCAGCTGCCGAAGGCTGTGTGACGGACGAAATATCATAATCACAACATCATGGAGAATTTAAATTTATCAATAGAAACCGAACTTAGCGGAAGCCGGATTATACTTGAAGCATTTATTCAGGAAGGTATAAAAACGGTTTTCGGATATCCTGGAGGGGCCATTATTCCTATTTATGATGCGCTTTATGATTATCAGGGAAAACTAGAGCATATCCTGGTCCGTCATGAGCAGGCAGCAGTGCATGCAGCGCAGGGGCTGGCAAGAGTTTCAGGAGAAGTAGGTGTAGTATTGGCTACCAGCGGACCCGGAGCTACTAATCTTGTTACAGGTTTAGCGGATGCCTTACTGGATAATACTCCTGTCGTATGTATTACGGGACAGGTATTTGAGCACCTTCTGGGAACAGATGCTTTTCAGGAAATTGATGTCATGAATATAACAAGTCCCGTTACCAAATGGAATTATCAGGTAACGGATGCTCATGAACTTCCCGAAGTACTGGCAAAAGCATTCTACATTGCAAAATCAGGCCGTCCGGGACCGGTTCTGATTGATGTAACTAAAAATGCACAATTACAGAACGTCATATATAAAGGATATTCTCCATGTTATTCATTAAGAAGCTATAAACCTGATCCTGATCCCTGCCTTGAAAATATTGAAAAAGCAGCAGCTCTGATTAATGAGGCTAAAAAGCCGTTTATCATTGCCGGACAGGGGATTTTACTGGGAAAAGCAGAGAAAGAGTTTTTAGAGTTTGCCGAGAAATCAGGAATTCCCGTTGCCTGGACTGTTTTAGGAATGGGTGCTATTTCTACAGACCATCCTCAGGCGGTAGGTATGGTAGGCATGCATGGAAATTATGGACCTAATATACTTTCTAATGAATGTGATGTGCTGATTGCCGTGGGAATGCGCTTTGATGACCGGGTTACCGGAAGACTGGATCAGTACGTAAAGCAGGCTAAGGTGATTCATTTGGATATTGATAAAGCAGAGATCAATAAAAATGTAAAAGCTGAGGTTCCCATCCTCGGAAACTGTAAAGAAACCCTGCCTCTTCTCACAGAGCGAATTAAAAGCAGAGCGCACCCGGCGTGGCATCAGAGATTTAAAGACTGTTTTGAAACTGAAAAAAATAACCTGATCAATGATGAATTATATCCTGAAGAAGGTGAACTGACAATGGGAGAAGTTATTCATTGTCTCAACGAAATGACAGCGGGTGAAGCTGTAATCGTAACCGATGTGGGACAGCATCAGATGGCCGCCTGCCGGTATTCGCATTTCAAGCATTCACGGACCAATGTCACAAGTGGCGGATTAGGAACAATGGGGTTCTGCCTTCCGGCGGCAGTAGGAGCTTCGTATGCAGGAACTAACCGCCCTGTTATTGCTATAATGGGGGATGGAGGTGCCCAGATGAATATTCAGGAGCTGGGAACGATTATGCAGTTTCGTCCTGACGTCAAAATTCTGATTCTGAATAACTGTTACCTGGGTATGGTAAGGCAGTGGCAGGAATTATTTCACCAGGAAAGATATTCATCGGTAGATATCCAGAGTCCTGATTTTGTACAGGTAGCAAAAGGATATGGTATTGCCGGAAGAAGGACGTCCCGGAGAGAAGAACTGAAAGAGGCACTTCGTGAAATGCTAGACTATGACGGAGCTTTTCTCCTTGAAGTCATGACAGGAAAGAAACATAACGTATTTCCAATGATTCCACAGGGAAAAAGCGTTTCAGAGATTGTATTGAATAATAATTTTTAATAAAAAGAGATGAAAACAGAACATAAAGAATATACCATTACCGCGTATACAGAGGATTATTTAGGGCTGATCAGCAGGATCAATGCCATTTTTTCCAGAAGAAGGATTTCTATGGTAACCTTCAATGTAGGACCTTCAGAAATAGATAAGGTAAAAAAGTTTGTCATTGTAATCAAAGAAACAGAAGAATCGGTTCAGAAGATTACCCGGCAGGTAGAAAAACAGGTAGACGTTTTGGAAGTTCATTATCATAGAAATCCACATCTGTCGGTCGTAGAATATGCAAGCTAAACATACAATAAATCAACATAATCAATAACAAATAAATATCAAAAAAATGGCAAAATTGAATTTTGGGGGAGTAGAGGAAAACGTAGTAACAAGAAATGAGTTTCCGTTGGAAAGAGCCCAGGAAGTATTAAAAGATGAAGTGGTAGCGGTTATCGGATACGGAGTACAAGGTCCGGGGCAGGCTCTTAATCAGAAAGATAACGGAATCAATGTCATTGTAGGGCAAAGAAAAAATTCCAAATCATGGGATAAAGCAGTAGCAGACGGTTTTGTTCCCGGAGAAACATTATTTGAAATAGAAGAGGCATTACAAAAAGGAAGTATTATCTGTTACCTTTTGAGTGATGCTGCCCAAATAGAATACTGGCCTAAAGTAAAGGAGCATCTTACCCCAGGAAAAGCACTGTACTTCTCTCATGGTTTCGGAATTACTTTTAATGAACGTACAGGAATAGTTCCTCCGGAAGATGTTGATGTTTTCTTAGTAGCTCCTAAAGGTTCAGGAACTTCATTGAGAAGAATGTTTCTTCAAAACAGAGGACTGAACAGCAGTTTTGCGGTGTATCAGGATGCTACAGGAAAAGCAAGAGAAAGAGTGTCTGCCCTTGGAATAGCAATTGGAAGCGGCTACTTATTTGAAACCGATTTTAAAAAAGAAGTATACAGTGATCTTGCCGGAGAACGCGGAACATTAATGGGAGCTGTACAGGGAATATTTGCGGCACAATATGATGTTTTAAGAAAAAACGGACACAGCCCTTCCGAAGCATTTAACGAAACTGTAGAAGAATTAACCCAGTCATTAATGCCTTTGGTTGCAGAAAACGGAATGGACTGGATGTATGCCAACTGCAGTACTACAGCCCAAAGAGGAGCATTAGACTGGTGGAAACGCTTTAGAGATGCTACCTCTCCTTTATTTGAAGAACTGTATGACAGCGTAGCTAAAGGAGATGAGGCACAGCGGTCTATCGACAGCAACAGTAAGCCGGACTACAGAGAAAAATTAGAAGTAGAGCTGACTGAACTAAGGGAAAGTGAAATGTGGAAAGCAGGAAAGACGGTCCGAAGCCTGAGACCTGAAAACAATTAAACAACTGAAAAAATGATGAAAGAGGAAATAGGGTCCTCCGTTTTGGAGAATGTCTATAAAGCGGAGGAAAGACTGAAAAATGTGGTTGTAAAAACACCCTTGGTAAACAATAATAATCTGTCAGCCATTTATGACGCCAATATCAGCTTTAAGAGAGAAGACCTTCAAAGGGTAAGATCTTATAAAATCAGGGGAGCCTACAATAAAATGGCAACGATGTCCCGGGAAGATCTTGGAAGAGGACTTGTTTGTGCGAGTGCCGGAAATCATGCTCAGGGAGTTGCTTTTGCATGTCATACGATGAAAGTAAGGGGAACGATATTTATGCCGTTGCCCACGCCGGGACAAAAGCTGGAGCAGGTAAAAATGTTTGGAGGAAGTTATGTAGATGTGATGTTGTATGGGGATACTTTCGACGAAGCAAAAGATGCTGCGATGAGGTTCTGTAATGAGAATGACGGAATATTTATTCATCCTTTTGATGATCCGGCGATTATTGAAGGCCAGGCTACAGTGGGACTTGAGATTCTGAAGCAGTCAACAAAACCGATAGATTATCTTTTTGTTCCGATAGGTGGAGGAGGATTGGCTGCAGGGATCTGTTCCGTATTTCAGGAGCTTTCTCCACAAACAAAAATTATTGGTGTAGAACCTTCTGCAGCGGCAAGTATGAAAAAGGCACTGGAAAAAGGAAAGCCTGTACTTCTTGAAAAGATAAGCCGTTTTGTAGACGGTGCTGCAGTACAGCAGGTAGGTGATCTTACTTTTGAACTTTGTAAGAATGTGTTATATGATATGGCTACAGTGGATGAGGGGCAGGTGTGCGAAACCATATTATCACTGTATAATAAAGATGCTATTGTAGTAGAACCTGCCGGAGCTTTATCAGTAGCAGCACTGGAAAAATATAAAGACGACATAAAAGGGAAAAATGTAGTCTGCATCATCAGCGGAAGCAATAATGATATCACCCGTATGGAAGAGATCAAAGAAAAAGCTTTGTTGTATGCTGGCTTAAAACATTATTTTCTGGTCAGATTTCCACAGCGTCCGGGCGCATTGAAAACTTTTGTAATCGATGTTTTGGGGCCAGATGATGATATTACCTTTTTTGAATATACCCAAAAAAACTCAAAAGAAAAGGGAATAGCTGTAGTAGGAATTGCTTTGAAAGAGCAAAAAGATTTTACGCCATTGCTCCATAATATGAAGAAGTACGATTTCTTTGTCAATTATCTGAACAATGATCCGTCTTTAATGAATCTTCTTATTTAATTATTAAAATACAATCAGGCATTCTGGAATATAAAATAAAGAATTTCCTATTTATTTTTATTCCTGTCTAAAAACTCAATGATGAAAAAAAGAGGACGTCTCACCACTAGTGAAACGGCCTCTTTTCTTTTTTTCCTGTCTGAAAAATGGTTTTGATATAGAAGAATCCTCAACCCACATCATCTAGTTTTGAGACAAATTCTTTTTGTTATTTATCTTTCAAGGGAAAAGTTTGAAATTAGTTTGGGCCTTTCAGCTTCATTAGCTACTTTCCAGGAAGTTCTGTACATCCATTCAGTCATTTTATAAAGCTTTTTATAGTTGATGTTTTCAGATTCATCCTGCGGAGTGTGATACTGGTCGTGCAGTACACTGGTAAAAAATATCGCAGGAATTCCAATTTTAGCATAAGGAAGATGATCACTTCTGAAGTAGAAAAATTCTGCATGATTCGGGGAGTCCCAATCTTTCAGGTAGCGGAATTTTGTACTTTCATTATTGGCTTCCTCTGCCATTTTCACAAGCTCTTCAGAGTTTTTGTGTGGTGCATTTCCTCCTAATAAAGCTGCTTCATCATTAGAATTTCTTCCAATCATATCACCATTCAGTACGGCTACAATTTTCTCCTTAGGAATTACAGGATGTGTGGCATGCCATCTGGAACCCAATAATCCTCTCTCTTCTGCACCGTGGAAAACAAATAAAATACTTCTTTTTCCAGGCTGCTTTTTGTAAGCTCTTGCCATGGCCAGCATAGCTACACAGGTACTGGCATTGTCGTCAGCACCGTTATAAATCGTATCATTTTTTACAGGATGCCGGATTCCGTCATGATCCTGATGTCCGCTCAATAAAACATATTCCTCTTTAAGTACAGGATCTGTCCCGTCTATTTTTCCAATGATATTAACTGACGGATATTTGTAGGTTTCCGTAATCAGCTTCAATGAGAGGTTAGGATTGTTTTTTACCCAGCCTGCATTTTCTCTCTTGATCCATAGCACAGGAATGTTCTGGCTTATTTTTTCTCTTAAGCCTTCCACTCCGTAGCTGCCTCTGGTCATTTGAGGAAGTACTTCCGGCCAGCTTTGCTCAGACATATCATCTGTGATGAAAATAATAGCCTTGGCGCCCAGCTCATAAGCTTTATTGTAATATTTAGTGCGTACAAACCCAGGATATCTTCTTACAAAAAGGGTCATTTCTTTGTCTATGTTTTTGTCCGAAGCATATACTGCAAGCACTTTTCCTTTGATATTCAGGGTAGAGAGATTTTCAGGCTCTGTATTTCCGGCATACACAATTTCAGCATCCACCGATGCATTTACAGGTTCTGCCACCAAAAAGTCTTTCCATAATCTAAGGTTTTTATCTCCAATTTTCAAACTGCTTTGCGGAATAACCTGATGCCTGTACATATCAAAGAACTGGAAAAATGTTCCGTTATCCCCGGCAGGCTTCATTCCTGCTTCCTTAGCTTTGTCAGCAAGCCACATGGAGACTTTTAATTCATCTAAAGTTCCTGCTTCACGTCCCCAGAACTGGTCTGCAGCAAGCTCATACATATCCTTTTTAAGATCAGTTTCTTTAAGGGCAGAAACCAATGGCTTCTTATAATTCTGAGCATTCCCGATACTGAATAAAAATAAACCCAGCAGGGAAAAAATAGAGTATTTATTCATCTGAATTTTTAATTAGATTGGCCCAGTTTTTCTGAAAACTGTTTTGAAAATTCTATCCTGTCTTCTTCCAGCTTTTCAGGAGTGGAAGGTAAAATATAGTTGAAAAGGATTTTATGATCATGATCTAAAAATATAATTTCCTTTTCATTTCCATCCATCATCTGGGAGAAAATGGCCCACATGGAAGTGTCTTTTAATTTTAATAATTCAAAAAACTGTTCTGCTTGTATTTCGATTTTCTGCATGCTATTATTAATGTATAATGTATAATATATAATGTGGGTGGTAGGGATCTGAAGGCTTAGAATTCTAAGAACTTCAGCTTAAACTGTATGGCGAAATTCTGTTTGAAATTCGGGGTGGTATAATAACCTACCCTGTAGAATAATCCTAGGTTGAAATAACTTGACAGGAAATTATTCCATTCCAGACCTACTTCCTGATACAGGTGATTCAGTGGCTTGAACCGGAACTGATGATACTCCGGATATTTCATATTTCCAATAGTTCCCCTTAATACAAAATCGAAGCTGGAAACATTATGCCCAAAGCTTTTAAAATAAAATGGAAGCTTATGGGTAAAGTAATACGCCACAAACTTATCATTGTAATATTTTCCACCTTCCAGTGTCGCAAACCCAAGGTATGAGGTAAGGTTGAAATTGAAATCCTTCCCGGGAGAAGCAAGTCCGTTCATAGTGAAATTCTTCCATATAGGAGCTTCTCCGAAAACCATTCCTCCATACAGTCTGAAACCGGTAGTTCCAATGGGAGTTTTAAAATTATGAACAAAAAGGGCATCAAAACGGGAGTAATTAAAATCTCCACCGGCCATTCTGTAGCTTTGTTCATAATTAAAATAAAGCTCGGGATATTTCTGATCAATCAGGGATTTTCCCTGAGGAGTCATGATATTGGTTGAGTTGGGAGAATATTTTAAAGTAAACAAAGTATTTAAATTCTTGAATGACGAACCGCCGTTTCTGAACTGATAGTCAAATTGAGCCTCTTCAATATTTCTTCTTACCGCAAAGGCAAGGGTAAGACCATTGGTGACATCATTCAGATAAGATAAAGAAACTCCTTTAAAATGAAAATATTTATCATTATTAAGGTTGTTTCCGAAATTCATCATCCTCATCTTGAAGTTCCATAGCCTGCGGTAGAATTCTCCTGAAGCCGTTACATCATCATAGAATTCAAACCTGAAGAATGAATTTTTATCCAGAGTGGTTTTCATGTCTAATCCCATTCCATATTTCCACCTTCTGTCTTTTACCCCATAAGCAAAATAATAATCCGGGGAAAAGTATGGATTGAAGTTTTCATTTATTTTGGCCTTTAATCCCAGTCTGAATCCCTCAAAAGAGTTGTAATTCACAATTTCATCCACGGCAAGATCTACAGAACGGATTCTGATTTGCCCATTAAGTAAACCGGATAAAATCTGGGCTTTACCGTCTATTTTATATTTTTTTCCTAAGCTGTCTATTGTTTTATAGGTATTCTGCTCTCTTTCAGTAAGCGGATCGGTCCTGTACTGGTTCAGTGAATGCCCGTCAATATTCTTTACGGAGAAGGTATATCCTTTAAAATCTTTAGGATTTTCGTCTATGGGAGACTCAAAGTCAAAGTATTTGGAAGTGAGGAAGGCATAGGTCGCAAAGCTTTTTTTATCTTTTTTATTAAGACGGTCTTTATCATCCATAGCCATTTTACCCATTTTAAGCTTTGTTTTTTCGTGGGCAAGAAACCATTTGTTGTTATAAAATATCCAGGTGCTGGTGATAATTCCGTCGTTCTTGTTTTTACTGAAGTTTTCAATTTTTTTAACGCCGTAGGTTTCGGTATCTACATAAATAGTACCATTGTATTTCCTTTTCCTGTCAGGATTTTTGTAATTTACCTCCCGGAAACGGATGACGAAATTTTTTCTTCCATCCAATTCTATGGTATCAGATAAATAGTATCTGTATAAGCCTCTGTTTTCCTGTTTGATCTGCTCAGGAACCACATCTCTGTTACTCTGTTGAAGTGCGATCATCTCATAGATAGGCTGCTTCAGTCCGGAAATCCTGTTATCGAGGATATTGATCTTCTCACCATACTTTTTTGAATATAAAAACTCCTGAGCCCTTTCCCAAAGAAACAGCTTACTCTTTGAAAAGATCTTTCTTGCAAAGCTGTTGTTTAATGAATCTTTCTCTCTCTTTTTCTTGAAAAGACTTAAATCATTAAAATATTCCTGAAATTGAGAAATACTGTCTTCATCAATATCCAGGGATATTTTCTCATAAGATTTGTAAGAATAAGAGCCTAGGCTTTTCGGAGAATTTTCATAGAAAAGCTTATTGACTTTTTTCAGGATTTCTAATGCCCTTAGGTCGCTTTTATCTTCAATGACAACAGCATCAATAGAGGTGGTTTTTGATGTTTTTTTTACCAGGGAGACTTCCATGCTGCTTTCTACCGTTGCCGTTTCTTTTTGATAAGATTCGGCTTCAATATCTATGGACTTACACGTTGATGTGAACTCAAGAATCCCTTGGGCATTGGTATAGCCAAGGATGTTGTCGCCACAGGAGATTTTAACGCTGGAAACAGGCTTTTGACTGGTGTCATCAACAATTTTAATTTTTAATTGTGAATATCCCAAAAAGCAGATTAAAAAAAATAGTAATAGTAGACCCCTTTTCATGTAAAATAACTATTTCAAAAGTACTAATATTTATTGTTTTAGAAAAGTTTTTAACGGACTATAACATTGATTTCATCTAATTTCATAATGGTAAAATCAAAGTTTGTGAACGCTAAAAAAGCAGACTTATCAGATTTTGGGTACAAAGTACGGGATTCGGTGCATGATGAAGAATTGAGGTTATTATAGAATTCTTTATTGGTGGTACAATTTCCAGCCAGGGCTCCTGTCTGATGAGTCATAATTTCCCTTCACCGGAAAGGTGGAAAATTTTATACTTGAAGGGCAATTTCACAGCTTTTTATTGCTTTTGATCATCCAGGGCTTTCATAAATTCAATAATATCATCAATCTCCTGATCTGTAAGTTGTAAAGAAGCATCAGAAAGGGTCTGGTTATCTACTTTAAATCCAACACCTTTTCCACCGCCTTTATTATAAAAGTTCATGACTTCTTTCAGTGTTTTATAGCCTCCGTTATGCATATAGGGAGCGGTCTTGTTGATGTTTCTAAGGCTAGGTGTTTTAAAAGAATGTTGTAATGCTGCCACTGTTTCATGAAATTTCCCTCTTCCCAAATCATTGTCAAAAGTGGTGTTATCTCCATTCACGGCTACTCCCAATACTTCCTGTTCTGTTTTTTTGAAAGTAGGAGGTACGGTTCCGTTGAACAAAGGAATGAAGTGACATATGGCACATTGTGCTTTCCCCACAAAAAGATTAAACCCTTTTTTTTGCTGAGCCGTCATGGCAGATTTATTTCCACGCATATATTCATCAAAATCAGCATTAAATTTTGCCAATGAACGAATGTAACTTGCCAATACATTCTGAAGCTGCCATGCTTCTGTTTTTTGAGAACGATAAATCTTTTTAAAGGCTGCCTGGTATTTTTTGTCCTGGTTGATCTTGGCAAGGATCACATTAAGGTCGCCATGCATTTCTTCTTTATTTGAAATAACATCGGAGCTTTGCCCCTCCAGATCGTCTTTTCTCATATCCCAAAATTGCCCATGCTGAAATCCTGCATAATTAAGAGAGGGAGCATTTCTTGCAAGCTCTGAATTTTCCAGCGACATAGACTTGGCAAGTCCGTCAGTAAAAGCTTTTTCAGGAATATGGCATGTCGTACAGCTTCTGTTGTTATTGTTAGACAGTATTTTATCATTAAAAAGTTGTTGACCAAGACTTGCTTTCTCATCAGAAAATGCGAATTCCTTTCCTGGAGTAAAAGCATTGGGGTTGAATGCATTTTTAGAGAAAAAAGTAGCTGCATTTTTTTGGAGAGCAGTGGTTACCTCAACATCAGGAATCTTTTCCTGATTTTTAAATTCAAGCAGTAAAGAGGTGATCTTATTGAAATGATCCGGAATAAAATTGACATAATCAAATGTATTTCTGTCTGTATTTTTTTTCAGAATCTCAATAGCTGTATCAATTTCAGTAACAATGCTTTTCAATGCTTTATTCTTTGACTGATCAGTGGAAATCTGCTGCAATGTCTGCTTAACACCCTGAAGAGAATAAGGGATCTCTTTCAGAAATGTTCCGGAAATAGGAGTGTCAAAACCTGAAATACCCAAGCTTGAAATTCTGAAAACTTCCTGTCTTAGAGCATCAAAAACCTGATCTCTACTGACGGTAATGACCTGGAAATTGGTTTCAATAGTATTGCTTTTATTAATTAATTTTTTTAAAAATCTGATCACTTCATCTTTGTTTCCCTGATCATAAGGAAACAACATTTCTTCCAATACCTGTAAGCCTTCCGGTTCTATTTCCGTATGCTCGTCCATTTCTATTTCAGGCAAAGCCGGACCATTAATGAATCTGGCAGAGTGGGGAAGGAAATATTCCACTGCCCATTCCATTTTTTTGTAGGTTTTTCTAAGTTCCTCAAACTTCTCCTGAAGTTTTTTTTCATCAGAATGGTTAGAAATAAGGACGATCAGTTCATTGATCTGTTTTTCAAAGGCATCATTGTTCTTGATAATCTGATTTTTTACAGACCCCAGATCTTCTGAAGCAGGCAATTGCTTATCACTTTTACAATAAGAAAGAACGAAAAGTGCAGCTGCAGAATATAAAAACAGGAATATCGGATATTTTGAAAGTTTCTTCATAGGTATGAAAAAGTATCAACAGAAGTTTTCCATTGATACTTTTGATTTTTATGAGGTGATTACAATTATTTTTCTACGTTTCTGATAATGACAACCTGCCCGCCTTCTTTATTGGTATTGACTCCGGAACCATCAGGATTTTTAAATTTATCTAACTGCCAGGTATGAGAATGAATGTTTACCGTAAAGGTGTTGGGAACCCCTATGATATCTGAAATATCAGTCATTGCTCCAAATTCCCATGAACCGAACTTCTGAAGATCTCCGGATTGGTTATAAGCCGTCTGCCATGCCGAATCATTTCTGTTGTGTTTCATATTCAGCCATGGTTTATACTGTTTCGTAGCGATATTAAGCTGCCATATGTAAGAATCATGGCCTGCAGCCTTATAATAAGAATCTCCGTCTTCCTGAATATACACATAGTTCTCAGTAACACACAGGTTATCTGGATTGATAAGATTATGTCCAGGATTGGAATCTCCTTCTGCTACAACTTCCAACTTTCCTGTCAGCATATTATTAGCATTTAGAACAAGCTTATAAACCCTTCCCCACATCGTTAATCCCGGTTTTGGATTCACTCCGTCAGAAGATTCTCCGGTGGCTGTAAAATAAACTTCTCTTCCTTTTCCGGCTCCTTTTCTGTAATCTACATCTTCAACTCTTGAAAAACGGATCGCATTATTATCAATATTTTTTTGATTGATCTGAGCTCCTGTAAGGTTTTTAGCATTAGGAATCTCAACGAACTCCACATCATAGCTGCTGCCTTTTACCATGTCAGTCTCAGTATAGCTGTTGTTTGTTCTTTTTAAAGAATATAACTTTCCGTTATCAAGATCTCCCTGTGTATTGGCTACATACATGATCAGTTGCCCTGCAGACTGATGAGAAGAAGAATAAGACTGATCTTCACCAATGATGATATAAGATTTTCCGTTGGATACATCTTTAGGAAGAGGAACTGCATTTTCCATAGAAGCCTTTCCTAAGGCAGGTTTTACTCTTGTTTTATCTGTTGCCTGGGAAGTTGATGCCAATGGATTTAAAGCATGAACCATACTTTCTTCACCAGATTCTCCGGCAGTAAGAAAAGCACTGAAACCATGAGTTTCGGGAGTGGCTAATGTAGCAGAACACAACCTTGTCATTCCTCCTGTTCCATTGAGAATATATTCCCCTTTTACAGGTCTGAAAGTTTTATCTAAATATACCCTTGATACGGATTGTTTGATCTCATGGTTGGTGATCATCAGATAACCGTCTGAATTAGGATCTTTCATAATGCCCATTCCGTCCGGCTGACCTCCAAAAACAAAATCTGGAGAACCTGAAAGAATATCAGAACTTGAAATAAGTGTGGTGATATTTAAATTTTCAAAACCAGGCATTCCAAAAACGAACGCAGATTCTTTAGAAAAATTTTCAAGTTTGATGTTGTCATTGACAGGGGTATTGCTATCCCCGTTATTGTCATCGTTACAGCCCTGGAATACAAGAGCAGCAAACAATAGCGCGCCAATAGTTTTATTAATTTTCATAATTACTTTTTTGAATTTCGATAATACAAAACTAATACTCCGGTGTTAACAGGGTTTTAATAAGACAAAACAAATAGTTTAAGATTAAGCAATGATTTGTTAAGATAAGATCAATAATTAGAACTGTTATAAATAAAAAATTGGCTGTTTCAAGTGAAACAGCCAATGGTAATATGATAATAATACTCTATTTTAGATATGTAATGCCTTTTGGTAAGCATTTTCTAAACCATCCAGGTTTTTACCTCCGGCAGTTGCGAAACCAGGGTTTCCACCACCACCACCCTGGATCTCTTTGGCAAGATCTTTTACAATAGCTCCGGCCTGGTAATCTGCTGCAAGATCATCAGATACCCCTACAGTGATCATAGGTTTTCCATCTGCGTCAGAAAGAATGATGGTCACAGAAGCTGGGATTTCTCTTTTCAGCTGGAATACGATGTCTTTAACAGAACCTGCATCCAAAGAGGTTTTCATTACCAAAAGCTGTTTGTTGCCTTTCTGCTCATAAGCATTTTTCCAGTCGCCGATTTCTCCTTTTGCCTTCTCTTTTTTTAGAGCATCTACTTCAGATTTTAATGATGCATTTTCTTCGATAAGTTTTTCGATAGACCTTACTACATCTTTAGACTTCAGTAATTGAGAAAGCTCACTGATCTGCTGTTCCAGATTTTTGAAATATTCTTCAGATTTATCACCTGAAATTGCTTCAATTCTTCTGATTCCTGCTGCTGCAGAACCTTCAGAAGTGATTTTGAAGTGACCAATTTCACTGGTGTTTTTTACGTGAGTTCCTCCGCAAAGTTCTTTTGAACTTCCAAATTGGATCATTCTTACACTGTCACCATATTTTTCACCAAACAAAGCCATTGCCCCTTTCTCTAAAGCCTCCTTAATAGGAATATTTCTGAATTCCTGTAAAGCAATACTTTCTTTGATCTTATGATTTACTTTTTCTTCAATTAAAGCTAATTCTTCTTCCGTCATTTTATTGAAATGAGAGAAATCGAAACGAAGATAATCAGGACCTACATAAGAACCTTTCTGCTCTACGTGAGTTCCTAAAACATCTCTTAATGCCTCATGTAAAAGGTGAGTTACAGAGTGGTTAGCCTGGGAATTTTTTCTGTCTGAAGCATTTACTTTAGCGTAAAAAACTGCTCCACCATCTTTTGGAAGACCGTTGATCAGTGAAATGATCAATCCGTTTTCTTTCTTCGTTTCCAATACCTCAAAGCTTTCAGAAGCGTTTTCCAGGATTCCTTTATCTCCCACTTGTCCACCACCTTCAGGGTAGAAGGGAGAGCTGCTCAGTACTACCTGATAAAATTCTCCGTCTTTATTTTCTACCTTTCTGTATCGGGTAATATAGGTTTCGGATTCCGTTTGGTCATACCCTACGAACGTTTCCGGCTTTTCCTCTAAAACCACCCAATCATATACTTTTTGAGCAGAGTCAGATTTGGAACGCTGTTTCTGCTTTTCCATCTCAGATTTAAACCCTGCTTCATCAATCGTTAATCCTTTTTCCTCAGCAATAATTCTTGTTAAGTCATCCGGAAAACCATAGGTATCATAGAGTTCAAAAACTTCCTCGCTTGGTAATATTTTTAAATCATCAGCAATCGTCTGCTGAATTAATTTTTCAACTCTGATCAGTCCGTTTTCAATGGTTTTTAAGAATGATTCTTCCTCACTTTTAATAACTTCTGAAACCAGTTTACCCTGCTTCTCCAATTCAGGGAAGAATTTGCCCATTTGATCCTGAAGAACAGTTACCAATTCAAAAAGGAAAGGTTCTTTCATTCCCAGGAATCTGTAAGCATAAGAAATACCTCTTCTTAAAATTCTTCTGATAACGTATCCGGCACCTCCATTGGAAGGCAATTGTCCGTCAGCAATAGCAAAAGAAACCGCTCTGATGTGGTCTACCACAACACGGATAGCAATATCTTTTTCGTCCGTTAAAATACCGGTGTATTTTTTACCGGAAAGTTCTTCAACTTTAGAAATTAGCGGTGTGAAAACGTCGGTATCATAATTGGAAGACTTTCCTTGAAGAGCCATACAAAGACGCTCAAAGCCCATCCCTGTATCCACATGCTGAGCAGGAAGTTTTTCCAAAGATTTGTCTGCTTTTCTGTTGAATTCCATGAAAACCAGATTCCATACTTCCACTACCTGTGGATGATCCTGGTTAACCAGTGTAATCCCGGGAACAGCGGCTTTCTCTTCCGGAGTTCTTAAATCGATATGGATCTCTGAACACGGTCCGCATGGTCCGCTTTCACCCATTTCCCAGAAGTTATCTTTTTTATTTCCGTTAATGATCCTGTCCTCTGAAATATGAGATTTCCAAAAATCATAAGCATCCTGATCTCTGTCAAGGTTTTCAGAAGCATCTCCTTCAAAAATAGTGACATATAAATTTTCTTTTGGAATTCCATATACATCAACCAATAGTTCCCAGGCAAAAGCAATAGCCTCTTTTTTAAAGTAATCCCCGAAAGACCAGTTTCCTAACATTTCAAACATGGTATGGTGATAAGTATCTCTACCTACATCATCCAGGTCATTATGCTTCCCTGAAACTCTCAGACACTTTTGTGTATCGGCAATTCTTGGGGCGGTAGGCGTTTTGTAGCCTAAGAAAAAATCTTTGAACTGCGTCATTCCTGAGTTGGAAAACATAAGGGTAGGGTCGTCTTTCAGCACAATAGGAGCTGAAGGAACGATCAGGTGGTCTTTACTTTTAAAATAATCTAAAAATTTTTGACGTATCTCTTGTGATGTCATAGTATTGCTTTTGCTTTTTAACGTATCAAATTTTGATAAGATGCAAATTTAATGTTTTTAGGTGATTTAATATCTACTATTGAATATTTTCAGATAGGTTTATCAAATGTCCGGCATAATAATGGAGTATGGTTTATATTTTTAGCTGCGAACAGTAATGGAGAGATGCCATAAAAAAGTCAACTGTGCATAAAATAAATAATCATTATTCACCATAACTTTGCAATTTTCCATTTAACTTATTACCTTCGTTATGATCTGAATAAGATAAAAAAACATAAAAAAATGATGAAAAACGAAGTGCTGAAAAACTGGATAGAACACTATTCAGAACCGCTTTTAAAGAAGGCTTTCTATCTGCTTTCGGATAAAGAAGAAGCTGAGGATATCGTTCAGGATGTATTCATCGCAGCATTTTCATCATACGATTCTTTTGAAGGAAAAAGCCAGCCGCTGACCTGGCTGACAGCTATTTTAAACAGGAAAATTGCTGATTTTTACCGTAAGAAATATAGATCCGAACCCAATATCAGGCTCGATCATTTTTTTGATGAAGCAGGCTCATGGAAAAATAATGATGTATTGAATGACTGGAATGCCGCCGGCAAAGAATCTGAACTTTTGGATGATTATGATTTTAATAAAACATTGGAAGAATGTATCGAAGAACTGCCTTCCAGATGGAAAATCCTGTTGAAAATGTATTATATTGAAGAAAAAAAAGCACCCGAAGTGAGTCAGGAATTCAATGTTTCAACGACTAACCTTTGGAAGATCTTGCAACGCAGCCGTATGCAGCTTAGGGAATGTCTGGAATTTAACTGGTTTTCAAGATTATAACAATTAAAATGGTAAAGAAAATTCTACATCTATTATTTCTGCCGTGCAGTGAAGCCACACTGCTCATGGAAAAACGCAATGCCCGGGCTATTTCTTCTAAAGAAAATAGGAAACTCAGTATGCATCTTATGATTTGCAAATGGTGTAAGATGTACAATAAAAAATTAGCATTATTGGATACCCTATTTAAAAAGACCCTTTCTGAAAAGGAAGTTGAAATTAAAGATTCTGATATACAAGATTTTAAAAATAAAATGATGGAAAAATTAGATTTTTAAGAAAATCTTGTCAGGATTTCGAAATACCTCCGACTATACTTTTGAAAATAAAAAAGTATAATTTAAAAAATTTAAAACATGGTCGGAACAACACAATCTAATGAAAACACAAACAGATCCTCATTAGGATATTATGTATCGCTTTTTGGAGCGGCTCTTATTTTGCTCTGGATTGGTATTTTCAAATTTACCCCTACTGAAGCTGTTTCTATAAAACCTTTGGTGGAAAACCATTTTCTAACTTTTTTCGTATATAAGATGATGAGTGTTCAGGCAGTGTCAAATCTTATCGGAACGATAGAAATTATCATTGCTTTATTACTGATATTTAGTGTGAAATTTGCAGTACTGAAAAAGTATGCGGGAATAGGAATGATAATGACATTTCTGGTAACGCTAAGCTATCTGTTTACAAGCCCGGGAATGTGGAAAATAGTGGATGGCATTCCGGTGACAGACTTCTTTATTTTAAAAGATCTTATGCTTTTAGGATTTGGACTGATGATCGTTCAAAAATAATAAAAATGAATAAAAAGAAAAAAATGAAAAATATATTAATTGTACTCGGTATTATTCTGGGTATCGCAGTCTTTGCTGCAGGTTCCGGGCTGTTTAAAAATACGAAATCCGGAAAAGAAGAAGTAAAAAAAGAAAATCAGGAAACTATGGATAATAAAAATGTCAGAGAAATTTATTTTGCAGGTGGATGTTTTTGGGGAACAGAGCATTTCTTTCAGCAGATTCGCGGAGTAGTGGGAACAGAAGTTGGATATGCCAATGGAAATACACAAAATCCCACCTATGAAGAAGTGGTAAGCCATACCACAGGTTTCGCAGAAACAGTAAAAGTGAAATATGATCCTGAACAGGTTGACCTGAAACTGTTGATTGACCTTTATTTTAAAACCATTGATCCTACCAGTAAGGATCAGCAGGGGAACGACAGAGGAAACCAGTACCGTACAGGAATTTATTTTAAAGATAAAAATGATGAAGCTGTCGTAAAAGGAGAAGTGGAGAAATTGGCTAAAAACTACACTAAACCGGTAGTGGTAGAAACTGTTGCTTTGAAAAATTTCTATAGGGCAGAAGACTATCACCAGGATTATCTGGATAAAAATCCGGGAGGCTACTGTCATATTGAACCGGGACTTTTTGAAATGGCCAAAAAAGCAAATCCTCTTCCAAAAGCTGCACCGAAAGTAAAGTATGAGAAACAGGATAAAAAAGTTCTGAAAGACAAACTTACTGCAGAACAATACAATGTAACCCAGGAAAATGGTACGGAAAGACCTTTCCAAAATGAATACTGGAATGAAACCCGTGAAGGAATTTATGTAGACATCACTACCGGAGAACCTTTATTTATTTCAACGGATAAATTTGAGTCAGGATGTGGATGGCCTAGTTTCTCTAAACCTATTACAAAAAAATTAATAGACGAAAAGCTGGACAAGTCGCAAGGGATGACCAGAGTAGAGGTAAGAAGTAAAACAGGAGATGCTCATTTAGGGCACGTTTTTAACGATGGTCCTGAAGATAAAGGAGGATTGCGCTACTGTATCAACAGTGCATCCCTGAAGTTTATTCCAAAAGCAGATATGCAGAAAAAAGGATATGGGGAATATATTCCGTTATTAGATAAAAAGTAATGTGAAATATGAAAGGAAGAGACTGTCTTTAAGGCAGTCTTTTTTTGTTAATAATGCGTCTGAAACCTTTCTTTGATGCTGAGTATTGAAATACTGAACAATATCAGGAATCCCAGAATAAGATAGTAAGCTTCTTTCGTCAGGTGGGAGAAGAATTCCTGAGCTCTATCAATAATATTGGGTTCGGGGATAATGCCTGTTACTATTGAACCTGAGTCTATTATTTCAACTTCTGTATCATGGCAGAGATAACAAGGTTCGGGAGATGACCTTTGATAGGTGACAGGAACTAGAAAATGACCTGTTTTTTCAAGATCCAAAACGTACTCTTCATGTCTTGAAATAGCCATATCATTTAATAGAGAAACAAAATCTCCATATGTATTTTCATTCCCCAAGATAAATTCGATGCCTGTGTTTTGCTCATTCCTTTGTTGCAGTGCTTTCACTTCTGAAACATACAGATCAGAGTTTTCCTTTGCTTTACCGGAGGGCACTTTTATTTTTTTATAATTTAAGTTTCTCAGTGGTTCAAGTGTACTGCTATAACTCTTGTCATTATTTATTTTTGCGGGAATTCCAATATCTATTACTGATACTGCTATTTCTTCTATTTTTCTGTTTCCGTAATGCCAGAACAAGACAGGAATGGTCAGAGCACTTATTAACCCCGGAAAATAATAAATCCTTTTCATACTAACTTTTTTTGTTGATTTGAAGACTTTCCTTAATGCTGAGCATGGAAATATTTATAAACAGTAAAAATGCAAAGATAATGTAATAAGCCTGTTTAGGAAGCTCAAGTATATATTTTATCTTTTCAAAACCAGTGTAGGATGGTTTATTCCCATGATGATACTCACCACCAACATTATCATAGCATCTTTCAATTCTATTAGGATCTTTATAAAAGTGTAACGCAAAAAAATGTCCTGTTTTTTCCATGTCTACACCATAAGCTTCCTGTTTAGAGAGAATCATAGCATCGATTAACGCTATAAAATCCTGATAAGTGTTTTTATTTTCTATAACAAATTCAATTCCTTTTTCCTTTTCATTCTTTGCCTGTAACTTTTTAAGTTCGGAAACATAAAATTCCCGGTTTTGAAGAGCGGTGCCTGGTTGAACTATGATTTTTTTGTAGTTCCAGTTTCTATAGGGCTCAAAAGTATTGTCTAAACTGGTTTGATGGGTAACTTTTGCAGGAAGTGCGAAATCCATACCTGAATAGGGTGGATGAATTCTCTGGCTTCCATAGTACCAAAATAAAACAGGGATCAAGATGGCACTGAACAATCCCGGAAAATAATATATTTTTCTCATCTGCGTGGTTTTTGATAAAATTAATAAAAAAACTAATTACGATGTATACTTGTTGATGGTGATAACCATTGTTTTTTATATAAATATAGATGGGTAATTAATTGATAAAACCCAAAAAGAATATCAATTTTCATTATATTTTTAAGATTAAAATATTAAATTTGATAGAACTAATAGGGAAATATGAAGTTAATTGAACTGGCAGAAGAATTGAAAGTCTCTGCAGAAGCGATCAAACAATTTATACAGGATTTTGACCTTGAGTTGGTAGACTGTATCAGCACGAATTTTGAAGTGAAAGAAGATTTTGAAAAATTCGCCCGTGAAAACCTGGATTTTTTAAAGCTTTATGAAAAAGATCTTGATAAAAATAAAACCCTGGAGCAGATTGCTGAGGTAATTAATCAGCCTAAAGAAAAGGTTGAAAAAGCAATCAAGGACAATAATCCTAATATTTTTGACAATGGCTTTTTCAAATCCTCTATTTCAAGTTATGGTATTGATAATAAACTAGGCGGAAATTACCAGTTTGTCTATGATTATTTCGGGCATAAGACGAGTCTGAAAAAAAGAGATTTTATAGGCTATAGAGATTTGTTTTTTTACACTTCGGCAGTTTTAGAGCCTTTTCTGAATCCTCAGCAGATCAAAGACTGGGGAATCAATAAGCCGGCAGGGATTATTTTATATGGACCTCCCGGAAGTGGTAAGATTTTCTGGGCCAATAAGATTGCTGAAATCATAGGATACAGCTTTAAAGAAGTCAAAAAGCACTATTTAGGAACATCCCTGATTGATGGGAACGAAATTAATTTCAGTGACTTTTTAACGTCTATGCTGAAAGAAAATAAAATACTGCTTTTTCTCGATGATTTTGACGAAATTATGATGCAGAGAAAAGCAGAAACAGATATTGCTTCCTGTAATCTTGAAGTCCAGGAGCTTATTCTTCATTATATCGGGAAATTTGAAAAAGAAGGGGTTTTGATGGTAGGATCTGCCAATTCTGTTTCAGAAATAGATGAGGAGATTCTTGCTCCGGGAAGATTTGATGTGATGATTCCCATATTCCCTCCCAATGCTTCAGAGCGGTCAGAAATTATCTTATATGCAATGACCAGAGAGCTGGAGGAGGATTCTCTCCTATACAAAATTCTTATCTACAATAAGGCGGATAAAGTTCCGTTCTGGCACGAGATTTCATCAAAAATGAAAGCTTTCAGCAATACCATGCTGATTGATTTTACCCAAAGTCTGAAAAAAAGAATTAAAAATCTTTACCAGAAAACAAAGAATGAAAAGCTTAAAATTGATCAGGGACTTTTGAATGCTGCTCTAAGAGACGCTGCGGGGAAACTTACCGAAGAATATCTTGATCAGGTAGCCCGATTTTTAGCTGATGTCATTATCAATAATTTTGATGAATTTCAGTTTAGAATCAAGGCACTTAAAGCTGAGCTGGAGTCCTATAAAGTAGTGGAAGAACCAAGACGGGCCATAGGTTTCTCTCATAATGAAGAGGAGAAGAAGACCAAATAGAAAATTCGGGGTTCGGGTTCGAGATGCAGGATGCGAGTGTAAGGGTGCGTGATACAGGATACAAGGTTTAATAGTATGTGATCTGAAATCTGATGTCTGATATCTTGGCTCTTGGTTCTTGGCTCTTATTTCTTATCCCTTATCTCCACTCTCAACGTCTCCTATCTCAAATCTATACATCCTACTTTTTACATTATACATTATACATTATACATTGTACAAATGATCAGCATCTGGGAATTAGAAACCTTTTACAGAAAAAGAGATATTATCATTATAGGAGCCGGTTTTTCCGGGCTTTGGACTGCTGTTTCCATTAAAGAGAAATATCCTGAAAAATCGGTATTAATTATCGAGCGCAATGCAGTGCCGCTTGGTGCTTCAACGAGAAATGCAGGATTTGCCTGTTTTGGAAGCCTGACAGAGGTGATTGCCGATGCTCAGAATATGGGGTGGGAAAAGACCCTGGATTTGGTTGCTATGAGGTTTAACGGGCTTCAGAAAATCAGGGAATATTTTAAAAATGACGAAATAGACTTTGAACTTAGCGGAGGATATGAAATTTTGAATAACGAAGAACCCTTACAGTATATTGATATCGTTAATGAAAAACTGAGATCTGTTACCGGACTTGAAAAAACGTACCATCTGAAACAGTATAAAATAGAAGACTTCGGTTTGGGAAAATCAAAGTTTCTGATTGAAAATAGCTGTGAAGGAAGTTTACATTCCGGGAAGCTGCTGCAGAGGCTTTTAGAAAAATGCCATGAACTTAAAGTCGGGTTTTTATTCGGTACCGAAGTGGAGAATATTGACGAAAACCCTCATGAGGTGATGGTTCATCTTTCAAAAGGTCTTTCTGTAAAAGCAGATCAGCTGATATACTGCACCAATGCTTTCAGCTCAAAATTCCTGGAAAAAGAAGAGATTATTCCCGCCCGTGGACAGATTCTTCTCACGGAGCCTATAGAAAATCTGAAATTAAAAGGTACATTTCATTACGATGAAGGATTCTATTATTTCAGGAATTTAGGAAACAGGGTTTTACTGGGAGGAGGCCGGAATCAGGATTTTAAAACAGAACAAACTACAGCTTTTGAAACCACCGAATTCTTGCAGAATCACTTAGAAAACTTTTTAAAAGAAGTGATCTTACCGGATCATGAATATAAAATAGCCCTCCGGTGGTCAGGAATCATGGCCATGGGATCAGAAAAAACACCTATCATAAAACAGCTTTCAGAAAAACAGTTCTGTGCAGTAAGGCTTTCCGGAATGGGCGTGGCACTTGCTCCAAAGATTGGGGAAATAGTGGCGGAGATGATTTAAATAAGAAACCTGTATAGATGAAATATTTACCTTTTGAACATATAATTTATAGGACAAATTTATCCGAAGAAGAAATACTAGCAAAGATTTCCGGGTTTGTTGAAGCCAAAAAATTTCGTTTTAATAATAAACCTACCAAAGACTTTGAAGGATTCTCTACTGATCATAGTTTTGAAATAAGTAGAATTATAAAGGGAAGAAATTCTTTCCTTCCTCAAATAAGTGGGGTAATTCAAAAAAATAATTATGAAACACAAATTGAGGTCAAAATGACATTACATTGGTTTGTATCTATTTTCTTACTATTTTGGTGTGGCTTTGTACTATTATTTTTTATAGCTGCATTTGTAACAGAAGAAAAAATATCTATGAATTTTTTCATTCCTATCTTTATGCTTTTATTTGCCTATATTTTAACGATGTGTGGTTTCAAAAGTGAAAGCAAAAAATCGAAAGAATACCTGAAAAGAAATTTTGAAGCAAAAATAATTAAGGAATAAATATCACTTGGCAATTGCCAGGATCAAAAAATAATAAATTAAAGACCATACGTTACACATCGCTCATATTCTATAATAGGTTTTAAAGAATCAAGAATCAAGAATCAAAATAAAAGGTAAAGAGGGAGAATAGCTACCCTTAAATCTTATATCCCGTACCTCGTATCCCGAATCCCGCATCTTACAACACTTTCAACTTTGAATTCTCAACTCTAAAAGAAATCCGTATTTTTGCAAAAAGAATAAATCGTGATTAATAACGACCAGATAAAAGAAGTTCAATCCAGAATTGAAGACTTACACAGATACCTTCAGATAGAAAAAAAGAAAATAGAAATAGCCAACGATGATGAAAAAACGGCTGCTCCTGAGTTTTGGGATAACCCTAAAACAGCAGAAGCCTTTTTGAAACAGCTTCGTTCCAAGAAAAAATGGGTGGAAGGTTATGATGAAATCCAGACACAATTTGAAGATCTTCAGGTTTTAGCAGATTTTGCTAAAGAAGATCCGGATTCTGAAAAAGAACTGGATGAAACATTTCCACAGTTGGTAGAAAAAATCGAAGATCTTGAATTTAAGAACATGCTTTCCAATGAAGGGGACGAGCTTTCTGCTGTTCTTCAGATTACTGCCGGAGCCGGAGGTACAGAAAGCTGCGACTGGGCATCAATGCTGATGAGAATGTACACCATGTGGGCAGATAAACAAGGATATAAGATCCGGGAGCTTAATTTTCAGGAAGGAGATGTAGCCGGTGTAAAAACCGTTACCCTGGAAATTGAGGGAGAATATGCCTTTGGATACTTGAAAGGAGAAAATGGAGTACACCGTTTGGTAAGAATTTCACCTTTTGACAGCAATGCCAAACGCCATACAAGTTTTGTTTCCGTATATGTGTATCCTTTGGTAGATGATACTATTGAAATCAATATTAACCCTGCTGATATCAGCTTTGAAACCATGAGGTCTTCAGGAGCAGGAGGTCAGAACGTAAACAAAGTGGAAACCGCAGTACGTTTACGTCACGCACCAACCGGAATTATTATTGAAAACTCAGAATCCCGTTCACAGCTTCAGAATAAAGAAAAAGCAATGCAGCTCCTTCGCTCAAGATTATATGAAATGGAATTGGAAGAACGTATGAGAGCAAGAAATGAGATTGAAGCCAATAAGATGAAGATCGAGTGGGGAAGCCAGATCAGAAACTATGTGATGCACCCTTACAAATTGGTAAAAGATGTACGCTCAGCATATGAAACATCAGATGTGGATGCCGTAATGAACGGAAATATCACCCCTTTCTTAAAAGCTTTCTTAATGGCAGATGGAACGGCGGTTTCCGATGATGATATGGAGCTATAAATATCATGTTTTATTTTTAGTTAAAATCTTATAATTTATTTTTGTTTCAGGTATTTTAGACCTATTTTTGTTGTTCATCGAGATATATGGAAGATTTTAATAGCTGGAAGGATTTATTAAACCCGGAGTTTTACATAAAAATGGGAGGGTTTTGGCTTATTTTGTTTATTGTTTTTGCTGAAACAGGTCTTTTTGTAGGATTTTTTCTTCCTGGAGACTCTCTGTTGTTCGTTTCGGGGATTTATGCCGTTGAAATTATCAAAGAGACATTCGGCTCCACAGGGAGTGATTTCCTGGATACTACTATTTTAGCTACCGGAGTTGCATTAGCTGCAATTATAGGAAATGAAGTAGGATATTATTTTGGAAGAAAAGCAGGTCCCGCCTTGTATAAAAGACCGGATACAATGCTTTTTAAGAAGAAATATCTGTATCAGGCTCATGATTTCTTTGAAAAACATGGAGCGTTAGCCATTATTATGGCCAGGTTTTTACCTGTTGTGAGAACCTTTACGCCTATTGTTGCAGGGATTGTGAAAATGGACAAAAAAGAATTCTTAAGAGATAACATCATTGGTGCTGTCTTATGGTCATTCATTTTGATTTTTGCAGGACATTATCTTGATAAATTATTCATGGAACAGTTTGGAATCAATCTGAAAGAAAAACTGGAATACATTATCATTATTATTGTCCTTGTAACCACACTTCCTGTGATTGTAAAGTTTGCTTTTGGAAAAAAAGAAGATCTTTCTTCCAAATATGACAACAGGGATTTCGAATAGTAAACAAAACGTTATACAATACATAACCTGCTTTTTTAGCAGGTTATTTTTTTATCCATTCCAGGATATTCGGATAAATAATACTGTCTCTTTTTCTTTTACTGAAAAACCGGGGTACATGACCTGTTTTCTTCATAAAGACCAACTTGTGGGGGATATTCATGCTGGTAAGAGCAGAATCCATGGCAAGTCCCTGATGATGATTGACCAGGAAATCATTATTCCCCTGAAAAAGCAGGGTAGGAACACTGGTGATATTAGCTATCGGGCTGGCTTCCTTAAATGCTTCAGAAACATTCTTTCTGTCGAACTTAGTTCCCACCACTTTCTGAAAGGTAGGAGAAGTGTATTTGGAATAAAACGAATTAAGATATTCCGGGCTGTAAAAATCTGTAGGGCCGCTTAAGGAAATGATTTTCCTGATCTGATCGGAATGTTGATATCCATATAGCAAAGCGAGATGCCCGCCGGCACTTTCTCCAAGCAAAACATAATTATTGGGAAGCAGCTCAGCTTTTTCTGTTAAAGAATTAAATCTTTCAATAGCCGATCCGATATCTTCGAGTTGCTGTTTATAGGTGATTTTTTTTCGTTTAGAAACCAGCCGGTAATTCATATTGATACTTGGAATTCCATTTTTGAAAAGCATCTTTTGAACCTGTATCATATGTTCTTTTTTTCCTAAAGTCCAGGCGCCACCATGAACAATAAGAACTACAGGTGCATCCCGGGCATAATCTTTGGGAAGAAAAATATCCATCTTCTGCCTTTTATGCTCTCCGTACTGTAGATTATAGATTTTCTGCTGGCCTCCCGGACCTACCCAGACCCTGAATCTGGTATTACATGAATTGAATATAAAGCTTATACATCCTAAAACAAAGAAATGATATCTGAGGACTAGCTTTTTCATACATCAAATGTAAGAAAAATATGACGATTTACAGACCATTCCGAATAATCCCACTTAGCTTTTTTCAGCTAATTCCTTTAACTTTTGATTCATGATATTGAAGCTGGTGGCTGTATTAGTAAAATTAAAAAACGGGACAAGGATACCTGAAAACTGCTCTGACTGGATAAATTGAGTGGTCCCGTTTTTATTGTCAACCAGCTCAAAATGATGTTCTCCATCAAATATTCCCTTGAACAATAGTTTTCCTACCCATTTTAATTCTTTATTTTCTTTTTTAGATAAAATGACAGGCTTGAAAACCATCCCCTTTTCTCCCTTTGGTTCAATGGTAACCCGTATTTGATTACCTTCTTCTACAGATCCCTGGATATTGGTAATAAATGGATTCCAGTATGGATAATCCTGAAAATTGGTTAATATTTTCCATACTTTTTCAGGACTGGCATGAATGGTAATTTCTGTTTCTATTTTCTTTGACATGATAAAATGATTTTATGCAGGCAAAGTTCGGTGAGAATACTAAAAATCCACTTGACAAAAATCAAAGATTTCCTGTAGCAATTTTATTTCTTATCCTGCTGAAAGTCTCAGAGGTCATCCCAAGCATTGATGCAATATACTGCAAAGGAATTTGATTGAATAATTGAGGATTTTCATTAAAAAAACATAAATATCTTTCTTCAGCGGTCATTGATAAATGACTGTAAACTCTTGTTTCAATGGTGGTGAAACAATGAATGATGAAGGCTTTTTCTAAAATGTGCCATTGAGGAACCCGGCCCTGTAGCTTTTCGTAATCAGTCTTATTGATGGTGTATAATTCTGTATCTGTAAGAGCCTGAATAGTCCATCTTGCCGGAATATCAGCCATAAAACTGGATAGATCCGTTACAAAATATCCCGGAGTGGAAATCCATTGTGTAATCTCTTTTTTTTCAGTTTCACAAAAGATCCTTAAAAACCCGGAGCGGATAAAACTTAATTTTGTGCTTTTCTTCCCTTGCTTCAGGAAAAAATCATTCTTTTTAATAAGCTCCGATTTGAAAAAAGAGATGATTGTTTTTAAATCATCAGCATCAATATCTGTAAAATATGAAGTAAGGCTATACTCAAGATCAATATTTATTTTGCTCATGGTTGAGGGAATTCTAAGTTTTCAGCATATCGGTGTAGAGAACTATTGTATCTGGGCAGGTGTTTGGATAATGCTTTTAAGGCTAAAGATAATGCTTCTTTGTTTTCACCTGCAGAATAAAGAGAAAGGGCTAAAAAAGAATCGACAGCATCATTCAGTTCATCAGAATAATTTGCTTTTTCTTCTCTCAAAATATAGATGCTTTCTTCTATTTTTCCATTATTTCTTAATGTACTTGCCAGCTGAATTCTTGCTCTTCTTCTTCGTAAACCTGATAATCCGAGACTCAATGCAGATCGGTACAGTGGTTCGGCTTCCTCTTCATGTCCGGTAGAGTCAAAAGCACAGGCCATTTCAAAATGGGGGATAGCCTGTGAACCTGAAAATAATACTGTATGATCTTGAATTTGCTGAATGAATTCTTCATTGCTTATTTTTCCAAATTTCAGCCAGATGAGCTGTAATTGGGTTTCCCAGTTGGCTAGGTCATTCATTTTTATAACAATTTAAGCAAAGATATAAAATGTTGAAAAAGGAGCACTGCTTTATGATTTTGCTCGTTCTTAAAATTATTGTCATATTATGAATAAGGAAACGGAATTAAATAATTATTTTTGCTAGACTTAACAAATATTAAAAAAATATTAAAATATGGCTTCAGGCTTTTTTGCAATTTTAGATGATATTGCAGCATTGATGGATGATGTAGCAGTGACCAGTAAAATAGCTACACAGAAAACGGCAGGTATTCTGGGAGATGACCTGGCTGTAAATGCTGAAAAAGCTACAGGCTTTCTTTCTTCAAGAGAGCTTCCGGTTTTATGGGCTATTACCAAAGGTTCATTTATTAATAAACTGATTATTCTTCCCATTGCCTTTTTGCTCAACTGGCTGTATAAGCCGGCTATTGAGATGATCCTTATTCTCGGAGGACTGTATCTGGCTTTTGAAGGCGTAGAAAAAATTATTGAATTCCTGTTTCACCGTTCTAAAAAAGGGCATGAAGTAGTGGAAGAAAGTAAAGAGGAAGACAATTCTGAAGTATCTGAAAAAGCAAAAATAAATTCAGCCATCCGAACAGACTTTATTCTTTCTATTGAGATTGTCATTATTGCATTAGGTACCGTTATACAGGAAAACCATCCGTTGATTACCCAGATCTTAACGGTAACTTTTGTGTCGTTTATAGCTACTGTAGGAGTGTATGGAATTGTTGCCTTAATTGTAAGAATGGATGATGCAGGGTTTAAGCTGATCAAAAAAAGCCATGATAAAGGATTCTTCTCCAAGCTAGGACACTTATTGGTAAAGGCGCTGCCTGTTATTATTAAAGTTTTAGGAGTGGTAGGAACAATCGCTTTGATTCTGGTTTCAGGAGGTATTTTTGCTCACAATATCCATTATTTGCATGAACTGTTACCAACATGGCCTGCTATGCTTAAAGAATTTACTTTCGGAATTGTAGGAGGCTTGGCTGCTGTAGCGGTTTTTACTATCGGAAAAGCAATATATTCTTTAGCAGTGAAAAAGTAAATTAAATTTTAAATAATTGATGCACAAAAATCCTGTACAACGTTGTACAGGATTTTTTATGTATAGCCATTAGAGGTAAAACTTTTAAATACAAAAGGATTCCCGTAAGAACCCTTTTTTATATTAATTGAATAAATCTTTTACTTTATCAAAGAAAGTTTTTTCCTTACCGGATGGTTCTGCAACCATTTCTCCGCTGGACATCTGCTTCTCAAAGAAATCTTTCTGTTCCTTTGTAAGCTTCTGTGGGGTCCATACATTGATGTGAATAAACATATCACCTTTTCCATAGCTGTCGATGCTTGGAAGACCTTTTCCTGCCAGCCTTAATATCTTTCCGGACTGTGTTCCCGGATCTACGGTAATCTTTACCTTACCTCCTACAGTAGGAATCTCTCTTTTAGTTCCCAGTGCAGCTTCTGCAAATGATACATACAATTCCTGGTGAAGATTGTCACCTTCTCTTTTGATTGTTGCATCCACTTCTTCCTCTACAATAACCAGTAAGTCTCCCGGAATTCCTCCAAATGGAGCATCATTTCCTTTTCCTCTTACATTAAGCTGGATACCATCTCTGGCACCGGCCGGAATATTAATAGTGATCTCTTCTTCATCTTTTATAAGCCCCTGTGCATTAGCTCCTGCAGGAATTTTATCTGCAACTTTCCCGATTCCCTGGCAGGTACTACAGGTAGCCTGTGTCTGCATCTGACCGAACATCGTGTTCATTATTTTAACCTGAACACCGGAACCGTTACAGGTAGGACATGTTTTTGAAGTAGCGCCTTCTGCTACTTTCATTTTTTTAACTTTAATGGTCTTTTGGGTACCGTTCACCATTTCTTCAAGGTTCAGCTTGATCCTGATTCTTAAATTAGAACCCTTCACCTGCTGGCGTCCGCCGCCGCCACCTCCAAAACCTCCGAAAATATCTCCAAACTGACTGAAAATATCCTCCATATTCATTCCGCCTCCGAAGCCTCCGCCTCCGAAACCACCATTTCCGCCTACTCCGGAATGACCAAACTGGTCATATCGGGCACGCTTCTGATCATCGCTTAATACCTCATAGGCTTCAGCAGCTTCTTTGAATTTTTCTTCAGCCTCTTTATCTCCTGGATTTTTATCCGGGTGAAATTTGATGGCCATTTTTCGGTATGCTTTCTTTATTTCGTCGGCTGATGCAGATTTGCTGATCTCCAGAACCTCGTAGTAATCTCTTTTTGACATGACTTTCTCTATCTATAATTGATGATTGATAAATGATAAAAGATATTTAAGTAATAAAAGTATAGCTACCTATCAATTACCACTCATCATTTATCGTTTATACTATTAGTTTCCTGTTACTACTTTTGCAAAACGGATTACTTTATCACTTAAAGTATATCCTGTTTCAATAACATCTACAATTTTACCTTTTAAATCTTCTGATGGAGCAGGGATTTGAGTAATAGCTTCATGGAAGTCTACATTGAAGCTGTCGCCGGCTTTTACCTCGATTGCTTTTAATCCTTTTTCAACAAGTCTGTTTTTGAATTTCTGATAAATAAGTTCTACTCCCTGTAAATCAGATTGATTTCCGTTTTTAGCAATTTCTTTTAATGCTCTTTCAAAATCATCTAATACTCCAAGCATGGAGACCATCATATCCTGATTGGCATATTGGAAGAATTCCATCTTCTCCTTAGATGTTCTTTTTTTATAGTTTTCAAACTCTGCATACAATCTGATGTAACGGTCTTTCTCTTCTGCCAAAAGTTCCTCAGCAGAAGGAGTAGCTGTCACATTGTCCTCAGATACGGCTTCGTTCTGAATATTGTTTTCTCCTTGATTATTGATGCTTTCTTCGTTAATATCCTGGTTTTCCATAATTCAATATTTATTTACAGATTGTTTGACAAAGATTCTGCCAAATCAAAAAATCAGGACATTAAGGCAGTCTGTTTTTTCAAATAAGGATATTTGAACTTCAGCCTGCTTATTATATAGGTTAAAATATAGAAATTATACTAAAGAACGGTGGGTTATCTTATGATTTGGAAGTTATTAACCAATGACTATGATCATTGCAACAAATAGTTGGATTATAATAATAATAATAATAATAATAATAATAATAATAAATATGAATAAGAGTGTTCTTCCAAGTACAAATCCTTATTAAAATTACTGATGCCTTCAGATTATATAACCAGAATATGTATGGTGGTGTAGGATAAGTATAAAAGAATGACAGCTAATATAAAAAATACTCTTTCATTTTATAAGTTTGGCAGCGATAATTTTATCACTGCCAATTAACTTTTATTTTGTCACGGTAGTTACAGTTGGAGTATATATACCAAATGTTACAGTAGCAATCAATCCATTGATAAAAGTTTGTCTGGTTTTAACGGTATAGTCTTCTGCGGTACCGGCCATTGCTCTGGAATCAGAAGAAGAACCTGGAACTAAACCTTCAATGTAATAATGATTCCATTTTGTAACCTTTTGGGTACCTAATGCTCCTTTTCCTACAACACTTGTATAGGAGTAACAAGATGTTAATAAAATTGATGCTGCAAAAGCAGCAGTCATCATTCTGAATGTGTTTTTCATTTTTGGAAATTTAAATTATTTATAATTAACAATGTCTGATAAATTTAATTTCTCAGTGACAGAGTTTCATTGTCAATTTATATTCCAAAAATGTTTTTTATTTAAATATTTATGATAAAATTGGCGTTTCTTTAAATAATAATCAATTAATTATGATTTTCTTTTGCTATATTAAATTTAAATTAAATTATAATATAGGGTTGGATTAATTTTCAGAGAAAGTTTGATACAGTAAATAAAGATTTAAAATAATGATAATGATAGAAATAATCCAGACACAAACTTTTAAGAAAGGTTTATTGACAAATTCTCCCATTTTGGCTTTATCATTGGTAAACATCACTAAAGGTACTACTGCAAAACTTAACTGCATAGAGAGGATAACCTGACTTAAAACCAATAAATCTGTTGTTCCCTGCTCTCCGTAAAGAATAGCAACAATTAAAGCCGGAATAACGGCAATAAGTCTTGTAATCAATCTTCGCAGCCAGGGTTTTAGTCTGATATTTAAAAAACCTTCCATTACGATCTGGCCTGCCAGCGTTCCGGTAAGGGTTGAATTCTGTCCTGAAGCAAGCAAGGCAATAGCAAAGGCGATACTTGCCATAGAAGCTCCTAAAATAGGAGTCAGCATTTTATAAGCATCATGAATATCAGCAATATGTTCGTTCCCTGTAGTGTGGAATGTTGCCGCTGCAAGAATAAGGATCGCAGCATTGATGAAAAAAGCAAGCATAAGTGACACTGTGCTGTCTAAAGTGGCAAATTTTATCGCTTCTTTTTTACCTTCTCTATCCCGGGTATAATCCCTGGTCTGCACAATGCTGCTGTGGAGATATAAATTGTGAGGCATAACGGTAGCTCCCAAAATTCCGATAGCGATATAAAGCATTGCAGGGTTCTGGATAATTTCTTTCTGTGGTACCAAGCCTCCAAGGATCTCATTAAAAGCCGGTTTGGATATTACTATTTCGTATACAAAACAGGATAAGATGATAAATATAAGTCCGCCTACAATACTCTCAATCCAGCGGAATCCTTTTGCCTGGAGCAAAAGAATAATCAAAACATCAACAGTAGTAATAACGATTCCCCAGGTTAAAGGAATATGAAACAGCAGATTTAAGGCAATAGCAGAACCTATAACCTCGGCGAGATCACAGGCAGCAATGGCTATTTCACAAAAAATCCAGAGTATAAAATTGGTGGTAGGATTGAAATGATCTCTACAGGCCTGTGCAAGATCCCTTTCTGCTACAACTCCCAGTTTTACAGATAAATGTTGTAAAACCATGGCGAAAATGTTGGAAATAAGAATAACAGAGAGTAGGGTATATCCAAATTGTGCCCCTCCGGCGATATCCGTAGCCCAGTTTCCTGGATCCATATATCCTACAGCAATCATAAGACCCGGGCCTGCAAATGCCAGATATTTTCTCCAGAATGTTGCATTTTTTGGGACCTTAATAGAGGAATAAACCTCTGGTAATGAGTGTAGGGTTTTATCTTTACGCCAGGCGTTCTTTAAGTTGAAATTCATAAATGTTAGAAATGACTAACAAATTTAATTAAATAAATATAAATGAGGAAATCATAAGGGCAAAAAAATCCCGGAAATTATTTCCGGGATTTTTTTGTATTGAATCTAAAGAGATTATTTTGCAAATCTTACAGACATTTTTCTGTCAGCAGCTCTTTCAGCATCAGAAGCTTTAGCGTCTACTGTAGCGAATTTACTTCCGTAACCCTCAGCTCCAAGTACCTGCGCTCCAACGCCTGCTTTTGCCAAAGCAGCTTTGATATAGTCAGCTCTTGCCTGAGATAATTTTACATTAGAAGCTTCGTTTCCTGTTTTATCAGTATAACCCCCGATTTTAACTTTAGCATCCGGGAAAGCTTTTAAAATAGCAACCAGGTTATCCAATTGTCCTTGTGAACCTGCTTCTAAGCTTGTAGAACTTCCCATTTTAAAATTAACATGGTCAAAGTCATACCACTTATCTTTCAATGCAGCATCATCAGCTGCGTTTTTATAACCGCCAGACTTCAGGAATGAAATCATTTGATCCTCAAGACCTCCTTTGTAACCTTTTAACATTACTCCGTTCAGGTCAATGTTTTCATCTGTTTTCACAGTAGCTGGAGCAGGCGTCGCTGTTCCTGTTGTAGCTGCTGTATCTACAGTAGTACCGGCTGCTGTTGAGTCAGATGTAGCGGTAGTCGTTGTAGTCGTCTGTTTTTTCTCGCACTGCCTCCATAAGAAATATCCGGCAGCAATCAGCAATAAAAGCGGCAGCAACCATTTCCAGATTGAACCACCGCCTTCATTGTTATTGTTGTTATTGTTAAATTGTTCTCTTACCTCTCTTGCTCCTTCAGTGACATTTTCTCTGGCTGTAGCAACACCTTCAGCGATGTTGTCCTTCGCAGTAGAAGTTACTGAGGAAACCGTTTCCTTAGCCTGGCCAAACCAATTTTCGGCTCCTAAACCAAAAGAAGCTAAAGAAAGGCCTGCTGGCAGTAAAGAAGAGACAATGCCTTTCTGATCATTCAATAAACTGGAAATCCCTGAAGCTCCAAGGTTATTATCTGCTGCATACTTTCCTACAGTACCTACAGTAGCTCCTGTTACCAGATTTAATAAAGAACCTGCAGTGTTATTGCTGACTCCTGAAAAACTGGCAATGGAATTTACGAGTCCACCCACCTTATCCCCAAAAAGAGAAGATAATAAGCTGGTAATAATAGAATTATTGGATGATCCACCCAATAAATTCCCTAATATGCCGCTTGAAGAGGCTTTCGTTATTGCATCCAATACACCAGGATTGTCTGCATTATTGGCTAATCCGCCTACTACGGCTGGCAATAAACCACCAATTGCTTTAGAAATACCGGATTCACTTTCTCCAAACTGCGATGCAGCCTGCGAAACCAAAGCGGGACCTAATTGTCCTTTAATTAAATCAATGACGTTTAAAGACATAATAATAAATTTTTTTGGATTAATGTTGTGATAAATTTAAACAAAAATCCGTCCAAAAGTCACTTTTTTTTGAATATTTCTTTAGAAACTGATGATTTTTTTTGAAATTATTAAAATTTTTAATAAGCTTTTGCGAATAATACACGTCTCTTAGAAGGTTTTCCTGAGATCATTGAAATACCTTCTTCCACATCATTATCCAAAGGAATACATCTGATAGTAGCCTTAGTTTCGTCCTTGATCTGCTCTTCTTCTTCAGCAGTACCATCCCAATGTGCATAAATGAAACCTCCTTTTTCTTCTAAAACTTTTTTAAACTCTTCATAAGTATCTACTGTACTGATATTATCTCTTCTGAAGTTTAAAGCTTTCGTATAGAGATCTTCCTGAATGGTTTTCAATAATTCTTCGATATAAGAATCTAAACCTTCAAGAGAATGTGACTGTTTGGTAAGGTTGTCTCTTCTTGCGATTTCTACAGACTTGTTTTCAAGATCTTTCGGTCCTATTGCTATTCTTACAGGAACTCCTTTCAATTCATATTCTGCAAATTTCCATCCCGGTTTATTCTGAGTGTCATTGTCAAATTTCACAGAAATACCTTTGGCTTTTAGTTTAGCCTGAATATCTAAAGCAACCTCACTAATCTGGTTCAGCTGTTCCTCTCCTTTGAAAATAGGTACAATAACCACTTGGATAGGGGCTAAAGTTGGAGGCAATACCAATCCGAAATCGTCAGAGTGAGTCATAATCAAAGCTCCCATTAAACGGGTTGAAGTTCCCCATGAAGTAGCCCATGCATGTTCTATTTTTCCTTCTTTGTTGGTGAATTTTACATCAAATGCTTTTGCAAAATTCTGACCCAGAAAGTGAGAAGTTCCTGCCTGAAGAGCTTTTCCATCCTGCATTAACGCTTCAATACAGTAGGTTTCATCGGCCCCTGCAAATCTTTCAGATGGTGTTTTTAAGCCTTTGATAACTGGCATAGCCATGAATTTCTCTGCAAAATCTGCATACACATCGTTCATTTTTTCGGCTTCTTCTACAGCTTCATCTTTTGTGGCATGAGCAGTATGCCCTTCCTGCCATAAAAATTCTGCAGTTCTAAGGAATAAACGGGTTCTCATTTCCCAACGTACAACATTAGCCCATTGGTTGATCAGTATTGGTAAATCTCTATAAGATTGAATCCAGTTTTTATAGGTATTCCAGATAATCGCTTCAGAAGTAGGACGTACAATAAGCTCTTCTTCAAGCTTAGCATCAGGATCTACAATCAGTTTGTGTGGATTATTTGGATCTGTTTTTAATCTGTAATGGGTAACTACGGCGCATTCTTTTGCAAAGCCTTCCGCATTCTTTTCCTCTGCCTCAAACAAGCTCTTGGGCACAAAAAGCGGGAAATATGCATTAACGTGACCTGTTTCTTTGAATCTTTTATCCATTTCATCACGCATTTTTTCCCAGATTGCATAGCCATATGGTTTGATCACCATACATCCACGCACTCCTGAATTTTCAGCTAAATCAGCTTTTACAACCAACTCATTATACCATTTGCTGTAATCTTCGCTTCTTGAGGTTAATTTTGCCATTATTTTTTAAAATTTTTTTAACTTTTGTACATTATTGTTATCTAAAAATAAAAATCTATTTTTGATAGATTTATTTACCGGTCTTTTGGTACATTTTTGGTACAGATTGCAAATATAATTTAATTTAAAAATTTTTACGTTATCATGAAAAGAAATATACATAAAAATTTGCTTGGCCTGCTTAAATCTAAAGGGATTTTAGCTGTTTCAGGCGGATTATTGCTTATGTCTTGTGGTGCTCAGATGGGAGGGTATAGCGAGACAGACGGGGTTTATTATGACCCCAACAAGGATACGCTGCCGGAAGGAGTGATCATTAATGGTAGCGGAAACAGAGTAGGCGAATATTATGACTACTATCAGGATTCTAATGTGATCCAAAATGCACAGGAGAATTCAAGAGACCAACAGAATAAATATAACGAATGGAGCGGTACGAATCCAGAATGGAATACCAATGCTACAGATTCCGATTGGGGAATGTATGCAGGTTCTCAAACCAACTATTATGACAACTCGTGGGGATATGGATCTCCTTGGGGCTGGTACGGTGGCTATAGCCCATATTGGGGCTGGAACCGTGGCTGGGGCTGGAATATGGGAATGTCCTGGGGTTGGGGCGGATCTTTCGGCTGGGGCTGGGGAGGCTCTATAGGCTGGGGAAGTCCTTACTGGGGCGGATATTATGATCCATTCTGGGGCGGATACTATGGTAACCCATATTGGGGCTATGGAGGAGGCTACTGGGGTGGTGGTTACTACAACAGACCATACAGAAGAAGTGGTGCTGATGGCAGAGGATTTGTTGGTAATCCGGGTATAACAAATAATGTGTACAGACCAAGTACAGGAGGATTCAGAAACGGAAGTAGCAATGGATTCAGAGATTCCAATACAAACGGTGGTTTCAGACAGGGAAATACCGGAGGTTTCAGAGGCTCTAATACCAATGGAGGCTTCCGACAAGGAAATACCGGAGGCTTCCGAGGTTCTAATACGAATGGGGGATTCCGACAAGGAAATTCCGGAGGATTCCGTAATTCTTCGCCACAACCAAGACCTGAATACAATCAGCCTAGATATAATAACAGCGGAGGTTTCAGATCTAATGACTCCGGAGGCTTCAGATCAAGTGGAGGCTTCAATTCCGGAGGCGGAGGCTTCAGAGGTGGATCTGGCGGCGGAGGCGGCATGAGATCCGGAGGCAGCGGAGGCTTCAGATAATTTTCAAATTAAAAATAAACTATTAATAAATAATGTTAAAAAAATCTTTAGTATTAATGAGTGTTTCTGCAGCTTTCTTTGCGCAGGCACAGGATGTTTCCGTGATAAGGAATACTGTAGATGTTTATTCCAGCTCTCCTATGGTGGGATCGGCTAAGTTTAATGCGATGGCAGGTGCCAATGGAGCATTAGGAGGAGACGCGAACTCGTTGCTTACCAACCCGGCAGGGTTGGGAGTCGCTATTTCCGGAGAAATTTCAGGAACGTTATCTGTGGCCGGTAATAAAAACAGCAGCACTTGGGCAGGTTCTACCTTAGATTATAACAAAACAAAGACGGACCTCGGAAACGTGGGAGGTGTTATTGCATTTCCGTTGATGACTGAAACAGGATGGAAGTTTATCAATATAGGGATCAATTATTCTAATCAGTCTCTTGATAATTACGTAGAATCGGCTGGGAATAATAAAATGATTTATGACTTTGATACTGATAAAAGTTCATCATTTGCAGGACATGCTTACAACCGATATGGTAATTTATCAAAAATGAGCTTTGGTGTAGGAGCAAATTATAATCATAATTTCTATATTGGAGCAGGTCTTAACTTTTTGAGTACATCAATAGATCAGTATGATACAGCAGCTTTTCAATCGATTCAAAATAAGTCTCTAGAATATTTCAGTAAGCAAAACACTCCTTATTTTGAAAGATCCTCAGGATTTTCAGCTTCATTAGGGGTGATAGGAAAGCTAAGTCCTAATTTCAGAGTAGGAGCAGCCCTTGAAACACCTACTTTCTGGACTATTGACAGAGATTATAATTATTATAATGATGCCAATACAGGAGATGGAATGGGGTATGAGAACAGAAAACTTACCACACCGCTTAAGGCAACAGTAAGTGCTGCGTTTGTAGCTAATAAGAATTTCTCATTGAACGTAGACTATACATTAGGACTTACAAAACCTGATTATAAAGTATACGGATCAGCGGAAAGAGAGCTGAATGATTTCTTTAAGGATAACTACAAGAACTTATCAGAGCTTAGATTAGGTGCTGAATATAGAGTACAGCAATTTAGACTGAGAGGAGGTTATTCTTATGTTTCCAGCCCTATGGATGCTATTGCGATCAGCAGCTATAATGATGCCGGTATTGCGCAGGACAATCAGTCATACAGCAATCTTATGTTGAGTGACAGAAATCTTCTTTCATTTGGTATAGGATATGATTTCAAATCATTCTATATTGATGCTTCTTACCAGAATATAACATCAAAGTACAATAATCCTTTCTTGAGAGGAGTGCTTTCAGATCAGGTAGATTCTGCATATTACTCACCAACGAATATTGTAAGCAGCGATGCTTATGCTGTTTCCAGTGTGAAAAATACCAGAAATAATTTCTTCCTTACTTTGGGATGGAAATTCTAAGTTTCTGATCATATACATAAAAGCTCCGAAAATATTCGGAGCTTTTTTATTTTTAATGTATATTTAATGGGGATGCTGGTGGAAAAGATGCATGAACAGCGCCAGTGAAACACCCAGGACTACCAGTCCTATTTTTACCCAGTCTATATTGTGGTTTTTATTGCTCTCGAAAATGATCACTGAGGAAATATGAAGGAAAATCCCTCCTACGATAGCCAGAAAATAAGGTTGCAGATTTGGGTTGAAATAATTCCCTAACAGCATTCCCATTGGTGAAGCCAGTGCAAAAAGCGCTACAATCAGTAAAGAAGGATAAGATGATTTACTTTTAGACTCTTCATGCCTGTTGAACAAAAATGCTCCCAGAATAAAAGATATCGGTAGATTGTGAAATACAATCCCCAGAAGATAAGGGGACAATTCATGTTCTTCATTGGCGAGAGGAATTCCCTCTATAAAAGCATGAATAAATAATCCTACCATTAAAGCAACAGGAAGGATATTGTGTTCGCTGTGGTGGTGAAAGTGTCCGTGCTCAAAACCTTTGGTTAATGCTTCCAGAACCATCTGCAGAAGAACTCCTGCAATCACAAATATTCCCAGGTTATTGCTTTCTGTGGAAGTATAAACCTGTGGAAAGACTTCATTCAGGCATATTGTAATCAAAAAACCGGCACTTAAGATCAAAAGATTTTTAGCCAGTTTTTCTTTTTTACCAAAGTGTTTTCCCAGAAATACGCCTGCAATTACACTTAAAATCAGTAAAAGTACTGTGGTCATTATTTTTTCTTAAATAAATTGATACAACGTGGGGAACTCTCTCTGTTAAATTCATTCAGCTGATAATCTCCCCAGATTTTTATTCTTTCAAAACCGCATTCAGAAGCATAGGCATTAATGGCTTCTAAGGTGTGGAGCTTTACTTTTTCAAAGAAATGAAAAGGTTTGCCGTCTGCTTCAAAACAGATATCTTTAATTACATGTCTTCCTTCAATTTTTTTCAGAATCTTAAAATCAATGTCCCCACGTGTAATTAACGTTTCAGGAACTATATTTTTTCTTACATATTCTTCATTAAGATAATCCAGCACAAAATAACCTCCCGGTTTTAAAGCATTATATACAGACTGAAAAACTTTTTTGTCGTCATTTTCATTATCAAAATATCCGAAACTTGTAAATAAATTGAAAACAGCGTCCATAGGATCTGCATCAATAGGATTTCTCATGTCGTGAACATCAAAAACCAGTGTCTGGTTTTCAAATGGCTTATCAGATTCAATACTCTGTCTGGACAGGTCGAGTCCTAAAACATCATATCCCAGTTTGTTTAGGAAAACGGAGTGTCTTCCCTTGCCGCAAGCAAGATCTATAATTTTTGAATTAGGCGGCAGCTGAAGGTCCGCAGTAAGCTTTGTGATGAAGTTTTCAGCTTCAGTATAGTCTCTGTTGCTATAAAGCAAATGATAATAAGGGGTATCAAACCAAGATTCAAACCATTCCATAATGCAAAAATAACTAAATTTGTGCGGTTAAAAGCAAAGTATTTTACAACATTAAAAGATTGAAAAATTCAATTGATCAATACGTTGGATAGCTAATCTTTTAATTATTAAACCTTTATACTTTTAATTTTTACTTATGGACACAGAAAATATAAAAATTCAGATAAAAACATTCTTCGGACTGGAGCAGATTCTGGCGGAAGAAATCAAGAAATTAGGCGGAAGAAATGTCGAAATTAAAAACAGAGCGGTAAATTGTGAAGGAGATCTTGGTTTTCTTTATAAAGTTAATTACTCAGCAAGAACAGCATTAAAAATCTTAGTGCCGATTCATGAGTTTAAAGCTTTTAACCAGCACCAGTTTTATGACAGACTTTTTAAATTTCCGTGGGAAGACTTTTTGAGTGTCGACCAGTCTTTTGCTATTGATTCAACCGTAAATTCTGAAACATTTAAGCATTCCCAGTTTGTGACGTTAAAAATGAAGGATGCTATTGTGGACTATTTTCAGGATAAATTCAAGAGACGTCCTAATGTGGAAACAAGAAATCCGGATATTAAATTCCATCTTCATATCGACAGGGAATTGGTGATGATTTCACTGGATTCTTCCGGAGATCCTTTGTTTAAGAGAGGGTATAGAAGAGAGCAGGGAGAAGCACCTATTAATGAAGTACTTGCCAGCGGAATGCTTCAGCTTGCCGGCTGGGATGGAAGAGGAAACTTCCTTGATCCTATGTGTGGTTCAGGAACATTATTGATTGAGGCTGCTATGATTGCATTGGACCTTCCGGCACAGACTTTCAGAAGAGGATTTGCTTTCCAAAACTGGAAAAATTATGATGCTGATCTGTTTGCAAAAATTAAAGAGTTCAGAATTAACCGAGTGAGACAGTTTGACGGAAAAATTGTAGGATATGACATTGATTCCAGAATGCTGAATGCCGCCAAAATAAATGTGGATGCTGCAGAAATGGAAGATGTGATTGAGATCAAAAAACAGAATTTTTTTGATTCCAAGAAAGACCTCTTCCCATTACTGATGGTATTTAATCCTCCATATGATGAGAGAATCTCTATCAATGACGATGATTTCTACAAAAAAATAGGGGATACCTTTAAAACAAACTATCCGAATACATTAGCATGGTTAATTTCATCCGATTTGGAAGCTGTTAAAAAAATAGGATTACGTCCTTCCAGAAAGATTAAACTTTTCAACGGAAAACTGGAAACCAGATTTTTGCAGTATGAAATGTATGAAGGAACAAAAAAAGTACACAAACTCGAAAATCAATAAAGATTTATAAACCCTTCCTGTTGTGGAAGGGTTTTTGCTTTCTAATATTCAAAATTTTGTTTAACCTTTAAGTTAATCTATGTCCTGGAATATTTTTGATATAATAGGTGTTGTTTTTGATGCGCTGGAGTTGTTGGGAGGTTCGTCGACTTCCAATGAGGAGAGCCATCAAAAGCCCAAAAAGTGAAGATCCAAATATAGGCTAGAGTAGATAAGTATTGGCTTTTCACTCTATATTTTTGGATTGTTTTATTCCAGAAGCTTATTTTCTATGATTTTTTCTGCTGCTGTTTCTTCTTTCAACAGCTTTAGTTATCTGCTTATACTTTAAATCCGGTTTGTTTTTTTAGAATACCTTGTTTTTTTGAAAAATCAAGAATTTGCTATGTGTTTCGTATTTTTATTTACTATTGTTTGTCTTATTTATTTCTTTTGATAAAATAGTGTATGATTTTGATAATTTATCATTAATTGTTTATTGAGTGTTATTCTACATTTGAAATAAACAATTTTATTATGAAAAAAATTAGCTTACTATCATTATTTATTTTATTAATTAGCATGCTCAGTGTTGTTTCATGTAATTCTGACAGTTTAGATGATTCTACCACTCCAAATGAACAATCCTTATCAGCCAGTGGGAATTTGAATTCCAAAGTGGCTGCTTTTGGAAAAAATCCTCTTTCTGTTATGTATGTTGAGGTGAATAACAATGATATCCGGGAAGTGGGTAAATATAAACTGGCAGATGGAAGGCAGCTTTTTGATGTGGCTATTATTTTTGCAGCCAACATCAATTATAATACCTCCACTCAGAAGGCATATTTACATTTTAATGACCAGGTTACCAATGTACTTACTAATAAAAATACTTACATAAAACCTTTACAGGACAAAGGGATTAAAGTGATGCTGTCAATCCTTGGGAATCACCAGGGAGCCGGATTTGCTAATTTTCCAACTCAGGCTGCTGCTCAGGCTTTTGCCCAGGAGTTAGCTGATGCTGTAAATACGTATGGTTTGGATGGTATCGATTTTGACGACGAATATGCGAATTATGGCGCTAACGGAACAGCTCAGCCTAATCAGTCTTCATTTGTTTATCTTGTGACTGCCCTTAGGGACTTACTTCCAACCAAAATTATTTCTTTTTATAATATTGGCCCTTCCGCAAGCAATCTTTCTTATAATGGGGTAACTGTAGGATCGAAAGTGGATTATGCCTGGAATCCATATTACAGTACGTATTCAGCTCCCAACATACCAGGTCTGGATAATGCTCATAAAGGTGCTGCAGCAGTAAATGTAAATTCGGGGACTTCTTCTTTTACAAGCAGTTCTACAGCGATAAACTTTGCACAGAGAACTAAAACTGACGGATATGGTGTTTTTCTGTATTATGATTTGGGAGCTACCAATATAGCGTCCTATTTTTCTGGTGCCACCAATGTGCTGTACGGGCAAAATACAGTGTATGGAGACGGAACAACGCCCACAACAGGAATTATATCCGGAGCTACCTATCAATTGGTTTCTGCCACTAATGGTACTAGTGTATTGGATGTTTTGAATGCAGGGACAACAGACGGAACAAAAGTTCAGCTTTGGGCTTCTAATGGTAATACCGCCCAAAAATGGAAAATTACTGATGTGGGTGGAGGATACTATAAGCTACAGCCTCTTAATGCTCCCACTAAATCTTTAGATGTATCCAATTCAGGTACAGCCAATGGAACTCAGGTACAAATATATACAGACAATGGAACAAATGCCCAGAAATGGAAATTAACATCGCTGGGAAATGATTATTATAGTCTGTCTCCCGCTCATGCGCCAGGTTCTAATCTTGATGTCAATAGCGGTTCTGCAGCCAATGGAACAAAAATCCAGATTTGGGCAGCCAATACCGGCAATGCCCAAAAATGGAAATTAGTAAAATTATAGTTTCTATTTTAAGAACAAATTTCAAACTGAAATTTGTTCTTTTTTTTGCAGGAATCTTTTATATTTCCATGAGTGTCATATGTTCCATCTATTTAAAATATCAATTTATTTACAAAGGGAATTACTGCCTCGGGAGCTTATGATTAAAATGCCGTCTAAAAGTATCATGGTGTTAATTTCGGAGAATACCTGTTAAACTGTTTGTGAATTCCTTTATGAATGGTTATTTTTGACAAATTTTCAATTTGAAACCTAGTATTTCCATTATTGTTGCTATTTACAACCGAAAAGATGAACTTTTTGAGTTGCTGACCTCCCTTACCCAACAGACGGATAAAGAGTTTGAAATTATTATTGTGGATGATGGCTCTGTAATAGATCTGAAACCTACGATACATCATTTTGACGAAGTCCTGGATATTAAATATTTCAGGAAAGATAATTCCGGACCGGGGCTGACTAGGAATTATGGATCAGCAAGAGCGGCTAATGAATGGTTGGTTTTTGTGGACAGTGACGTCATTGTTGAGAAAGATTATATCGGGCATATTAAAAAAGATATTGTTACCATTCCGTGTGATGCATTTGGTGGGGCAGATAAAGCGCATAAAGGTTTTAATCTGATGCAGAAGGCTATTTCATATTCTATGACTTCTGTTTTTACAACGGGAGGAATCAGAGGCAATAAAAAAGCAGTTTCAAAATTTCAGCCCAGAAGTTTTAATATGGGTGTGAAAAAGGCGGTTTTTGAAAAAGTAGGTGGATTTTCAGAAATGAGGATAGGAGAAGATCCTGATTTATCAATGACACTTTGGGAAAATGGTTTTACCACAGCCTTTTTTGATGATATTGCAGTATATCACAAAAGAAGGGTAGATTTTGGGAAATTCTCCAAGCAGGTCTACCAGTTTGGTTGTGCAAGGCCTATTCTCAACCAAAGACATCCTGATTACGTAAAGATTTCTTTTGCTTTTCCTACCTTATTTATGCTGGGATATATAATGGGTTTTTTAGAATACTTTGTGCTGGGAAGAGGCATTATCCTTGCTTTTTATGGACTGTATACCTTTTTGGTACTTTTCCATGCCTTACTTCTTACTAAAAATATAAGTATTGCCGGTATGGCAGTTATTTCCACTTATATCCAGATGTTTTCTTACGGCTACGGCTTCCTGAAGTCCTGGGTTTTACTGAATGTTTTTAAAATAAAACCGGAGGATGCTTTTCCTCATCATTACCATAAAAAATAAAAGCTGTCGATTTTGACAGCTTCTATTATAACAATAAATTTAGAGTATATGAATGTTTTCATGGGTAAGAACGCCTACTTTAAGCATGCATTCTTTCATTTTTTGATACGTTCTTTTTATATCGTGGTCTAAACCGATGGAGAATCTGATCAGGCCATCAGAAATCCCTATGGAAGCACGTTCTTCTTCCGGAATTTCAGAAGAGGTAGATTTTCCGGAGCATGAGAATAAGGTTTTATAAAACCCTAAGCTTACGGCCAGATAACCCAAATTTTCTGTCTGCATCATTTCCATCAGCTCATTAGCTTTTTCCGTAGTTCCGGCATCCAGCGTCAATAGCCCTCCATATCCATATTCTTCATGAATCATACTTTTCATTAATTCATGATTTTTGTGAGATTCCAGACCCGGATAGGAGATTTTCAATCCGTCTTTTTCAAATCTTTCGGCAAGGTACATTGCATTGTAGCTGTGCTGTTTCATTCTGATGTGCAGGGTTCTCAGATTTTTTAAGATACTGGCAGATCTGAAACTGTCCATAGTAGGACCAAGAAGCATACAGGCTCCCGAGTTTACATTTTTAGTATCGTTAATGAATTCCTGGGTTCCACAATAAACACCACCTACAGTATCACTGCTTCCATTAATGAATTTCGTTAAACTATGGATAACGATATCCGCTCCCAGTGACGTTGGCGAAATGGAAAGAGGTGAAAAAGTATTGTCGACAATCAGTTTTAAATGATGTCTTTTACAGATCTCTGAAAGTTTTCTAAGGTCTGCCACTTCAAGAAGCGGGTTGCTTACACTTTCACAGTATATTACTTTAGTATTAGGCCGTATGGCGTTTTCTATAGATTCAAAATTTCCGATATCTACAAAAGAGGTTTCAATATGGTAAGGAGGCAGAAAGTTTTTTAGAAACGCATAGGTTCCGCCATAAATTGTTCTGCTGGAAATAATGTGATCTCCGCCTTTGCATACCTGCATCAGAACAGAAGTAATAGCGCCCATTCCGGAAGCTGTTACATTGGCTGATTCTGTATTTTCCAATTTGGCAAGTGCCTGAGCCAGATAAAGATTCATTGGAGAGGAGTGTCTTGAGTACAGATAACATCCTTCTGCATTTCCTTCAAAAGTATCAAACATTGTTTTTGCAGAAAGGAAAGTATAAGTAGAGCTGTCTGAAATGGAAGGATTTACTCCCCCGAATTCACCAAAATACTGAAGATCCTGTATTTCGTTGGCTGCATTGAAATTTTCCATAAGCGTTGTTTTTATTTATGGAACCAAATTGCATCATTTTCATAATTATTACAACATAAATTTGAATTTATAGAATATAAAACTGCTAATGTTTGTTTATTTAGATAATATATTTAGTATCTTCGGAGATATTAAATTTTGACCAAAAATTTATCTATGGAACTTGACGAAACTGACAAAAAACTGCTCCTGTTTTTACAGGAAGACTGCAAACAAACAACCAAAGAGCTGTCCGGTAAGCTTGGGTTATCTGTAACAGCTGTCTATGAACGAGTGAAAAAGCTGGAAAATGCAGGTGTTATTTCTAAATATGTAGCCTTGTTGGACAGGAATAAGATCCACCGGAATTTCATTGTTTTGTGTCATGTAAAATTAACACAGCACAAAAAAGAATTCGTATTGCAGTTTGAGAGAGAAGTGATGAATCTTGAAGAAGTTACTGAATGTTTTCATGTAAGTGGAGATTATGACTATATCCTCAAGATAGGGGTCAGAGATATAGAAGATTACCGTAGCTTTATGCTGACGAAACTTACGACCCTTCAGCACATCGCCAGTACGCACAGCTCATTTATGATCTCTGAAGTAAAAAATACAACAGCGATTATTTTGTAAAAGGCAGTATATTGTATTAACTGCCTGTATATCTGTTTGGTTATCAATTCATTTGTAATTACACCAGGACTCCGTTTTTAGAAGCAATCGGATCAGGCAGATCAGTTTCACCGGTCATTTGAAGCAGGTCTATTTCTATCGTTCTGCAGATGGAAAGCATAGGAACATCAAACATAAGCCCTGCAAAAGGATTTTCAGAATAATCTCCTACCAGTTCCATAATAATATAGATCCAGCCAATGGTGATACAGAAAGGAATGGAGGTCCAGATGCCCCAGTCTCCCAGTTTGGCAAATTCATTCACTAATCCAAGAGGCAGCAGCATGATAAACAGAATGTTAAATACAAATGCGGTACTGGCAAACTGTCTTGGGGATGGGAATTTCTTGATTCTTTCTGCCTGTCCCTGGAAACCATAGAACTCATTCAGTGAATTTTGAAGTTGTACCTGGTTGAAATCGGTGATGGCATTTATGTTTTTCAGCTCGTTTATATCCTTTGCCTGTTGAGAGATCAGATACGTAGCAAAGTTTTTATATTCACTTTTAAGTTCGTATTCTTCTTCGGAAAGATATTTATGCAGGAAAATAGGAGCTCTTCCATAATCCGGAAATCCTGCCTTAATCAGTCTGTTTCTTCTTAGGTTGATTCTCCCTAACTTGTTTTCAGTATTAATGTGTTCCCATTCTGCAGGGATGAGAAGCTGCTCACGGAAGGTATATAACCACGCAATATGACGGTAAATAATTCTTTTTTTCCGGTCTTCCAGATCAAACACACCTATTTCTTCATTCTTGGTATCAAAGGCCTGTACCATGGAAGCAAATGACCGGCTGGAATTCACAATTCCGCCCCATATTTTTCGGGCTTCCCAAAGTCTGTCGTAGGCCTGGTTGTTTTTAAATCCTACTAAAAAAGCTTCTGCCGTACCAATCAGTGCAACAGGAACCCAGGGAATAGTCATCCACTGCCAGTTGAAGAAATAAAACAGAACGGCAATCAGTGTACACCAGATAGAAATTAAGATGAGGTGCGTTCCCGATAGATTAAGAACCTGTTTATAATTGACGTATTTTGTAGTGATCATAAAGAAGAATGTGTTTTTGGTGTGCCGACAAAATGAATACCAAACTGTAATGTACTTTTATCATAAATGGTCTGTCAGTAATGATTTTTAGTTTTCTCTGGTTACAATGGTCCGGGATTTAGATGGATAATCTTTAATAAAAGTAATGAAAAAAAAGCATAAAAAAACCTCTAAAAAAAAATTAGAGGCTGTTATTTATATAAGCTTAATATTGAAGCATTTCCTCGATCTTTTTGGAAAGCTTCTCCGCATTAGGTAGCATTTCTTTTTCCAGTATCAGATTGATGGGGACAGCCGGAACATCTAAAGATCCCATTGTTTCTACCGAAGCATCCAAATATTTGAAACAGTTTTTCGAAATACGGTGGGCAAAAGCTTCTGCGAAGGAATTGTTAAGCTGTTCTTCTGTCAGAACAATACATTTTCCGTGAGCTTTTACCCTTTCAAAAACAAGTTCTTCATCTAATGGGATTAAAGTTCTTAAATCAATCACTTCCACTCTGCCGTTGAAATTTTTAACCGCTTCTTTAGCCCAGTAAATACCCATCCCATAAGTAACAATCAATAAAGTTCTGCCTTTTTCGGTTTCATTCTGGTCAGCTTCAATGATTACTTTTCCTTTTCCAAACGGAAGAATATAATCTTCAGCAGGCTCTATTGTTTTGGCATCTTCAGTTCCCGGAACCTTGCTCCAGTATAATCCTTTATGTTCCAGCATTATTACCGGATTGGGATCGTAATAGGCTGCTTTTAACAGCCCTTTGAAATCTGCAGCATTACTTGGGTAAGCTATTTTAATTCCTTTAATATTGGCCAGGATGCTTTCAACGCTGCCGCTGTGGTAAGGTCCGCCGCCACCATAGGCTCCAATTGGAACACGGATAATATTGCTGACAGGGAACTTTCCGCCACTTAGATAGCTTGATTTTGAAATTTCGGTGATCAGTTGATTGATTCCCGGATATATGTAATCAGCAAACTGAACTTCTACGATAGGTTTTAATCCTACAGCACTCATTCCTGCTGTGGATCCAATGATATAAGCTTCCTGAATAGCAGTGTTGAAAACTCTTTTACTGCCGAATTTTTTTCCTAAGGTCACTGTTTCACGGAAAACCCCACCAATTCTTTCTCCTACATCCTGTCCGTAAAGCAGCGCTTCAGGATGTTTCCACATAAGTTCCTGTATAGCATGGATGGCAGCATCTACCATTACGATTTTTTCTCCGTTGGCTGGTTCACGGGTTCCTGCTTCTTCAGTAACAGGAGTAGGCGCGAAGATGTGCTGCATTACGGTTTCCGGTTTTGGATCTTCCGCATTTTTAGCTCTTTCAAAAGCATCTTCCGCTTCAAGACGTGCCTTTTTTGTGATTTGTTTTAAATGATCCTCGTCTATTCCTGCTTCCAGTAATTGTTTTCTAAGGATTTCCCCCGGATCTTTAGCCCTATGTTTTGTTAAATCTTCTTCGTTTCTGTAAAACTCTCTCCTTACGCCGGAAGTATGGTGGCCAATAAGTACTGTTTTTGCACAGACAACTAAAGGCTTTCTTTCCGTTCTTACGAAATTTACAGCTTTTTTCATGGCTTCGAAACTCTCTATGAAATCAGTTCCGTCCACTCTCATTCTGCTTAATCCTGTAAATCCTGCTACAAAGTCATACGCATCACAGGTTCTTGCTTCTTCTTTGGTTACAGAAATTCCCCATTCATTATCCTGAACCAGAAATATGATTGGGAGCTGATGTAAAGCGGCAAATTGTAACGCTTCACTTACTTCACCTTCCGTTACCGAATTGTCTCCAAGGCTGCAAACTACCACAGGATTATTTTCAAAATGCTGAAGATTAAAGTCCTGGATGTATTTTATTCCCTGAGCAACACCGGTTGTAGGAATAGTCTGCATACCGGTAGCAGAGCTTTGATGGATGATCTTTGGTTTATCTTCATCCCTGCTTGACGGATGAGAATAATAAGATCTACCTCCTGAAAAAGGATCCTCAGCTTTAGCTAATAATTGAAGCATAAGCTGGTATGGCTCAAAACCAATTCCTAAAAGAATACTTTCATCTCTATAATAAGGGGAAATCCAGTCTTCTTTTTTTAACTGATAAGCAGTTGCTAGCTGAATGGCTTCATGACCTCTTGAGGTGCTGTGTACATATTTACAGACATTTCTGTTTTCTTCATAAATATCGGCCATTGCTTTAGCCAGCATCATATGATTATACGCTTTGAGTAATATATCCTGAGAAACTTTTTCGTGAAGTGTATTTTCCATAGGAAGCAAATATACATAAAAAAACAAAATACTAACAAGTGTTAGTATTTTGTAAAAAAATTATGATTTTAGTGACTATTCTCTAATTACTTTTTTAGAAATAATCTCTTTATCCGTTTTTACTTCAACAATATAAATTCCTTTTGTATAAGCTGATAAATCAACGGTTTCTTTATCACTGTTGATGGTGCCATTCTGTAATTTTTTACCAGATAAGTCATACACAGTGAAAGTGGATTTTTTAGGAGCTTTCAATATGTTGGTGACATCTTTTGTGATAGAAGGAGCAATAGCAAGACTGCTTAAAGGACTAGCCTCTTTTGTCCCTAAAAAGGAAGAATAGCCTGTCACGATAATAGAGTAATTTTGAGGAGCATCAGCGCCTGCATTATTTCTCAAAGTATTTTTATTCGTGATTTCAATTCTATAGCTTCTTCCGGCTGCAGGAGTATCTATAACTACCTGTTCTACATTGTCTACCGTATTATCTCCTTTTGCAGCAGGTGTCATCGGGCTGTTGACATCAAGTTTCCATGGAAAATAAGATGTATTTGTGGCGGTGTCAATGATCCTTAAATCTAAATCATTAACAAGCTTAGACGTTCTATTATTGTGAACTTCTGGATCTGTTGTAGGCATAATCGTATACTCAGGATCAATCCAGGAAATGGTAACTTTTAAAGGTTCACTACCGGAAGCGGTCACTGTTTTAGTATTTGTTACTCCGCTGTTTAATACTTCATCGGCGAAAACTATGCTATTGTTGGACTTTGCTAGAAGAAGTTCAGCGCCTTTCTTGGCATCAATAAATCCCCAGCCAAAATGTGGGTCTGGGCCAACATTACCTGCTTCCATTGCTGAATGTACCATTAAGGTTTTTGCTGAAGCTGCATTTAGCTCTGCGTTGTTAAAAAGCTGTTTGGTAATTTGTGTCCATAATCCAATAATACCTGTTACTATAGGGGCAGAATAAGAAGTGCCACTACCTGTTGCTGCGCTCTGGCTTCCTGTATTGTTATTTTGTGTATCTGCACTTGCAACATCTGTTCCTACGGCTGTAATATCTGGTTTTATGCCCCCGTCATCTCTTGGCCCTGCACTGCTATAGCTTGAGTGTATAACATCTGTGGCAGTGGTATATCTTCCTCCATTGGCTGTAATTCTGTCTGAAGCTGCAACGACAATAATATTTTTCGCTAAAGAACCAATCCCAATGCAGTCATATCCTTGTGCACAATTATTGGGAGGTAGTGTGTCAGTTGCGACAAATTCAACCAAATTTCCTGCACTATTTTTATAATATTTTTTATTGGTACTGGTTGTGGCATTGGGGCCATCGCCATATGAATTTCCGGCAGATTTTACAATGATGTAAGAAGGGTTGTTATATACAATCTTGTCATAATCTCGATCATTTGTATAATAGGTTCCTTGAGCATCAAATGATGTGCTTGGACTATTGAAATTACCATTCCATATCCATGCTGGCAGGTTGCTGACTAGTGCTTGACCCCAACCTTGGTTACTTCCATATGAGTGATTAGAAATTTTAGGTTGTGCCTTAATTATTTTTTGAAAAATGGTACTGGGTGTTGAATCACCAGGTAATGTTGTTTGTAGAAAAGCATAGGCATCTATCGTAGAATTTGGAGCAATGCCTTTAAAATTAACTTGCCTTCCACTTGGAGAAAATGTATACGGGAAGTTTCTGGCTCCAATAAAGCTGGCAACAGCTGTTGCATGATCTCCATAAATTAAACTATCAGCTTCTTTGTTGCTTATTCTGTTTTGGGCGTTGTTGAAAAATGTATGACCAGCAAATACCCTTGCTGGTCTACCTGGGATTGAACAGCCGTCAAAAATGGTAAATTTGATATTTTCTCCATTAAAAGAACCAGTCAAACCCGTAATATTTCCTCCCTGTAAAAAATCAGAATTAGAATTAAGGATTTGATCCATATCCTGCCCTTTGTAAAAATAAGGCCTGTTACTTGGTAGAAAACCAGCGAGGCTGATTTTCTGTTTTTCAATTTCTTCTAAAGTCTCTGTACTTCTGTTGTTGCCATAGCGCTTGGCTACATAAGAATCAAATTTCTTCGCATTTTCTATCCTCTGTTTTTCAAATTCTTGTTTCAGAATTTCATTGTTGTTTTGTGCATTTGCTAAAGAAATAGCTAAAATGCTGATCGAAATAAAGATTTTTTTCATGACATTGATATTTTTTTAAACTTTGTGTTTTGCTAATTTATCAATAAGTTGCTTAATTTGATTGTTTGTTGGTTATTATGATGATTTTTTAATTTTATTTTAATTTTATTTATTATTTTGTTTTATTTATTTAATTAATTAATATTTTATTTTTGTTTTATTTTTTCATTAAAAAAAGGTTGCTAAGCTTGGATATTTGTGCTTTTGAATTATTTTACTTTAAAAAAATAATTGTAGAACGACATCTGTGAGAAGGGGGATCTGATAACATATCTAAGAAGATGAGCTCTACATTTTGTTCATTAAACTAAAAATACTGGCTGGTGTCAGTATTTAAAACCTTAGTCTGTCCATTTAAAATATTTAAAATGTTTTTTTTGTGAATAAATATATTTTATTGACTTAATTTATTTTAATTTGATATAATTGCTGTTTGGTTTTGTTTAATTTGTTATTATTTCAATATTTGTAAAATAGAAACGGTTATTTATATTATGGTCTTAAAACAGAATTAGAAAAAAATGAAGTAACTTTACATTCTCTTTTTTAAAAAAGTTAGAAAATTATATGTACTTAATTTTTGACACAGAAACAACCGGTTTACCAAAGAATTTTAATGCTCCGCTTTCAGACTCAGATAACTGGCCAAGAATGGTTCAGATTGCTTGGCAGGTTCATGATGATGATGGGAAATTAATTGAAAATCAGGATTATATTATAAAACCTGAAGGCTATGATATACCCTTTAATGCTGCAAGGATTCACGGGATTACTACAAAAATTGCCAATGAAGAAGGCCGTGACCTCCAGGAAATTCTCGAAGAGTTTTCAAAAGTTCTTGAAAGAGTAAGAGTAGTTTCCGGACATAATGTTGAATTTGACTACAATATCGTAGGAGCAGAGTTTTATAGAAAAAATATAGAAGATAATTTACAGGCAAAACCGAGGGCAGATACCATGATCCTGGGAACAGACTTCTGTAAGCTTGGCGGAGGCCGTGGAGGCAGATATAAATCTCCGAAACTTGAAGAATTATACGAAAAACTTTACGGAAATAAATTTGATGAGGCGCATAATGCTGCGGCTGACGTAAATGCCACGGCCCAGGTTTTCTTCGAAATGATGAGAATTGGTGTGGTTCCGGCTGAGATATTGAAGATATCAGAAGATCAGCTGGCCTATTTCAAAAGCCTTTATCCTGATCCTATCCAACCTTTTGGAATTGTTATACGAAGACAGGTTGCTGACTTTAACAATAAGAAAAAGCAGCAGGATTTTGGAAGTATAGACGAAATTGATCTTGGTAAATATTTCAATTTTGATAACCACAGTGTGTTTTCTACATTGACTGCCACTTCAAGTATCAATGACCTGATTAAAAAAGCTTCTGATGAAAATTTCCCTGCCGTTGGAATGGTCGATTTGGGAAATATGATGGGTGCCTTTAAGTTTGTTTCTGCGGTGGAAAGCACTAACGCAGACAGAGCCAAAAAACATAAAGAATATCTGGCAAAAAAACAGGAAGCAGAAGAGAAGGGCGAGGAATTTAATGAGGAAGAACCTGTTTCGGAACCACTGATTCCTGTGGTTGGATGCGAATTTTATATTTCAGAACGCTATGAACAGAAGCAGTTTACTAAAGATGATCCCGACAGAAGAACCCAGGTTGTTCTTCTGGCAAAAGACTTTAACGGATATAAAAACCTGGCCAAGCTTTCCAGTATTGGATTCCTGAAAGGATTCTATTTTGGGGTTCCCAGGATAAGCCGTGAGCTGATTGCTCAGTATAAAGAAGGTATTATTGCATTGACGTCGGGAATTCTTGGAGATATACCTGATGCTATTCTAAACACAGGGGAACAAAAAGGGGAAGAGCTCTTTAAATGGTGGAAAGATACTTTCGAAGATGATTTTTATGTTCAGCTTCAAAATCATCAGCTTCCTGAGGAAGAGCATCTTAATGAAGTTCTATTATACCTGGCAGATAAATATAATGTTAAGATTTTAGCCCAAAACCAAACTTTTTATACCAATAAAGATGATTCCAATATTCAGGATATCGTAAGCTGTATTAAAGATGGTGAAAAGCTTACAACCCCTGTGGGTAAAGGATTTGGTAAAAGAAGAGGATTGGCTACAGGAGAGTATTACATCAAAAATTCTGATGAAATAAAAGAAGCTTTTCTTGCCTATCCTGATGCCTTTGAAGCCTATGAGGAATTCTTTGCAAAATTTAAACCTTACACCCTAAAAAGGGATGTCCTTCTTCCGAAATTTGATATTCCTGAAGAATTTATCCATGCAGAAGATGATGTAGATGGAGGGAAAAGAGGAGAGATGGCTTACCTTACCTATCTTACCTATGAAGGAGCTAAAAGTAGGTATGTGGATACAGGGATCACAGACGAAATAAAAGAACGGCTTGATTTTGAGCTGGAGGTAATTGCCAATACCGGTTATCCGGGATACTTCCTTATTGTTCAGGATTTCTGTAATGAAGCCCGTAGAATGGGAGTCTGGGTAGGTCCCGGAAGGGGATCAGCAGCTGGGTCAGCCGTTGCTTACTGTATTGGAATTACCAATGTAGACCCTGTAAAGTATGATCTCCTTTTTGAGAGATTCCTGAATCCTGAAAGGGTTTCCATGCCCGATATTGATATCGACTTTGATGATGAAGGCCGGGACAGGATTATCAAATGGGTAATTGAAAAATATGGACAAAATCAGGTGGCTCAGATTATTACGTATTCCGTTCTTGGTGGAAAATCTGCCATTAAAGATGCCGGAAGGGTTTTGGATGTTCCGATTCCTGATACCAATAATATTGCTAAGCTTATTCCTTCCACACCGGGGATGAATATTGCAAAAGCATTGGCAAAATATGAAAAATTAAAACCGGAAGAACAGATGCTTGTTGATGAGATGAGGTATGTTCTTAACAGTCCTGATGATGCCCGGCATGGAGTATTGGCAAGTGCCAAGAAAATGGAAGGATGTATCAGGAATACCGGTATTCACGCCTGTGGGGTAATTATTACACCGGAGGATGTAAGTAATCTGGTTCCTGTAACTATTGCGGCGAAAGATGCTGATATTTTGGTGTCACAGTTTGATAATTCGGTGGCAGAAAGTGCAGGTCTTTTGAAAATGGACTTCCTGGGGCTTAGAACGCTGACCATCATTAAAGATGCTTTAAAGCTGGTAAAGGAAAGACATGGGATTGATATTGATCCTGATGAGATTCCCCTGGATGATACCAAAACCTATCAGCTGTTTAAAGAAGGAAGAACGGTCGGGATTTTCCAGTATGAAAGTCCTGGGATGCAAAAATATATGAGGGAGCTTAAGCCAACGGTTTTTGCCGATCTTATTGCCATGAATGCTTTGTACCGTCCGGGTCCTATTAAATATATTCCAAACTTTATTAACAGGAAGCATGGAATTGAGGAGATCGTTTATGATTTACCGGAAACGGAAGAGTATCTGAAAGAAACTTACGGAATTACGGTTTATCAGGAGCAGGTAATGCTTCTGTCTCAAAAATTAGCCAACTTTACCAAAGGTGAAGCCGATACGCTGAGAAAGGCAATGGGTAAAAAGCAGATTGATGTTCTTAACAAAATGTATCCCAAATTCATAGAAGGAGGTAGAAAGAATAATCTGAATGAGGAGAGGTTGGAAAAGATATGGAATGACTGGAAGGCCTTTGCTGAATATGCCTTCAACAAATCTCACTCTACCTGTTATGCATTTATTGCGTATCAGACAGCCTTTTTGAAAGCAAATTATCCAGCCGAATACATGGCGAGTGTAATGAGTAATAACATTAACAATACGGATTCAATCACTATGTTTATGGAGGATTGTAAAAGTATGGGTGTGGATGTTTTAGGTCCGGATGTTAATGAATCACAATATAAATTCTCAGTAAACGAAAAAGGACAGATCCGTTTTGGACTTGGAGCCATTAAAGGTATTGGTGAAGGTCCGAGTGAAGGAATTACCAGGGAAAGGGAAAACGGCAGATTTAAAAATATTTATGATTTCTTTGAAAGGATATTACCTTCCCAGATGAATAAAAGAGTGGCAGAAAGTTTAGTGCTGGCTGGCGCTTTTGATGAGCTGGATTCTTTCCACAGAGGTCAGTATTTTGATATCGATATGGCGGGAAGAACGAATCTGGAAAGATTAATCAGATACGGGCAAAGCTTTCAGGAGAGTAAAAATGAGATGGAACATTCCCTGTTTGCTGATTTTGCAGAAGAGGTTCAGATTGAACAGCCAAAATTACTTCCTTGTCCGGAATGGCCCAATATGCATACCTTAAATAAGGAGAAAGAAATCATTGGATTCTACCTTTCTGCACATCCACTGGATGAATTCAAGTACCAGTTCCAGTTTATCCAGGGACAGCTTTCTAAGAAATCGGTGCTGGAAAAAGAGGGAGAAGATAAAACGGGGACTGATGAAGCGCCTGTTTTAGAACAGGATTCACTGGATGAAACGGTTGATCTTACAGAGATTGTATCTGATGACGTCGTTGCAGGTGAAGAGGAAGTGATAGAAGAAGTGACCAAAAAAGCAGAACCAAAAGGGACTTTTTCATTTTTAAATCTTGATGAGGTAGATGCTTATAAAGAGCAGGCTTTCGCAAATAAACAGGAGGAACTGTTTGAAGAAAAAAAGAAGGACTGGAAAACACTGCAGAAAGAGAGAGAAAACGGAGGTGGCGGAAAAGAATACACCGTAGCAGGTTTAATTACGGAATATAGAGTTCAGGATGGCTTCAGGAGTGGGGAAAAAGTCGCTTTTGTGACCCTTGAGGATTATTCCGGATCATATTCTTTCAGGCTTGGAGACAGAGATTATATGAGGCTGAAAGAAAAGCTCGAGGTTCAGAGGTTTGTAATTTTTAAGATCAAATTTGCCCAGGTAAAAGATGGTCGGGTTTTCGTGAATGTAAATGATGTGATTGAGCTTCAGGAAGCATTTGAAAGATTTGCGAAAAGCATATCTCTGGTTATGGATGTAATGGATGTAAGACCTGAAGATCTCGATTTCTTCAGAACGGTTCTCGAAAGGAATAAGGGAAATCAGAAGTTGAAATTCTTTATTAAAAATATTGATGATGACTCTCACATAGAAGTTCAGTCTATGAAACATTCTGTAGACCTCAATGGAGATCTTATAAAAGAAATTCAGCTGCTTAATAAGTATGAATTTTATCTTAATTAAAAGAAAATAGCAAATAAATATTTGTAAAAGTGGCTTTTTAGCCACTTTTTTTATTGAGTTTTATTGAATTTGGTGATTTTTTTTCAAAAATTATTTTATGTTAAATAGCAATCTGTTTATTCTGTTGCTTTGTTAGTGTTCTTTTTAAAGATTTGATAATCAATATTTTATAATTTTTCATCAATTGATGAAAAAATGTTAAAACTAAATAATTGTTTAATTTTTGTTATAAATAATGGGTATTTATTAATTTTTAATTATTGATTTAAATTAATTTATGATTTTTAATTTAATATTTATTTAAATTTACCCTCTAATTTTTATTTACTATATATGAAAAAATTTCTACTCACGTGCATGGCTGCTTTTTTTTATAGCGTATCTGCACAGGTAGGTCCTCCACAAACTGCAAATCCTAATACCAATAATGGATATGGATTTGTTCAGAGTCTGGGTACCTACACTCCGTTATCTGCAGGTAAAACGGTCTGGCAGTCAGGAACTGTTTTGAATACAGATGCTGCTTCTGCAGCTATTAGCCTGCCCGCTCCATTTAAGTACAATGGTAAAACGTACACCAGTATTTACATCAGCAACAATGGGTATATTACCTTTGGTATTGCTCCTTCAGCCGGTAATACCAGTGTTCTGACTACCAATACCGCTTTTGAAGGTGCTGTAGCCGGATTTACAGCTAATTTAAGAGCTGCTAATACCACTACTTCAGAGATTGCTTACGAAACAATCGGTTCCAAGTTTGTCGTTCAGTATACAGATCTTCAAAGTAACAGTGGCTCTGCTGCCCAAAAGTTAAATTTTCAGATCGTATTGGATACAACAGACAATACCGTAGAGATTTTGTATGGTGATTGTACTTCCGGAACTTCTACGTTAAGTGGACAGGTAGGGTTAAAAGGAGGAGAGAGCTCTGATTTAAATAACAGGGTAGGAACCGACTGGACGAATACTGCTGCTGGGGCAGGATCTACCACTACATCCTGTACCTTAGGAACTACTAACGGAAATACGGTTCCGGCTTCCGGTCTTAGCTTTAAATACACTCCGGGAACATGGGTGGGTACTCCATCATATGCTTCTATGCCTTATACTGAAACTTTTTCGGCCTGGGGTAATGGAAATTCTGTGGGTGATCTTCCCAATGCTTCAAACTGGAGGTCATGGCCTTCCAGAGGAGATAATTCATGGAGATCTACCGAGTTGACAGTGGCTAATGCCGGCTTTACAAGCGTCTCAGGATGGAACGATGTCTCAGAAACTACTGCCACGCCTATTTCTTCTCCGGCAACAGCTCCTGCGGCAAGATTCCATTCTTACCACGTTTCTGCAGGTCTTTATGGATATATGGATCTGTATATTGATTTATCTTCCGGAACAGGGGAGAGGGTGCTTTCTTTTGATTATGTGAATGCTTCCGGTACAGATAATTTAAAAATACAGCTTTCAACCGATGGTGGAGCTACCTTTACAACGGTAGGAACTGCTTTCGGAACTTCTGCTACCTGGTCTAGTAAAAACGTTGTACTAGGCTCCAATAGCTCTACTGCAGTGATAAGATTTCTTGCGACAGGAGATTTTGGAAGTGATGATATATTCATAGACAATGTTAAAGTGGGCGCTATGAACTGCCTGATGCCGGCAACGGTTACTACCGGAACCACAACAGCTACCACTGTTCCTGTCAACTGGACGGTTACTACTGCAGCTCCTACTTATGATATATATTACAGTACCTCAGGAACAGCTCCTACTGCTGCATCTGTACCAACCTTTACAGGAGCTACCGGTACAACTCAAACCCTTACAGGACTTACACCGTCCAGTACCTATTATCTCTGGGTAAGGTCCAATTGCGGAGCTGATCAGAGTATCTGGGTATATGGGTCTACGTTTTCAACCAAGACATTCTGTCCTAGTGTATCTGCACCTTCTTCATCTGCCACCGCAGTGGCTTTGAAACCTACATTTACATGGGCAGCCAATGCTGACGCTACCGGCTATAAATTATCTATAGGAACAACTGCAGGTGGAACTGATGTGTTAAATGCTTTTGATGTAGGAAATGTTACTACGTATACGCTGCCTAATGAGCTGGCTTATAATACAAAATATTATTATACAATCAATTCTTATAATGCCACCCAAACTTCTACGGGTTGTACAGAAAGGAATTTTACTACCTTATCAATTTGTCCTACAGTGTCTGCACCGGCATCTTCTGCTGCTGATGTTTCGTTATCACCCACCTTTACTTGGTCTGCTGTAACCGGAGTTAACGGATACAAATTAAGAATAGGAACCACTCCCGGAGGAACTGATGTGATGAATAATGTAGATGTAGGAAATGTAACTACCTATACCTTACCTACCGTTCTTAATAATTCAACAACCTATTATTATTCAGTAGGTGCCTATACAGCTACACAAAGTTCAACGAACTGTACAGAAAGAAACTTTTCGACTGTTTGTGGTACTGTTACATCTTTCTCTGAAAATTTTGATGGAGTAACAGCAGGAAGCTGGCCTGCATGCTGGGGCAAGGTAGGAACAGCTGGAAGTGCCAATATTCAGACCAGTTCAATGGCAAGTGCTCCCAATGTCCTGTATATCTATTCTTCTACCACCAGCAATATCGCGGTAGTGAAAATGAGACCGGTAAGTACATTAGATACAGGTCTTTACAGATTGAGATTCAAAGCGAGATCAAATTCTACTGTAGGAGGAAAGGTTGAAGTGGGATATTTAACAGACCCAACAACAGCATCTTCTTTTGTAAGTCTCGGTATTTTTACAACTACCAGTATATCTGTTCTGGATAATTTTATAATAAATAATATTACCGCTCCGGCAGGAACTACCACACTTGCTTTCAGACATACAGGAAGCCCTGCAAACAGTGTTCTTATTGATGATGTAAACTACGAACCGATTCCTGCATGTTCAGAACCCACAGCATTAGTAGCATCTGCTGTTCTTGCTCAAAGTGCTGATATTTCATGGACAGCTCCGGCAACTGCTCCGGGCAGTGGATATGAAATTTATTATTCTACCTCCAATGTAGCCCCTACTGCAGCAACTGCAGCAACAATAACTAATATTACGGCTACTGGCAGAACTTTATCAGGCCTTACCCCTAATACAACCTATAATGTTTGGGTAAGATCTAACTGTAATGGCACAGATAAAGGAGCATGGGTAGGTACGGCAATATTTACCACGGCTTGCCTGGCGGTTGTTCCTGCTTATACCAATGATTTTTCTACATTTCCGGGAACGTGTTGGTCACAGGCTTCCGGAGGAACGCCTGCTACAGGTCCTACAGGAGCTTCCGCATTATGGATTGCAGATGGATTCCTTAATTCCGGAACTACGGGTGCTGCTAAAATGAATATTTACAACGACAACAGAGTTGGTTGGCTTAAAACTGCAGCATTTGACCTTTCTGCCGGAGGATATAAAGTAGAATTTGACTATGCTGTGACAGACTATGCTGATACTGTTTCATCTCCTATGGGAAGTGATGATACCGTGCAATTTGTGGTTTCAACAGACGGCGGAACTACATGGACCGTATTGAATACATGGACAGCAGCCAACGGGCCTTCCAATGCATTAAATACTTATTCTTTAGACCTTACCGGATATACCAATCCTAATACAATCTTTGCATTTTACGGTTCTTCGGGTACGGTAGATGATCTTGAAGACTATGATTTCTTCATAGATAACTTTAAAATTTCAGCTGCACAGCTGGCTACTTCTGAAACAAAGGTTAAAGAGGGGCTTAAAGTGTACCCTAATCCGTTTACTGATAATATTAATATTTCAGATGTTTCTCAGGTGAAATCTGTTTCAGTCATTGATTTGGCAGGAAGGGTAGTGAAAACTATAGAGTCTCCTTCTTCTGTCCTTCAATTGGGAGATTTAAACCATGGAATGTATTTGGCTGTATTATATATGAAAGATGGATCCAAACAGACTTTTAAAGTCATAAAAAAATAAAATTCTTTATTTTTCACTTATTAATTAATCAGCAGCTTTATAGCTGCTGATTTTTTTTAATAATTTTTTAAATTTTTTAACATTGTGTTGAAATTATTATTAATTTGGTAATCAAGTTAACACTAAATTAAAAAAATATGAAGAAAGTATTACTTTTATGGCTGCTTACAATAAGCATGATACTAAATGCTCAAATCAACCTTGGAGAAGGGAGCACTGAGACCGGGAACGCCCCGGTAGATCCTTATTATGAATATTCATATATTCAGCAGATCTTTACCAAGCAGGAGATTAACGCGAATGCGGCAGGAAACATCACCGGCCTTAAATTCTACCTGGATGCTTCAGCGTCTATAGATAACTCATCAGACTGGATTGTTTATCTGGGCCATACAGCAAAAACAAATTTTACATCTGAAGATGACTGGATTCCTGTAACCCAGCTGACTCAAGTGTATGCGGGAACCGTTACTAATGCCAATGGAGTAATAGAAATAACTTTTGCTACCCCATTTCCATACAATAACACACAGAATTTAGTCATTGCAGCAGAAGAAAATGCACCAGACTACGATGATGATAACATATTCTCTGTATTTAAGTACGGTTCTGTAACAGACCGTACCCTTTCTTACAGCAGTGATTCAACAAATCCTGACCCTGCAAGCCCGCCAACAGGAGAAATGTTGGATTACAGGTCTGTAGTGAGCCTTATGGGTCTTACTATCAATCCTGTTCCTGCCTGTCCTATGGTTGGGTATCCGGGAAATAATTCAACCTTTATACCGGTGTCGCCAGATATTACCTGGAATGCCCCTCAGGGAGCTACAGGCTATAAGATTTCTATAGGGACTACACCTGGAGGAACTGATATTGTTAATCAGCAGTCTGTAACCGTCAACAATTTTACACCTTCATCCCCATTAGCTATTGATACAGATTATTATCTTAAAGTAACAGCAGTAGGTGCAGGAGGCGAATCTGCAGGATGTTCTATTATTAAATTCAGAACAGCTCCTCCTGCTTCTGCTAATGATGAATGCGCAAATGCCATCGCGCTTACAGTAAATCCAGATATGAACTGTGGCACTGTAACATCCGGATACACTTTGGGAGCAAGTGACTCAGCATTACTTACTGATCCGTGCTATGGTGAGGCAGATGATGATGTGTGGTTTAAATTTACAGCAACAGCTACCAGTCATGCAATTACGCTCAGCAATGTAGCTTCTATTGGAAGTATTTTTAATGAGGATGCCTATTATCAGGTTTTTAGCGGAGATTGTGCAAGTCTTGTCAGTACGCTGTGCGGATATGGAGGAATGGAAATTCTTACCGGTCTTACGGCGGGGGATACTTATTATGTAAGGGTATACAGCTATGGAGGAGCAGGGGAAGCTCAGAGCTTTAATTTATGTGTCGGAACCATACCTCCGCCACCAGCTAATGATGAGTGCTCAGGTGCTTTAACTGCCGCTGCATTCCCATATAGCTATACACAGTCTGATGCTGCAGGAGCCAGTAATAATGGAGCATACCTTGAAGAGTGTACGAATGGGATGAATGATGGAACATGGTTTACTTTCACAGGGGATGGCAGTACTTTTGATATCACCGTAACAACACCTGCAGATAGTTATTTTGATTCTCAAATCGGTGTATTCAGTGGTGCATGTGGCAGCTTAACTTGTGTGGATACTATAGATGGAAACGGAGCTGGAGAAACAGAAACAATTTCTATCCCAACTGTTGCCGGAACGGCCTATTATGTGAATGTAGGAAGTTACAGTACATGGTCTGACGATTTAGAAGGAACATTTACGATTTCTATTAATAAAGAAAACCTTGCAACTTCAGAAACTTCTAAAGCTAAAAATACAGTTCAGGCCTATCCGAATCCATTTACAGAAGTACTGAATCTCTCAAAAGTTGATCAGATAAAATCAATTTCTGTTTCGGATGTATCCGGAAGATTGGTGAAGAGTATTGATCAGCCGGCTTCAGTTCTTTATTTAGGAGATCTGAAATCAGGAATGTATTTAATAACGCTACACATGAAAGATGGATCTAAGCAGACTATTAAAGCGATTAAAAAGTAAAAAGAACAGCTTTGATTTCTTATCATAAAAAAAGGAAGAGTGAAATATTTCGCTCTTCCTTTTTTATGGTGATATAGAGTATTTATGACTCATTATTTATTGGGTACTGGTTGTATATCTCCTGTATTCATCATATCAAAAACTGTGGGAAAGAACATGACAAGAATAAAGTAGATGATAATCATTAGTACAACTAATGCAAAAAGGATAATGACTAAGCTATTGGGCTTGTTTTTCTTTTGTGGTTCCATGATTTTGTGGTATTTGGTTGATAAATTAAATGAATATAAAATATCAAGCTAATTTCTTGCCACATTGTTTGCAGTATCTGGCATCATCATCAATATCTTCGTTGCCACACCGCTCACATACCTTTTCCAGGTTCTGTCTTTTATTGCGCATTTCTGCTGTTACAATTCCGGTAGGAACTGCAATAATAGAATAACCGGCCAACATCAGAACCACTGCAAAAAACTTCCCTAAAGGTGTAATAGGAGACACATCTCCATATCCTACCGTAGTTACAGTAACCACCGCCCAATAAATAGATTGTGGAATGGTTTCAAACCCCGGTCTTCCTCCTTCTACCATAAACATAAGAGAACCAACAATTACCGAAAAAATAATTAAGAATAAAAGGAAAATGTAAATCTTCCGGGAGCTGTTTTTTAAGGCTCTGACAATCACGGAACCATCATTCATAAAGTCCATAAGGTTGAAAACCCTGAAAACTCTGAGCATTCTCAACATTCTGAAAATCAGGAAATATTTCGTTACGGGAAAGAAGAAGCTTAAGTAAAATGGAACCAGTGCAAAAAAATCAATAATCCCAAAGAAACTGAAAATATAGTGTTTCTTATTTTTTACCACGGCAATCCGCATGGAATATTCAATGGAAAAGAAAATAGAGATAATCCATTCCAGGATCAAAAACGTATAATGAAATCTTTTGTCAAGCTGAGGTACACTTTCCATCATAATGATAGCAGTACTGGCAAGAATTAAAGATAGTAATATGATATCGAAAAGTTTTCCGAGCTTAGTGTCGGACCGGTAAATTATCCTGTAAAGGTATCTTTTCCAGAGGGAGTCTTCGGGAACAAGATTGTGTTCTCTTTCCATTTAAAATCGGGTTATTTTCACAATGAAGATAATCATTTTTATGAAGTATGAAGTAAAGATAGGATTGTTAAAAGGAAATTCCAAATATTACCATCTGGCATTATTATGGATCAGTAGGTTCTTATTGAGGCAGAAATTGTTTCGGAATCCTTGTAAAATTAATATCTTCGCTGTAACTGTAAAAATAGACTAATGAAGCTAAGAGCTGTAATTTCAAAGATTGAAGAGGAAATAAGTATCAGACAGGCAGAAGATTTTGATAATGTGGGATTGCTGTGTGGTGTTCCGGATCGGGATGTGAGTGGAATTCTGGTGTGTCATGATGCATTGGAAAATGTAGTGGAAGAGGCGATCCTGAAAAACTGTAATCTGATTGTCTGTTTTCATCCTATCATATTTTCAGGGCTAAAATCCTTAACCGGTAAAAATTATGTTGAAAAAGCTGTTTTAAAGGCTATTGAAAATAAAATTGCCATTTATGCTATTCATACAGCATTTGATAATGATTTCTTTGGAGTGAACTACGGAATATGCAGTCAGCTGGGATTAAAGAACATGAAAATTCTTCAGCCTAAAGAAAATAACCTGAAACAACTGACGGTTTTTGTACCTAAAGACTATTCTGAAAAGGTAAAAGAGGCTATGTTTTCAGCAGGAGCCGGAAATATAGGCTTTTATGATGAATGCAGTTTTACAGTCAACGGGAACGGGACATTTAAGCCGGTAGAAGGTTCCAATCCATTTTCCGGAGAGCAGAATATCCGTGAGAATGCTGATGAGGATATGATTTCCGTAATTTTTGAATCCTATAAACAGGGGCAGATCATTGGTGCAATGAAAGCTGCACATCCATATGAAGAAGTGGCCCATCAGGTGTACAGTCTGGATAATAAAAACCATCATGCAGGACTTGGAATGTATGGAGAGCTTGCGGAAGAAATGGATGAGAAAGATTTTCTGCAGTTTGTAAAAGAAAAATTCAGTCTTGAGGTGATAAAACATTCTGCCTTTAATCATAAAAAAATAAAAAAAGTAGGCGTTCTCGGAGGATCCGGAGCCAGTGGAATAAGAGCTGCAATGTCCAAAAAATGTGATGTTTATCTCACAGGGGATCTTAAATATCACGATTATTTTTTAGCTGAGTCTAAAATGCTGATCTGTGATATAGGCCATTATGAATCAGAACAATTTGTAAGTCAACAATTATTTGAAATTTTATCACAAAAATTTAGTACATTTGCAATTTCAAAATCTATTGAAAAAACAAACCCAGTAAATTATTTCATTTAACATATGGCAAAAACCAACGATATTTCAGTTGAAGAAAAATTAAGAGCTTTATACGATTTACAGATCATTGATTCAAGATTGGATGAAATCCGAAATACTAGAGGAGAATTGCCAATTGAAGTTGAAGATCTTGAAATCGAGATTGAAGGTCTTGAGAAAAGAGCTGAAAAATTTCATGCAGACATCAAAGAACAGGATGATCAGATTAAAACCAAGCATGAAGTTATTAACCATGCAAAAGCTTTAATTGAGAAATATAAATCTCAGCAGGATAATGTAAGAAACAACAAAGAGTTTGAAGCATTAGGAAAAGAAATTGAATTCCAGGATCTGGAAATTCAGCTTGCTGATAAGAGAATTAAAGAATTCGGGGTTAAAATTGCTCACAAAAACGAAACTTTAAGCGAATTGAACGCAAAGATTGATGATTTAAAGAATCACTTGAAATTCAAGAAAGAAGAATTAAATGATCTTGTGTCTGAAACTCAAAAAGAAGAAGAATATCTTTTAGAGCAATCTAAAGAATTCGCAGGTAAAATTGATGAAAGATTATTGGCTTCTTACAACAGAATCAGAACAAACTCTATCAACGGTCTTGCAGTAGTAGGATTAGAAAGAGGAGCTCCAAAAGGATCTTTCTTCACTATTCCTCCTCAAAAGCAAATGGAAATTGCTCAGAGAAAGAAAATCATTATTGACGAACACTCTGGAAAAATCCTTGTAGACGATGAGTTGGTAATGGAAGAAAATGAAAAAATGAAGTCTGTAATTAAATTCTAATTATCGATTTTAAATAATACAAAAGCTGTTTCAGAAATGAGACAGCTTTTTTTATAGTCTTTTTGAAATAGATGTTGCTTTTGGGAGATGGTTGTAAACACTAATGGCACAAATATTTTCACAAATAACACAAATGCTTTTAGACAGAACTTCTTCGCTGTTTATGAAAATGCTGGTTTAGATTCCTTCGAAATGACAAAACAGGACGTTGGGTGGTTTGAAATATCTGATAATCGGATAGGTTAGAAGGGGGAGTGTCCAATAGAAATGGTCCTGGTTTGTTTTATTTTTAAAAATATATTGTGATTGCTAAACACTGATGGCACAAATGTTTTCACAAATAACACAAATGCTTTTTAAACAGAACTTCTTCGCTGTTATGAAAATGCTGGTTTAGATTCCTGCGGAATGACAAAACAGGACGTTGGGTGGTTTGAAATATCTGATAATCGGATAGGTTAGAAGGGGAGTGTCCAATAGAAATGGTCCTGGTCTGTTTTATTTTTAAAAATATATTGTGGTTGCTAAACACTGATGGCACAAATATTTTCACAAATAACACAAATGCTTTTAGAGAGAACCTCTTCGCTGTTTATGAAAATGCTGGTTTAGATTCCTTCGAAATGACAAAACAGGACGTTGCATGGTTTGAAATACTAAAATATTCAATAGAAACGGACTTTAGTCCGTTTACCTTAAGACCCCTATTCCAATGGCTTTAGCCTAAACATTAAAAACATCATAATCTTTTTTTAAAGCATAAAAAAACCGCTCCAAAAGAAGCGGTTAGTGTTTTATTCATGATGATCATACATCTTATTGTAGAGGGACATAAATTTCTCTTTTACAGCCTTTCTTTTTAGCTTTAAAGTTGGAGTAAGCAGTCCGCTTTCAATACTCCATACTTCAGGAGTCAATTCAATCTTTTTGATTTTCTCCCAGTTTCCAAGGTGTTCATTAATACCCTCAATTTCTTTTTCTATTCTTTCTTTTAATTCAGTGCTTTTAGCAATCTCTTCAGGGGTAGTGCCAATATTTAAATTATTTCGCATGGCCCAGCTTTTTGCAAATTCAAAATCAGGCTGTACCAACGCACACGGCATTTTTTCACCATCACCCACAACCATGATCTGTTCGATGAATTTAGATGCCTTTGCTAAATTTTCAATAGTTTGAGGTGCTATATATTTCCCGCCTGAAGTTTTGAACATTTCTTTTTTACGGTCTGTAATCTGTAAAAATCCATCACTGTCAATATGCCCGATATCTCCTGTTTTGAAAAATCCGTCTTCAGTAAAAGCTTCTTTGGTCATTTCTTCATTTTTGAAATACGCTTTGAATATAGAAGGTCCTTTTACTGTAATCTCGCCATCTTCCTGGATTTTTACCTTTAAATTATCTAAAGGTACCCCTACGGTTCCCACTTTCATTTTTTCAAAGCTGTTCACCGAAATTACCGGAGATGTTTCCGTTAAGCCATATCCTTCCAAAATAGGAATTCCTGCATTCTGGAACATAAGGTTCAGTCTTGTAGATAAAGCTGCTGATCCGGAAACTAAAGTGACAATTTCACCTCCCAAGCCTTCTCTCCATTTAGAGAAAACCAGTTTATCTGCAATGATTTCCTGTATTCCGGATGGTTTTGAAATTTCTTTCTTCTTACTAATCAAATTTAAAGCCCAGAAGAATATTTTTGATTTCAACCCACCTGCAGAAGAACCGGTATTATAAATCTTATCATACACCTTTTCTACCAGTCTCGGAACAACAGTCATATAATGAGGTTTCACTTCTTTTACGTTTTCTCCCATTTTTTCGATGCTTTCAGCAAAATAGAGTGAAAATCCTTTGTATTGGTAAAGATAAAACAGCATTCTTTCAAAAATATGACAGATAGGCAGGAAGCTTAATGCTCTTGTTTCCTTGTAGTCAAGGCTTCTTTTCTTGGGAATCCTTGGAATAGATCCCAATACATTAGAAACGATGTTATTGTGGGTCAGCATCACCCCTTTAGGTCTGCCGGTAGTTCCGGAAGTGTAAATAATCGTTGCCAGGTCTTCAGTATTGATGGCATTGGACAGATCTTCTACTTCAATTTGTGTAGATTCATCCTTACCGAGATCCAGAATTTCTTTCCAGTTGGCAGCACCGCTTATATTGTCGAAAGTAAAGATCCCCTGTAGGCTGGGAATATTGTGTTTTACTTTCATTACTTTATTCAACAGCTCTTTGTCAGAAACAAAACAATACTGTATTTCTGCATTATTGAAGATGAATTCATAATCTTCCGGGGAGATACTGGGATAAACCGGTACCGAAACAACACCGATCTGAGACATTCCGAAATCCATGATAGCCCATTCCGTGCGGGAATTGGTAGTAATCAATGCAATCTTATCTCCTGGTTTTATTCCCAGTTTCAGTAATCCTCTGGATATCTTATTTCCTTCATTAATAAACTCTTGGGTAGAAGTTTTTTTCCATTCACCATGGTATTTGGTAACAAACATATCCGCTTTAGGATATTTTTCCAAAGCGTAGTGAGGAATATCGAATAATCTCTTTATCGTCATGATTTTTTAAGTAATTTATAAAGAAATCTAAATATAAGCATTTTTTTTAATTTTTGAAGTTTGAATGAGATAATTGAATGTTTACCATAATATATTGATTATTTTATAACGATAAGTCACTTTGAAGTCTACTTTTTTTAACTAACTTCTAATCACTCTCTTCTAACTTCTAATTTATATTTCCAGATTTGCTTAAAAAGTGTAAATTTACGGCTATCTAATTATTTTTTTATGAACTTTAATTTATCAGAAGAACAGTTGATGATTCAGCAGGCGGCAAGAGATTTTGCACAAAATGAATTATTACCTGGAGTTATTGAAAGAGACCGTGACCAGAAATTCCCTGCAGAACAGGTTAAGAAAATGGGTGAGATGGGTCTTCTAGGAATGATGGTTGATCCACAGTACGGAGGGGCAGGTATGGACAGTGTTTCTTACGTTTTGGCAATGGAAGAAATTGCAAAAATAGATGCTTCAGCTGCTGTTGTAATGTCTGTAAACAATTCATTGGTTTGTGCCGGTCTTGAAAAGTTTGCTTCTGAAGAACAAAAAGTAAAATACCTTACTCCTCTTGCTAGCGGAAAGGTAATAGGAGCATTTGCATTATCTGAGCCTGAAGCAGGTTCTGATGCAACTTCTCAGAAAACAACAGCGGAAGATAAAGGAGATTACTATCTTTTAAATGGTATTAAAAACTGGATCACAAACGGTGGAACAGCTTCTTATTATATCGTAATTGCTCAAACTGACCCGGAGAAAAAACATAAAGGAATCAATGCTTTTATCGTAGAAAGAGGATGGGAAGGTTTTGAAATCGGACTGAAAGAAGACAAATTAGGAATCAGAGGAAGTGATACCCACTCTTTGATCTTTAATAATGTAAAAATACCGAAAGAAAACAGAATTGGTGAAGACGGATTCGGGTTCAACTTTGCAATGGCGGTATTGAACGGAGGAAGAATCGGAATTGCTTCTCAGGCATTAGGTATTGCTTCGGGAGCGTATGAATTAGCTTTAAAATATGCTAAAACCAGAAAAGCTTTCAAAACCGAAATCATCAACCATCAGGCAATTGCTTTTAAATTAGCTGATATGGCTACTCAGATTACTGCAGCCAGAATGTTATGCTTCAAGGCAGCATGTGAAAAAGATGAAGGAAAAGACATTTCCGAAAGCGGGGCTATGGCGAAACTATATGCTTCTCAGGTAGCGATGGATACTACTATTGAAGCAGTACAGGTCCACGGTGGATACGGATATGTAAAAGAATATCACGTAGAAAGATTAATGAGAGATGCAAAAATCACTCAGATCTACGAAGGAACTTCTGAAATTCAGAAAATCGTGATCTCAAGAAGTATCGCAAAATAACTATTTTTAAAACACACATTCTATGAAAAAATCTTTGTGGATCACTCTCGGTGTCGTACTGCTATTGTTAGGAGTATTTGTATGGTATAAGTACTTCTTCGTCTTTGGAGAAGGCGTGAAATCCGGATACCTGAATTATGCCATGAAAAAAGGCTATATCTTCAAAACTTATGAAGGTAAACTGATTCAGGAAGGATTTGGAAAAGGTAAAGCAGGAGGTATTACAAGCTATGAGTTTGAATTTTCTGTGGATGACCCTGAAGTTTTCAAACAACTGGAAACCAATAGCGGTAAAACCTTTGATCTCCATTACAAAGAATACAACGGGGCACTTCCCTGGAGAGGAAACACAAAGTTTGTCGTAGATAAAGTAGTGAATATGAAATAACAGAAAGGCTTCCCATGTGGAGGCCTTTTAATGTATAATGTATAATGTATAATGTATAATGTATAATGTATAATGTATAATGTATAATGTATAATGTATAATGTATAATGTATAATGTATAATGTATAATGTATAATGTGAACATTAAACACCTTCTACATCAATAGAAACGGGTTTTAGCCTGTTTTTTTGAAAGAACCATCCAATTTGGCTTTAGCCAAAACCTAATAAGTAAAGAAGAATAGAAATCAACGCAACGCTGATTATTTAAATTCAAATTTCCGGCAAAAAAAATCCATCACGGGGATGGATTTTTAATTCTAGTGAGAATCGTTACCAGGAAGGTTTTTATTCCTTTTTTTGTAAAAGTAATATCCAATACCGCCAATCACGAATAAAGGCCATAAGGGAAGGATAAACAAGAAAATAGAAGCAATAGCACCCCAACCGGATGAAATGGCTGCCAAAGATTTCTCTCCGAAGTTTTTAGGCTCTTTTTCAGTTTCTGTTTTGTCTGTAAGGCTTACTGAGATACTGCAAATAGCATTATCCGTATAGTCATTTCCTGAAACCTGAATGTTTTTACTCTCAATATCACCAATACTATTGTTTAAAGCATCCATTAAACCGTCAAAGTTCTGAATAGGAACTTTAATGTCCATAGTATATACTTTTTGATCTTCACGTCTGCGGTCTGCAGATTCTATATAAGAAAGATCTTCACTTTTGATATACCCGTTGTTTTTAAGGGCCTCTTCCTTAATGATTTCTTTTACCGTTTCGGCATTATCTGCTTTAATGGAGATCTGACCGGATTTTACCATTCTGTTTTTAGGCATGTTCAGTTCATAACTGTTATTTTTAGGCTTGTCTTTATAAATCACTTTGGTTTCTTTGATCACCTTGGGAGCTGGAACATTAACTACTATTTTTTCAGACTTCTTTGTAGCAGAATCCTTTTTCTCCACCTTAGATTCCAGTTTTGTAGAGGCAATTTTATCAGATAAAGAATCTACAACCTTTGATGTATGTTCTATTTTTTGCTGGATCTCGTTTTTGGTATTTTCAAAATCTTTTATTTTGATATTGGCAGAATCAAGAGTTTTGCTGATGGTATGGCTGGCATTGTCTATAGCTTCTGTAGCAACACTAGAAGCACTGTCTGCCGTCTGTATTGTTTTTTCAAGTTGAGATTGTGCAGCTTCTCCTTTTTTACACATAATAAAGGTGCTTGATATAGCTACCAGTAAGATGAACTTTTTCATAACATTAATTTTTGATGAAGTAAAATTAGGAGGAGAGTGCCTGAAACCCTTGTAAATAGAATGTATTATGCTGGTAAAACGATAACTGCTATATTTCCAGTGTTTTGTATTTGTTTTACAAGAGATTTACAAAGCCGTTTTGCAGATCCCATACTGCTTTTGATGGGATTTTACCAGGATATATTTGAATCTGTCAGACTTTATAGCTGAGTATATCTTTATTGATCCGAAGACTGAAGAGATTATGTAGATTTTTATGAAAATAAATAAAGGAAATAATCTTGGCTTAAAGCAAGACCTTTTTAGTTCCTCATAATCTTAAAGGAAAAGTATTCTTCTTTACAGAATAAAAAATCCGCAGAGAAAAACTCTGCGGATCTATGTTTTTAGCGATTCTGCTTATTAATGATCTTTAAACTCACTGATGAAGTGCAGTTTTACATTCGGGAATTTTTCCTGCGTCATATGAATCGTAAATGAAGAGTCTGCTAAAAATACAAGCTGGTTGTATTTATCTCTGGCAAGGAATCTTTGCTTTAATCTTGCAAATTCTTTAAACTCTTCTGATTTTTCATCAGCTTCTACCCAACATGCTTTGTGCATAGATAGAGGTTCATAGGTACATTTAGCACCATATTCGTGTTCCAGACGGTATTGGATAACTTCATACTGAAGGGCTCCCACTGTTCCGATAATTTTTCTATTGTTCATTTCCAGCGTGAATAGCTGTGCAACTCCTTCGTCCATCAGCTGATCGATACCTTTTGCCAACTGCTTGGCCTTAAGCGGATCATTATTATTGATATAACGGAAATGTTCCGGAGAGAAACTAGGAACTCCTTTGAAGCTAAGTTTTTCACCACCGGTCAGGGTATCACCAATTCTGAAGTTTCCTGTATCATGAAGACCTACAATATCACCGGGAAAGCTTTCCTCCACTACTTCTTTTTTATCAGCAAAGAAAGCATTGGGAGATGAGAACTTCATCTTTTTACCTTCTCTTACCAGCAAATAATTTTCATTTCTTTTAAAGGTTCCCGAAACAATTTTTACGAATGCCAGTCTGTCTCTGTGTTTAGGATCCATATTAGCGTGGATCTTGAACACAAAACCTGTAAAATTGCTTTCTTCAGGTTTTACTATACGAAGGTCACTTTCTTTAGGTTGCGGCATAGGAGCAATTTCGATAAATGCATTCAATAGTTCACGTACCCCAAAGTTATTTAATGCCGAACCGAAGAATACCGGCTGAAGATCACCGTTCATATACTCTTCACGATTAAATTCAGGATATACGGATTGAATAAGCTCTAGTTCATCTCTTAATGTTTGGGCCGCTTTTGGACCTATGGCCTCATCAATAGAAGGATCATTGATATTATCGAAAGTGATGGATTCTCCTACTTTTTGTTTTTTCTCTTCCAGGAATAACTGAATATTGTTTTCCCAGATATTATAAATACCCTGGAAGTCACTTCCCATACCAATTGGAAGGGAAAGCGGAACCACTCTTAATCCGAGTTTTTGCTCTACTTCATCCAACAGATCAAAAGCGTCCTTACCTTCACGGTCAAGTTTATTGATGAAAACAAGCATAGGAATGTTTCTCATTCTGCAAACTTTCACCAGTTTTTCTGTCTGTTCCTCAACCCCTTTTGCAACGTCAATTACAACGATTACAGAATCTACAGCAGTTAAGGTTCTATAGGTATCTTCAGCAAAATCTTTGTGACCTGGGGTATCCAGGATATTGATTTTATGATCTTTATATTCAAAAGCCAATACGGAAGTGGCTACAGAGATCCCTCTCTGTCTTTCAATTTCCATAAAGTCGGAGGTAGCTCCTTTTTTTATTTTATTGGATTTTACCGCACCCGCTTCCTGGATAGCTCCCCCAAAAAGAAGTAATTTCTCCGTAAGGGTAGTTTTTCCGGCATCCGGGTGGGAAATAATCCCAAAAGTCTTTCTTTTTTGTATTTCTTTGAGTAAGTCTGACATATCGTATTTTGAAGTTGCAAAAATCGTGATTTTTTATGAGGTTTTCAAATAAAATACGAGAATGTTAGTTGTAAGGTTCAGGTTGCGGAGTTAGAGGGTTTCAGAGTGGGGAAATAGCGTTAATCGTATGGATGGCTACTCCTTGCTTTTGTTGTCCGGATCAAGCATCAGTTTCGCTCTGTCAGATAGGTAATTTTATATCTAAAAGTTACTTTACATCAGCAGATTGTATGTTTTATTAATTCTTAAAATAGAGCCAGTCCGTTACATAATCATTGCAACCGCTAAATAAATAAGTATCAAATGCTAATTTAAATCTATATTTTTGCTTTTCTTTAAATGCCTTTGAAATTCTTCCGGGAATAATTGTAGCTTTATATTGTTTAGATTCTCCTTTCTTGAGATCTGTCATTTTGCCAAAGCATTTCTTTATATTTAAACAATTTACTCCATCAAAACTGTATTTTATATCCTGATATTCTTTTTTTTTATCATTATAAACCTGTATATCTGTTGGTCTTGCCCATATATCAGGATATTGCTTGGGTATTTTTATTCTTTTATCCTCTTTATTTGTCATTGTAAAGATTATTTCTCCATTTTCGGAAAGTGAAGTATTTGAAAAAGAAAGTTGACAAGTCTGTTGTGCGGATAAAAAACTGGCTAAAAATAGTAAAAGGGACTTATACATAATTAATTTTTTATTTAAAGAAACCTGATTTTTCAAAACCTTCTGCACAAAACCTATAAAAGAGAATGTTATTGGTTTTATTTTTTTTTAATGTGCTAATCTTAGAATATAAGTAAACTTAGGTATTATACTTCATATAAACAAATACCATAAAACAGATAAACCCAACGCAGATAAGAGCCAGCAGAATGAAAACCCAGGTTGTCAGTGCACTGCCTTTTTGGTTGATCTTCCATGTTTTTGTATCAATAGAATAAGTGGAAAAAACGATGGGATCTATCTTTAAATCGGAACGGAAAACAGTGATTCCTCTCAAAAAGTGGGCATATAAAGCTTGTTTATTCTTTACAGCAAAAAGCGGAAGATTCATATCGATACGTCTTGTTGTCTGGTCGGTTTTTTCTGATTGTATAATGACTTCAAGCCACGGAATAATTCCTGAATTTGTAGTACTTACTGTCCGGATATCAAAGTCCTGCTCTGAAGTCCGAAGATCGGTATAGAGTATTTTATCTACAATTTCGTCCTGCGAATTATAAAATAAGAGGCCACTTTGGTCAACAATAATTTTACAGGCCATTTTCTTACTTTTTACAATGTAGTGCCAGGTAACAGGAATTAATATTGGAAGCGAAAGCCCCCAGCATAGCAAGGTTGGATAGAACATAGTCTCCAATCCTCTTTTATAAATTCCATACACGGGACCCAAAACGAAAAGAACAAAGAAGAAAAGAAGCAGGCCAAAAAAAGTCACGTTCAGAATAAGAGTGATCAATCGGTTTATTGTAGATTCAATACTCGGAAATGGAGATTCTGTCTTCATTTTTTATACTATTATGGTTATCGGAGCGAAAATAAGAATTTCCTTTTTTAGTTGCCTGTGGCATTCAAAAAAATTATCTTTGTTTCCATAAATTTTACAGAAAAAAGAATGGAAAATAGCAAATATCCAAAGTTTACTTTCACATGGTTAGGAGGGCTTACTTTGGTAGTGGGACTGTTTGTAGGAACAATGGCTGTTTCTTTATTCAGTACTTTTTGGAAAGTAGCTTTCAAAGAAAACCTTGAACTAAAAGACTGGTTTTTGATGGTGGCTAATTCTGTAGGATTTCTAACTGCTATTGCCTTTTTTGATTTTTTCATTGTAAGGCGTACTACCAAAAAGAAACTCAATTTCAACCTTTCTTCAGTTAATTTTTATACCTATCTTCTGGTTTTCCCCATGATGGCCGGGATGATGTTTATTGCAGAGTTTGTTACCTCTTTAATCCCAACTACAGGTCCTGTTTTTGGAGACTTTTATGAATATTTTATTCAGCTTATGAACCAGTTGACGGATGATCCGGTAGTGATGATTATTATGACTGTAATGTTAGCCCCTATTTTTGAAGAAATTATATTCAGAGGAATTATTCAGAAAGGGCTTATCAATAAGGGAGTTAAACCATGGAAAGCTATCGTGTATGCTTCCATTATTTTTGGAGTCGTTCACGGAAACCCATGGCAGTTTATCAGTGCAGTGATACTGGGATGTATACTGGGTTTGGTATATCATAAAACAAAAACTTTATTGCTTCCCATACTCTTGCATGCATTCAATAACCTGAGTCTCTCATTATTGGTGCTTTATGGTAAAGATGAAAGTTTTGCAAAAGTTTTTAATGTTTCAGAATGGCTTATCCTGGCCGTTGGACTTGTCCTTTTTTCATTATTCTACTACCTTTTTATGAAAAAATATAAAGTCCATTATTCTGAAATTTAAATAGATACAGCTAGAAAATAAAATTGGAAAATGAATATAGAAATGGAATTATTAGTAGCCACACACAACGAACATAAGAAAGAAGAAATCCAGCAGATCTTAGGAAGCGAGTGTATTGTGAAAAGCCTTACGGACTATAATATTCATGAGGAAATTGTAGAAGACGGAGATTCTTTTCATGCCAATGCTTTGATTAAGGCAAAATACTGCTTTGAAAAAACAGGAGTTCCAAGCTTGGGTGACGACAGCGGTTTGGTTGTGGAATCTTTGGACGGAAGGCCCGGAATATTCTCTGCACGCTATGCTGGAGATCATGATTTTGCTAAAAACATTGAAAAAGTTTTAGCAGAAATGACCGGTATCGAGAATAGAAAAGCTTACTTTGTTACTGTTTTGTGTTACTATGATGAGAATGGGGCTCAGTATTTTGAAGGAAGAGTTCATGGAAATCTACTGACAGAAAATAAAGGATTCAAAGGGTTTGGCTATGACCCGATTTTTGTTCCGGAAGGTTATGACAGAACCTTCGCAGAAATGGCTCCTGAAGATAAAAATAAAATCAGCCACCGCAGACAGGCATTAGATCTTTTTATGGACTTTTTAAAAGTGAAAGATTAATATAAAGACAAGAGTTTGCGATCCGGGTATTTGCCATCACACATGGAAGAAACTCTGGATTTGTTGGGCTAGTCTTATGCTTTTCCTATTTAAATTGGACGGTAAAATCTACGTTTTAGATTTTCTGTTGTACATTTGTTATAATAAATTATTGATTTGAGTACTTATTTAACGATATTAGGCTTTAATTCAGCAATACCGACTATCAATACTTCACCCACTGCTCAGCTGCTGGACATGGAAGAAAGACTTTTTCTTATTGATTGTGGTGAGGGAACACAGGTGCAGCTGAGAAAAGCAAAAGCAAGATTTTCAAAAATCAACCATATTTTTATTTCTCATTTACATGGGGATCACTGTTTCGGGCTTCCGGGACTTATTGCATCTTTCCGTCTTTTAGGAAGAGATAATCCGCTTCATGTGTATGGGCCGAAGGGGATTAAGAAGATGCTGGATACTATTTTTGATATTACAGAAACACACCGTGGCTTTGAAGTGGTATACCATGAACTGGATAAAAACTATTCAGAAAAAATTTATGAGGATAACAGGGTAGAAGTATATACTATTCCCTTAGATCATAGGATTTATTGCAATGGTTACCTTTTTAAGGAAAAACCAAAGGACAGGCATCTTAATATGAAAGAAATTGCCAAATACAGTGAAATTGAAACCTGTGATTATCATCATATCAAAGCAGGAAAAGATTTTGTGCTAAGTGATGGTTATGTTCTTAAAAATGAGATTTTAACGCTTGATCCGGCACCGGCAGTATCTTATGCTTTTTGCAGCGATACCCGTTATCTGGAAAGTGTACTTCCGATTATTAAAAATGTAACCGTTTTATATCATGAATCCACCTTCCTTCATGATTTGAAGGAAATGGCAGATTACACAGGGCACTCAACCGCTTTGGAGGCGGCAACTATTGCTCAGAAAGCTCAGGCCGGAAAACTTATATTAGGACATTTTTCCAACAGATATGGTGATCTAACGGTATTTACAGATGAGGCAAGAAATGTTTTCCCCAATACGTTTTTACCTAAAGCATTGGAAAGTGTAAAAATTTAAATTGAATATGTTGAAGTTTGAAGAATTAAAAAGTTTCCTGGACGAAAAGGCTGACCGGTATAATACTCCAGATTTTATTGAAAATGACCCCATACAGATTCCGCACCGTTTTTCTTTACAGCAGGATATTGAGATTGCAGGATTTTTAGCAGCAACAATTTCCTGGGGAAACAGAAAGTCAATTATCAGTTCAGCTGAGAAAATGCTCGGTATTATGGGAAATTCTCCCTATGATTTTGTGATGAATTATTCAGAGAAGGATTTGGAAGATATTCAGAGTAAAAGTATCCACAGAACTTTTAACGGTCAGGATTTTGCTTACTTTATCAGGCAGTTCAACAGGATTTACAAAGAAAATGAAAGCCTGGAAAATCTGTTTGAAGTGAAAGAATCGGAAACCAATTTTCTGCATGCTATTGAAAGATTTAGAAATAGTTTTCTGGAGACAGAAAAGCACAGAAGTCATAAACATATCAGTTCTCCAGGTAAGAATTCGTCTGCAAAAAGGATCATTATGTTCTTACGATGGATGGTACGCAAAGATAAACGGGGAGTAGATTTTGGAATCTGGGAAAACATAGATCATAAATATCTGTCAATTCCACTCGATGTTCATACAGGGAATATTTCGAGAAAGCTAGGGTTGATTTCAAGAACCCAGAACGACTGGAAAACAGTTGAAGAGCTCGATGTAGCCATCAGGAAGTTTGATGAAAATGACCCTGCAAAATATGATTTTGCTTTGTTTGGACTTGGAGTAACTAAGGAACTCTTGTAAAAAAAAAGGGATGAAAAAATATAATGAAAAAACAGAAGTTCTTGAAAAAATAGCAGATAATATTACATCATGGATAGGCTCTATTCCGTCTTTGATAGTACACACTCTGCTTTTTATCACTTCGTTTCTGCTTCCTATTCTGAATATTGTGGAATTTGATAAGATGCTTCTTATACTTACCACAGTACTTTCTTTAGAGGCAATTTACCTGGCTATATTTATTCAGATGTCTGTCAATAAAAATCACGAGAAAATTGAAGATATCCAGGAAGATATTGAAGATATCCAGGAAGATATCGAAGAGATCAGTGAGGATATTGAGGAGATCAATGAAGATATTGAAGATATTCAGGAGGATCTGGAAGAGATCAGTGAAGATATTGAGGAGATTGCTGAGGATGAAGAAGATGAAGATCATAGTGAAAGAGCAAAAAATGTAATATTGAAAAGCAATGTGAATTCCAATAAAAATGAAATAAAAGCTTTAAAGGATATTATCAGCCAGTTACAGGGTGAAATTGATCAGTTGAAAAAGAATTGATTTCTGATCATCGCAGGTGTCTTGAAATAAGGCTATACTATTTTATATTGTCATACAGCATAATAACAGATCAGTAAACATTGATCTGTTTTTTTTATGGATAACTATTTTTCGTGATTAAATTTATTGCTGTAGATTTATGAAAAACATAAAAATAAAAAGCATTTGTTGTAAATTTTGATATTAAAATTAACATAAAGGTTTAAAAGAGTGAATTTGATATCTGTTTTTTTTATTACATTTGGGCAAATAAAATTAAAATGTTACATTATAGATCTAAAAACTATTTTTTTCTTTTAGTATTTTTATTGACTTCTATTGCTGTATTTTCTCAGACTTCACCTAGGAGAAAACCTCCAAAAGTGAAACCTTCTGCAGAAAGTCTAAGGGCAGGAACATTTATAGACATCAATGTACCTCCCTATGCTGCCTCCAATTATACTCCTGAGTTATTGGTAAAGAATATCCTGATTAATGGAGGAACTAACTGTACTACAGCGAATGTATCCAATGTTACGGTATCGCCCAATCAGGGGTTGGATAATGTAAACAGATTCTGGGGATATTTCAATAAAGGGACAGCTAATTTTCCTTTTACTGATGGTATTGTATTAACCACAGGGTATGCAAAAGAAGGAGGAAATACTTTCAATAGCCACCTTGGATCATCTCCCGGTTCAGGAAGTGATCCCGATCTTGTAGCAGCTATTAATCCGCCCTATAATTTACAGGATGCGGTAGCTCTTGAATTCGATTTCGTTCCCAATTCTACTCAGGTGAAGTTTAATTATATATTTGCTTCAGAAGAATATGCTTCCAATTATCCGTGTACTGACTATACAGATGCCTTTGCTCTCCTATTGAAAAAGGTGGGAGATCCTACCTATACAAATCTTGCGGTATTGCCGGGTGGGGCAGGGCCTGTAAGTGTAACCAATATTGTCCCTGCGGGAAATGGTTTTTCTTGTGGTCCCATCAATGCCACTTACTTTGGAGCCATGAATACTCCGCATGTTGGGATTAATTATAACGGTAGAACAACTCCTTTAACGGCTGTTGCTGATGTAATTCCAGGGCAGACCTATCATTTTAAAATGGTGCTGGCAGATGCGAGAGATCCGGGGTATGATTCGGCAGTTTTTTTAGAAGGAGGGTCTTTTGATATTGGAATTAAAATTGTAGACGGAACAGGAGCTGCTTTGCCCGGTACAATTAATATGTGTGATAATACGCCACAACAGCTTAAAGCACAGGTGGCAGCTATTCCCGGACTTACTTTCCAATGGTATAAGGATGGGGTTTTAATTCCCGGCGCAACCAATGCTATCTATACGGCAACCCAACCGGGAGTTTATCTTGTAAAAGTAATGATTCCGGGGAATCAGTGTCCGGGAGAAGCTACTATTACGATTATAGGAGGAACCAGCCCAACCGTGCAGAATGCAGAAATGAAACTCTGTTCAACACCTACACTTAGTACATTCAATTTGGAAAATGCCAAGCCTATGATCAGTACTACACCGGGAGCTGTATTCCGTTTTTATACCACCCAGGCTGACGCGCAGGCTCAGAATAATAACTTCATTACGAACCTTACAAATTATAACGGAACTGATGGCCAGGTTTTATATGTAAATGTTTCCAACGGAGCATTCTGTAGTAAAATAGCCACACTTACTTTAAGAAAAGAAGAAACTCCTGTTGCCCTGCTTAAAGCTTCAAGATTGAAAATCTGTGTAGGAGAATCCTTGCTGCTGACGGCAGAAGGCGGTGTAACCTATCAATGGAATGATAATTCCGGGGCAGGAGCTATAAGAACAGTAAGTCCTACTCAGACCACCACTTATACAGTATATGCGATAGGAGCTCAGGGATGTAAATCTTTGCAGGCGGCTACAGTGACCGTAGAAGTGGTGCCTGCTATAGTTTCTTCATTAAAAGGAGGGCATATCTGTCAGGGAGACAGGATTCTCTTAGATGCAGGTTCCGGACCTTCATATACCTATGAATGGAGTACAGGAGAAACCACTCAGGCTATTACAGTGGATACACCGGGTGAATATACGGTGACAATCAGTAATGGAGTATGTTCCGAAGTATTTAAGACTCAGGTAATTCGTGCTGTAATCCCGGCAATAACAAAAGTAGATTTTAATGAGAATGGTACTTTGATTCTTACCGCAAGCAATCCGAGTAATGGAACTCTGGAATATTCAATAGATAACGGAGTGAGCTGGCAGTCTTCCAATGTATTTGGAAATGTACCTAAGAATAAGCTTATTTCCATTAGGGTTAGAGTTAAATATACAAGCTGTGAAGGATTCCTGGAGTATTTTACTTTTGTTATGAAAAATGTAATTACTCCAAACGGAGATAATATCAATGATGTAATTGACTTCAGAGGAGTGAGCAGCTATAATGGATTTAGTGGCTTCGTTTTTGACCGCTATGGAAGAGAGGTTTATAAAGCTGAAAAAATAAGACCTTACTGGGATGGTTATTTCCAGGGTAAACGACTGTCTACGGGTACTTACTGGTATCAGATAACTTATGAAGATCCCGCCAGTAAACAGCCTACTGTAAAAACAGGCTGGATATTGCTTAAAAATATAGAGTAATTGAATTATCATTGAAAGACTGACTGTTTTGTCAGTCTTTCTTTTATTATTTTGAAATAAATAAAGTTGATATCCTATAATAAATAAACTTGCGTTAGTAATAATGTAAATTGCATTAAACTGAATTTTAATCAAAAAAAATAGTATTTTTGTTTAAAATAATATAAAATGTTAAATAGGAGGAAAGGAAGTTTATTTTTTGCGTTATTTTTTATTTTTTTAGGAATCTTGGTCTCTTCTCAAAACAGAGATAGAACAGAAATAGCCGTAAAACGGAGCTCTGCTTCAATGAGGGCGGGAGCTTTTATTAACGTAAATACACCAAACTATCCTGAATCAGGCTATAATATTACACAGTTGGTGAAGGATGTTCTGATATCCGGAGGCGGATGTACGACCTCTACCGTAAATAATGTAACAGTATCTCCTAATTTGGCTCCGGGAAATTCGGAACGAAGCTGGGGATATTTTAATAAAGGTACTACCAATTTTCCTTTTAATAAAGGGATTATTCTTTCAACAGGATATGCAAACAAGGCAGGAAATGACTTTCAGGCAACACTGAGTGATGCGCTGCCTTCCGGTGGAGATAATGATCTGGCTACTGTATTGAACATTCCTAATAATCAATTGTTTGATGCTACCTCTATAGAATTTGATTTTGTAGCTTCCTCTACCGAAATTTCATTCAGGTATTTATTTGCATCCAAAGAATACCAGCAAAATTTCCCCTGTACCATTACCGATGGATTTGCCCTTTTATTAAAAAAAGTGGGTGATCCTACCTATACCAATCTGGCTGTACTGCCAGCTGGTGCAGGACCGGTAAGTGTAAAAAATATCCACCCTGCTTATCCCAATTGCGGACCTATAAACGAAGCTTATTATGGTGGAACGAATACTGCTCAGATTGAAACTAATTTTAACGGGCGTACCATTCCTTTAACAGCAAAAGCAACTGTTGTTCCGGGGCAGACTTATCATTTTAAAATGGTGCTTGCCGATTTCCAGGACCGTAATTTTGATACTGCCGTTTTTCTGGAAGCAGGATCATTTGATATTGGAGTAAAGATCCTGGATCCTGCAGGAGTACAGCTTCCTGCCTCTGTGAATATGTGTGACAATTCTCCACAGACCTTTACAGCATCTGTTCAGGGAGCTAACGTGACTTATCAATGGTTTTTAGGTGGCAATGCTATTGCAGGAGCTACGGGAGCCAGCTATACAGCTACACAACCCGGGGTATATTCTGTGAAGGTTTATATCCAGGGAAATACATGTCCGGGAGAAGCCAGTATTACCGTGGTAGGCGGAACATCTCCTACGGTGCAGAATGCCAGCTTAACTGCTTGTTATACTGCTGGAAATGCTATATTTAATTTACCATCGGCGCAAACATCTATAAGTACAACCCCAGGTGCTACTTTCCAATATTATACTACACAGGCTGATGCGAATGCCGGAAATGCCAATACAATTCCTAATCCTACAACATACCCAAGCGCAGGAGGTCAAACGGTTTATGTTTTGGTTAAAAACGGTTTCTGTTCCAAAGTGGCTCAGCTCCAGTTGATAAAAGCACCACAGATGACCGGAACTATTGCTCCTCCAGTGGTATTAACCTGTGTTAACTCTCAGACCACATTGGATGCATCTGCATCTGTTTACCCTGCTGGGGCTACATTTAACTGGACTACAACCGGAGGTAACATTGTGTCGGGAGGAAATACACTCACTCCAGTTGTCAATGCAGCCGGTACATATACTTTAACAATATCTAATACTTTTCAGCCTGGAAATACTATCTGTACGGCTACCGCTACAGTGACAGTGACGGGTGACAGTGCTCCGCCGGCAACAGGCCTTACAGCAACTAAATTAAATATCTGTAACGGAGATTCTGTAGTGCTGACGGCCTCCGGAGGTACTACCTATAACTGGGTAGGTCTTCCCGGAACAGGAAATACACAAACGGTATCACCTACCACTACTACCACATATTCGGTAACCGCGGTAGGAGCAAATGGCTGTGTATCTCAGAATCCTGCCACCATAACCATAGTGGTCTCTCAACCGTTTACAGCGCAAAATGCAACATTGCATAAATGTTATGAACCCGGATTAACCTATGATCTTACAGAAGCACAAACTCAGATTACAACCGCGACAGGAGTTACTTTTGTTTATTACGTAAATCAGGCTGATGCCAATGCGGGGAATGCTAATTTTATTGCAACTCCAACAGCGTATTCACCACCGGGAAATCAAACGATCTATGTTTTGGTAAGTAATGGAGGATGTAGCTACGTAGTTTCCCTGCAATTATTAAGAACAGCAGTAACTACTCTTACCATAGCACAGCCACAAACAGTTACCTGTACAACTCCTCAGGTTACTTTAAATGCTTCGGCTTCAGTAATACCTGTAGGATCTACCATCACATGGACTACAACTGGAGGAACTATTGTATCGGGAGCTAATACGCTTAATCCTGTAGTAAGTGCGGGTGGTACTTATACACTAACTGTGACCAACGTGTCCCAGCCAGGTAATTTAAGCTGTACCTATACTTCGAATGTGACAGTTCCTCAGGATACCACATTACCCACTGCTGGTGTTACTTCTTCGCAACCCCGTATATGTTTGGGGGAATCCGTAACATTGACAGCTACCGGTGGTGCTACTTATAACTGGACAGGACTTCCCGGAAACGGAAGTACACAAGTAGTTTCTCCGGGAACAACAACCGTATACACGGTTTATGCAGTAGGGGCTAACGGATGTGTTTCTGCAACACCGGCTACAGTTACTGTGGAGGTGGGACCCCCTATTGCGGGAATATCAGCTTCAAAGTCAAAAATCTGTGAAGGCGAATCTGTTACATTAACAGCTACGGGAGGAATTACTTATAATTGGGTAGGTCTTCCCGGAAATGGAAATATCCAGGTAGTTACTCCTCCAGTAGGTACTACTGAGTATTCTGTTTATGCATTGGGAGGAAACGGATGTAGTTCTATAAATCCTGCTACAATAAAAATTGAAGTGGTACCTGCTATAGTGTCTACTTTAAAAGATGTTTATGTATGTGCCGGAGATAGTGGTATTTTAGATGCCGGAGCCGGACTTAATTATACTTATCTATGGAGTACTGGTGCAACTACCCAGACAATCTCTGTTAATCTGCCGGGAACCTACAGTGTTACAATAAGTAATGGAACGTGCTCCAAAGTATTTTCAGCTCAGCTGATTAATCCTGATCTCCCTCAGTTTACGAATATAACCTATGAAAACCATGTTCTTACCCTTACAGCGAGTAATCCGACAGGAGGTATTTTAGAATATTCTATTGATGGTGGGGCAACATGGCAACCCTCTAATATATTTTATAATACTTTAAATAATACAAACTATCACCTGATGGTACGTGTAGTTGGTGCAAAATGTGGTACATCACTGGATTACTTTACACTGGTTATCAGTAATGCTATTACTCCTAATATGGATGGTTTCAATGATACCATAGATTTTACAGGTATCAGTGGTTATAAAGATTTTGCTGCTTCTATTTTTGACCGGTACGGAGCAGAAGTATTTAAGGCAACAAAAGATAATGCAGTGTGGGTAGGTTCCATGAAAGGCTTAAACCTTCCTACCGGTACCTATTGGTATAGGGTACAGTGGGAAAATCCGGCCAGTAAAAAGCTGGAGCAACGTTCAGGCTGGATCTTATTGAAAAACAGGAATTAATAATATTATAAATGATACAGAATAACAAAATCTTTCGGAAACGGAAGATTTTGTTTGTTTTTAGAAGTCATACCGTGATTATATAGGTATGCAAATTCATACAAAAAATTAAAACAGAGATTTAGATTAATAGGATGTATCGGATCATTATGTTTTAATTCTGAATACTTTCTTTACCGCTATTTTTAATGGAATAAAGATGCGGAAGTTATTTATTAGCAAATAATAAATATTATCCAAAATAGCTTATGATAAGCTTTTATAGATGTATTTGTAGTTTTTTTATAAAAAAAAATAAATATGTATGTAGGATATTTAAAAAAAAATTAAATTTGTTGAAACAAAGTATTATGCGAAGAAGATATCTACCGTTTTATTTATTCTTTTTAATTGTTTCCAATTTTTTATACTCACAAGTACACGGACCCAGAAAGATTATTAAAAGTGTAAGGACCGAAGAATCCAGAAGGGCGGGTGTTTTTATTGATGTAAATGCTCCAAGTTATACTGAAACCAGTTATACCATAGAAAAGCTGGTGAAAGATGTTTTGATTTCATCAGGAACCAATACCTGTGTAACTCCCAATGTGACCAACGTAAAGATTACGCCTAATCATGCTGTAGGAGATGCTAACAGGTCTTGGGGATACTTTAATAAGGCTACTACCAATTTCCCTTTTAAAGATGGTATTATCCTTTCTACAGGATATGCCAGTAAAGCAGGGAATAGCTTCGATGATTATCTTAGTGATACCAACGGAGGAGGTACTGATTCCGACTTAGCTCAGGCTACAGGAGCAACAGGAACACTGACTGATGCTGTGCTTTTGGAATTTGATTTCGTACCCACTACTTCTCAGATAAAGTTTAATTATATCCTGGCATCTCAGGAATATACTTCTACTTTTCCATGTAATTATGCGGATGCTTTTGCAATATTGCTAAGACCTACTTCGGGAGGACCTTATACCAATATGGCTGTACTTCCCAATGGTGCCGGACCTGTAAGTATTACCAATATCCGCCCTGCAATTCCTGGAGGAGGAGGCTGTGCTGCTGTAAATGAACTATACTTTGCAGGATATAATACAGCCCATATTGAAACAAATTTTAACGGAAGAACAATTCCCCTTACCGCTACCGCTACCGTAACCCCAGGGCAGGAATATCACTTTAAAATGGTAATTGCCGATTACGGGCCTTATGGAGCCGATCATTCATACGATTCTGCGGTATTCCTTGAAGGAGGTTCTTTTAATATTGGAGTAGAGCTGCTGGATCCAAGCGGAGCTACATTGCCTTCTGATATTAATGTCTGTGATAATGTACCACAGGTGATTACAGCTTCTGTAAGTGATCCTAATTTACTATATCAGTGGTATTTGAATGGAGTAGCGATTCCTAATGCTACAAGCAACACTATTACTGCTACACAACCGGGAAGTTATACTATTGAGGTAAGCGTTCCCGGGAATCCGTGTCCCGGAAAAGCATCTATTCAGATTCATGGTGGAACTACCCCACAGGCACAGGATGCAACATTACTCCTCTGTACCACCCCGGATATTACCACCTTCGATTTAAGTACGATCATGCCTTCAATAAGCCCAACACCAGGTGCTGTATTCAAATTTTATGTTGACCAGGCAGATGCTATTGCCCAAAACGGGAATAATATCCAGAATATATTGAATTATAACGGTACAGATGGCCAGATTTTATATGTAGTGGTTTCAAACGGAGGTTTCTGCAGTAAAATGATAGAGCTGAAATTGCTAAAAGAGGCAACACCTACCGCAAAATTAAAATCATCCAAGATAAAAATATGCCCGGGAGAATCTGTGACGCTTTCTGCTGAAGGAGGAACAACTTATTTCTGGGATAATTTCCCAGGTACCGGAAGTACACAGACTGTTACATTGCATCAGACTACTGTTTTTACCGTATATGCAATAGGACCAAAAGGATGCAGATCCCTGAATCCTGCAACCATCAGAATAGAGGTTACTCCTGAAATTACTACTCCTTTGCATGATGTGGAAATGTGTGTTGGTGACAAAGTAACTCTGGATGCCGGAGCAGGTCCTAATTACAAATACCTTTGGAGTACCGGTGAGACCACACGGAGAATTGAAGTAGACCAATGGGGAATTTATACCGTAGAAATTGATAACGGAATCTGTAAAAAGTTATTCTCTGTTAAAGTGATGGGGGCGGCTACACCTTATGTTACAGCAGTTAATTATGATGGGGCTAAAAAAACAATGGTGATTATAGCTGAAAATCCTCCAATGAATAATACGCCAAGCAAACTGGAATATTCTATAGATGATGGCATTACATGGCAGGAATCTAATGTTTTTACAGGACTTTTAGATAATACCACATATACTATCCTGGTAAGAAGAGTAGGAACTCATTGTGTGGGAACTTTAGACTTCTTTACCTTTAAAATCAATAACATTATTACTCCGAATGACGACGGAATAAATGATGTGCTGGATCTTAAAGCTCTTGGGGAATTTAAGAACTTCACAGGTTCTATTTATGACAGATATGGCGTAGAAGTATTCAGGTTCTCAAAAGAAAATCCTGTATGGAATGGAACTGTTGTAGGAAAGAGACTTCCAACAGCTACCTACTGGTATAAGTTTAATTTTGAATACCCTAAATCCAAAGCTCAGATGAATTCATCAGGGTGGATTATGCTGAAAAACAGGGAGTAAAAAATAAAAATATATAGCCAAAAAAGCCTTTCAGTACATCTGAAAGGCTTTTTGCTGTAATCAAAATAGATCAGGTTGTTTATATTAAACTAAAAATTAATTACTATAAAACATTGAAATATAACCTATTGATTTTCTTTCCAAAGTTTGGTGAAGCTTATAAAATCTGCGACACTAAGCTCTTCCGCTCTTTTGTCTAAAAATTCATGTGTTTTTAAAGCTTCAGGTATATTCAAAACTTTTAATGCATTCGAAAGTTTTTTTCTCCTCTGGTTGAATCCTGCTTTTACAATCTGTTTAAATAAGACTTCATTACCACTTAAGCCTTCCTTCGGATTTCTCGTAAGTCTGATAACCCCGGATTTTACCTTCGGTGGCGGGTTGAAGACGTTCTCATGAACTGTAAACAGATAAGTGACGTCATAATAGGCCTGAATCAAAACGGAAAGAATACCGTAATCTTTAGTTCTTGGTACAGCTGCCGTCCTTTCGGCAACTTCTTTTTGGAACATCCCTACCATCTCAGGAACGAGCCCATAATAATCCACGATTTTAAATAATATCTGAGAAGAAATATTATAAGGGAAATTTCCAATGATAGCAATCTGCTCATCCTTGATAAAATTAAAGTCCTGTTTCAGAAAATCTCCTACAAAAGTATTTTCTGTAATACTGGAATAGTTCTTTTTCAGGTATTCAATAGATTCCGTGTCTATTTCTGCGAGATAAATATTCTGATCTTTTTCAAGAAGATACTTGGTGAGAACTCCCATACCGGGGCCTACTTCCATGATGTTGGTATAGTTCTCAAAACTAAGACCTTCTACTATTTTTCTTGCGATGTTTTCATCTGTCAGAAAGTGCTGACCAAGATGTTTTTTTGCTTTTACACTCAAAGTTTTTTATGATTTTATTAACAGTGATTTTCTCTTTTTCGTCCCAAATTTCGGAAGATTTTTTCTATTTTAGCCAAAAATTTTAATATTAATGGCTAAATCTGTAGATGATTTTAATAAGAAAAGGCTTCGGTCCAGCAATATTACAGTAGTGATAAGTATTGCCTTAGTGTTATTTTTGTTAGGCTTAATGGGGCTTATTCTGATTAATGCCCAGAAGTATTCTGACTATATCAAAGAACAATTGGTAGTGAATGCCTACTTTGATGAAAACTATGACGCTAAAGATTCTGTAAAGATTGCAAAACTGGAGGAAGAAACTTTAAAAAAGGTACAGACCTTAGCTCCTGTAAAAAAAGCTACCTATATTTCCAGAAGTATGGCTGCAAAAGAGGCCAAGAAAAGTATGGGTATCGATAGTGACGCATTGTTTGAAGAAAACATTTTCCCTTCATCTGTCGAAATTGCTTTAAAACCTGAATATGTAGATCCTGCAAAAATTGATGAAGCCATTAAGGCAATCAAATCTGTGCCTGGTATTGTAGATGTTAAAAATGACAGCACATTAATGGTAGATGTTTACAATAACCTGAGCAGAATCTTAAAGTGGATCTTAGGATTTTCAGTTCTGTTTCTGGTGTTAGCTGTTGTACTGATCAACAATTCGATCCGTCTGAAAATATTTTCCAAGAGATTTATCATTAAGACCATGCAGCTGGTGGGTGCTAAAAGAAGATTTATTCTTAAGCCGTTCATTATAGAAGCTATTGTCTTAGGCGCTATTGGTGCTCTGATTGGTCTTTTAGCTTTATTTGGTGTTTGGTATTACTTTACCAACCAGATTGGATCAGCATTTGTACAGGATAATCAACAGTATGTATGGCTTGTATTATTGGTATTCGGAGTAGGAATTTTTATTACTGTCCTAAGTACCATTATTGCAACCTGGAGATTCTTAAGATCAAACGTTGACGATTTATATTACTCTTAACAATGAGCAAAAAAACAAATAAATTTTCCGCTACGGAGTTCGGCCGGGAAGTGGAAACACCACAGGAAAACACCTTTTATTTCGGACAGCAGAATTTCAAATGGATGCTGATAGGTCTGGCATTTATAGTAGGTGGTTTTCTACTGATGATGGGCCCGGATGCTAATACAGTAGACGGTAAACTTGATCCCAATTCATGGAACGATGGTATTTTTTCCATCAGAAGGATCAGGATAGCACCTCTGTTTGTAGTCATTGGTTTTGTAATAGAAGTATATGCTATTTTAAAAAGAAAATAGAAACAATTTATATTTAGAGATTAAGAGATTTGGGAATTTAGAATCATGTATTCTAAACTTCAGGATCTCTTAATCTTTTAATTTTTTGAAAGAATATGGATTTAATTAACGCAATTATTATTGCCATTGTAGAAGGTCTTACGGAATATCTTCCCATTTCTTCTACCGCCCATATGGGATTTACCGCAAGCCTGATGGGACTTCCTGAGGATGAATTTTTGAAGATGTTTCAGGTATCTATTCAGTTTGGAGCTATTCTATCTGTGGTGGTAGCGTACTGGAAAAAATTCTTTGATTTAAAAAATCTTCAGTTTTACTTTAAGCTGGGTTTTGCCGTAGTACCTGCTTTGGTTTTAGGGTATTTATTTGATGATAAGATTGAAGCTATCCTTGGAAACCAGATTGCGATCTCTTCAGTATTGGTACTGGGAGGTATTATTTTACTGTTTGCAGATAAATGGTTTAAGAATCCTAAAATTGATGACGAAAAAGGAATTACCATAAGAAATGCAGTGACCATTGGATTCTGGCAATGTCTTGCGATGATGCCTGGAACAAGCCGCAGTGCAGCTTCTATTATTGGAGGAATGGCACAGGGACTGACAAGAAAAGCAGCTGCAGAATTTTCCTTCTTTCTTGCCGTTCCCACTATGTTGGCGGTAACAGTGTACTCTGTGTTTGTGAAAACCTGGGGGAAAGGAACTGGAAACCCACAAAAAGGATACGAAATGATTATGGCTTCACAAGATCACATCATGATCTTTATTATAGGGAATGTGGTGGCATTTATTGTTGCTCTTATTGCTATTAAGGCTTTCATTGGAGTGCTGAACAAATATGGTTTCAAACCTTGGGGCTGGTACCGTATTTTTGTAGGTGTAGCCTTGCTTATTTATTTTTATTTTTTTAAATAAGAAAATATTCATTCATTATTAATTGCTTAGTAGCTACCATTCATGACCGCTGAAGAACTGAAATCAGGATATACCTTTTTATTAGACAAACCCTTGGACTGGACGTCTTTCCAGGCTGTCAATAAAATGAAATATAAACTTAAACGTGAATTTGATCTTCCCAAGAAATTCAAAATTGGCCATGCCGGGACATTAGATCCCAGAGCAACAGGACTTCTTATTGTATGCTGTGGAAAATTCACGAAAAATATTCCCGAAATTCAGGATGCCCCAAAAGAATACTGGACAGAAATTAAAATTGGGGCACAGACAGAATCTTACGATACAGAGAAGCCAGAGATTCTTCAGCAGGATATCTCAGCGATATCAGAAGAACGGGTAAAAGAGGTACTTGATAAATTTGTGGGAGAAATTGAGCAGAAGCCACCCGTTTATTCTGCCATAAAGATTGACGGTCAAAGAGCTTATAATCTTGCCAGAGCAGGAGAGGAAGTTGAAATGAAATCCAGAAAAACAACCATTCATTACATTAAAGATATTAAGATTGAGTTTCCTTTGGTAAGTTTTATGGTGGGTTGTTCAAAAGGTACCTATATCAGAAGTCTGGCCCACGATATAGGGCAGGAACTTGGAGTAGGAGCCTACCTGACACAGTTGAGACGCACAAAGATCGGGGATTATAAAATTGAAGATGCTACAGATCAGTTTTTGAACAATGACTTTAGATTTGAAGGGTTGTAAAAAATGAATAAGGCATACCTATTCAATGGCAATAAAAATGATACCGGCTACGGTATAGACTAATGGAAAAAACACGTATTAATAAATATTTATCAGAAGTAGGGTTCTGCTCAAGAAGGGCAGCAGATAAACTATTGGAAGAAGGAAGGATAACAATTAATGGCAAAATTCCTGAACTGGGAACAAAGGTTTCAGATGAAGATGTTGTAGAAGTAGATGGTAAGCCTGTCAGAGAACGGGAAGATAAGCCTGTATATATTGCTTTTAATAAGCCCGTAGGCATTGTTTGTACTACAGACACCAAACGTGAGAAAAATAACATCGTAGACTATGTCAATCATCCTAAAAGGATTTTCCCTGTCGGAAGATTGGATAAACCCAGCGAAGGACTTATTCTTCTAACCAACGATGGTGATATCGTTAATAAAATCCTAAGAGCGAGAAACAACCACGAAAAGGAATACATTGTTCGTGTAGATAAACCTGTCAATCCAAGGTTTCTGGAGAAAATGAGAAATGGGGTTCCTATTTTAGATACAGTTACCAAAAAGTGTGAAGTAGAGAAAATTGATGACATGAACTTCAGGATTGTTCTTACGCAGGGACTGAACAGACAGATCCGAAGAATGTGTGAATATCTTGGCTATGAGGTAAAGAAGCTGAAAAGAATCCGTATAATGAACATTAAACTGGATCTTCCTATTGGAAAATGGAGAGATCTGACAGATGAAGAACTTAATACGCTAAACTCTTTACTGGTGGATTCTAATAAAACAATCGACTAAGATCTATACATATCTTAACGGTTCCACTTTCTTTTTTTTGATTTTTTCCTGCAATACTTACCAAGTTTTGTAGTATACCTATATTTTATTGTGCCAAACCTTATAAGTTTTTAAAACCTATAAGGTTGTGAGTTGTAAGATATTTCTCTTCATAATCTCAGGTGTCAATTATTTTTCACTTAACAGTGTAATATATTTTATTTTTTAATAAAATTGTATTATATTTATAATAATAACAACTATAACCTGAAAATCATGAAATTACAATTTAATGTAGTCTTTTTGTTTATTATTCTGATAACACTTACTAATTGTCACAATGATAACCACAATTCAAATCATCCCCATGATTCTTTGTTTTATATTGACTACAGAAGTTTACAGGGATTACCGGACGGAATTGCTGTAATAGAACTAGATCCTGAAGCTCCCAATTTTGGATATATTAGCAGCAAGCTTGAATTGGGTATCGGGGTATTGCCTCACCACATTTATTATAATCATAACGAAAAAAAAATGTTCACAACTGCTTTGGGGGGCAGCTATCTCTATCAGATAAAAACAGAAGATGATCAAAATGGGCAGCCCAAATTAGTTAGTGCAACACCCATTGATACAGGTGAGAATACGGTAGGAGAAAATTTGTTTTTTACCAATGACGGAAGATATTTTATGACCTTTATGGGTGGGGCAGGAGGTCCAAAAGATGGCAGTATAGGTGTTTTTAACGCGGATAATAATCAGCTTATTAAAACTATTAAAGCACCCATTCAGGATAATCCAAATCAATTTATAATGTATCCGCATGGCATCTCCGTTAATGAGGAAAAAGGATTAATGATGGTAACCTCAACTATTCACCCGGATCTCAGTACAGGCATGGGAAATACTTGTACCTTACTAGATCTCAAGACCTATGAATTAAAGGAGACCTATCAGTTAGCAGACTCACCAACAGATATGTCTGCTCCTGTTGAGGTTTTATTACTACGTGGAAAATTTCCACAATATGCTCTTGCTACTACAATGCTTGGAGGCGATATCTGGATGGCTCCCTACAATGCTGTGACCAAAAAATATGATGCTTTTACTAAAATATTCGAAGGAAGTACCCAAGGATTAGGCTGGGCACTCGAAATGTATATTGACGATACAGGCAAACTCTATGTAAGTTTTGCAGATCCCGGAAAAGTACTTGTCTTTGATTTAAGTAATCTCCCTCAAATAAAGCTTTTGAAAACTTTTGATGCAGATAAAGGAGCACATCATATGGCTTTCTTCAAAACCAAATCAGGAAAAGAGGTGGTAGCCGTGCAGAATAATTTACTGAATATTCCTAACTTAAATTCGGGGACCATTAGTATAATTGATATCAATACAGGAAAAAACTTAGGTACCGTCAATTTACGTACCCGATATGGGATATTACCGGAATCCATTGAAGGAACCAATGGCCCAAGCAATTATATGCATCATTAAAATTGATCAATATTCAGATTATAAACTATTCCGGGAAACAGATGTTTTTTGGAGTAGTTTATATCGAAATCTACCTTTTAAAACCTAAGTAGACTGTGATTAGACTATGGTCAATGTGTAAGCGTTCAATTTTTATCCATACGGTGTTATTTGACATATAATTTCATTCTTTCTTCATATTCAGGCTTTAACTTCAGAAACTTCCATATTTTTTTATCATCAGGATAGGTGATCCGGTAAAATATAATTTTATCTGCTGAATACTTAAAGTAAGGATGGTTTTTCAGCCAGTCTTCAGGCGCATCTGCTAAGCTGTATTTGGCAACCGCTGAAGCGTCCAGGGGACATATAGAAATCAGTTTTTGAACCAGTTCTTTATCAATATTGTAGGTATCCAGGATCTGCTGTTTATTGACGAAGCCACCCAGCTTTTTTCTAAATCCAATGATGGATCCTGCACTTCTTTCATCCAATCCAAATTCCAAAAGCTGCTTAAAGGTAATAGCGTTAAGGTTCGTTTTTGAAAAATCTGTCTGTTCCTGTTGCTTTACATGTTCTTTTATTTGGATATAAGGTTTTAATTCCTGAAATTTTTCCGCAGAAATTACAAAACATTTTTGCAGATCCTCTGCTGTCCTAAAGCTTCCTGCCAGATTGCGGTTTCGATAATTAACAATAACATGGGCTTGCTTTTCGGAGAATCCAATGGCCATCCAACCTTCTGCATCCAGCGTGTTGGGATCAAAAGGATGATAAGATATTTTGGTTTTCAGAGCCGTATTTTTACTGATATTTTGAAAATTTCCAGGAGTTTTTACCGGTAACAAGAGATAGGGCTCCAGTTTACTATAGTTTTCGGCAGAAATGATAAAGCATTCTTTAAATTTCTCTTTACTGATAAAACTGCCTCCCAGGTATTTTTTATATTTTAAAATAGCCTCAGCCTGTCTTTCGCTGAATCCCATTTGTATCCAGTGGTCTTCAGAAAGCTGATCCGGATTGAATTTTCCGGAAATTATAAGGGATTTCTTTTCAAAACCTTTAAAATGATTTGATTTTGCATCTGGTTGCGTTGCCGGAAGCAGAATATAAGGTTCAAGTTCCGTGAATTTATCTGCGGAAATGGCATAACATTTTTTAAGCTGTTGCTTTGAAGTAAATTGACCCCCTATGATCTCTTTATATGTAAGGATAGTAGAAGTCTGTTTTTCAGAAAAACCAAGTTGCTGCCATTGTGCTTTATCCAATATATTAGGATCAAAATCAGATAAACCGGCAGGAGCAGAAGTCTCCATAATAAATTTCACTTCAGGAAAAGAAGCTTTTTCTCTGCTGGTATATTTCTGATACGCAAATAGGATGGTCAGCAGCAAAACCATAAATGCCAGTTTCCGATAATAGCTTTTTCTCATCATAAGGTAAACCTATTGATAAAAACAAGATCAGACAATGGCTGGCTGTTAAATGAGTGATTTTACAATATAAATTCATTTTAATAGCTTTTAAAATACATATAAAGCACTTAAAATGAGAATTATTTAAATAAAAAAGTATCTGTGAAGATACTTTTATGAGGATAAGAATTATTCGGAATCTTTTTCTCCCAAAGACTCTTTTAGCTTTATAAGTTCAGCCTTTACAAATTCAAGTCTGTCAATAAGTGTAATGGTCTCTGAAATTTTACTGTTTGTGGTCAAAGCAACACGGGCACCGTCCAGAGTATATCCTTTTTCTTTCACTAAATGATAAATCATCTGGAGGTTCTTGATATCTTCAGGAGTAAAATAACGGTTACCTTTTCTATTCTTTTTAGGTTTGATAATGGGGAATTCCTGTTCCCAATAACGTATTAATGAAGTATTTACATCGAATGCTTTTGCTACTTCTCCTATAGAATAATACAGTTTGTCAGGTAAATTTATTTTCATTTTACAACTCCTAGACCTCAAAGATAAAAATTTTTTAAAGTTGTATCCAAATATATCTTTAAAGTGCTGAAGTGCTTTTGTCTTATATGAAGCCACACGGATGAAGTTGGGAAGGGAAAATTGGTCACTTTATTCAAATTGTTATGAAGGCGAATAAGCTATTTATAAAATATAAACGGTTGGATGGATAATGATAGAGATTTTGTACCTGATTTAAGAATTTCCAATTCAAAATTTCTGAAAAGATAAGGATAAAATATCCATTATAAAATTATTATTGAGCTCGTGATATATATTGTGGTGATATTGTATGTTGTTTATTATCAGTCGTTTTAGTTAATGGAGTATCTGTGTAGTATATTCTTTTTTTTGAGAATTAATATTCTTAATTACATTTAGGTCTGATTGAAAAATTTCGAATAAATAATCTATTATATTTTTTTTGAATTTCTATAATAATACAAAATATGAAGTTATGAAAATAAGTTTTTTATTATTATGTATACTGGCATATGCAAATTTTTTTGGGCAGATTGGTAAAGTCGGTATTAATACACTAAAGCCAACCCGGAGTTTGGATATCAACGGAAATATTAGAATACGTTCACTTACTGATAAAAAGGACAGTGCCAATGTGTATGACCGGGTTCTTGTAGGGAATAGTCAAGGGGACATCGATTTTGTTCCTATTGGAAGCTTTGATGTTGAAACACCTGCAATTAAAACAATAAAATTTACAGTAAAAAATGTTAAAATTCCCGGCACTTATAGCTATGTTACAGAAGCTGTGAATATAGGAAATGTATCAATAAGATATAGAAATAATTCATCTTGTATTGGCATTAATTGTGAAAATAGAATTGGTGGTAAACTGGAATTCAAATTTTTTAATGCAGCAGGTGCGGGCAGTGTTTGGACAGGTAGCTCTATGCTGGTCAGGAGATCAAGTTTTTTGAATAACGATGATACCACGTCGCCGACAGCTCAAAGTGGGGAATATAGAACAAGGTTTTATGCAGGAACTATAAAAGGAGTTCCTCTTGATGATACAACTTCTCCATATACTGTTCTTGATTTAGAATATAACCCGGAAACAAGAGATACTGGCAGTACAATGTTGTCAATAAATTCAACAGGAGACGTATATAGAATATCTATAATGTTCAATGGCAGTTTACCAGCGGTTGCTGCAGATAATATTGCTGCATTACCCAGGCAGGCAACTATATTTATTGAACGTTTGACAGATGATTAGGACAATATGCATCTATTATTCATTGATATTTAGCTGAAAGATAAATACTTCGGTGAAATTCTGTAATAGTGGCAGGAATCTTTAATACTCCTGACCCAGTTACAACTGATGAAGAATATGATCTTAGATGATACGCAGGCAAAATGCAATGCCTATCTATTTGACAAAAATATTCTTGAAAGGTATATAATGAGATTTGATAGCTATTCAGAAGCAAGTCAGGAAAAAGAATTCTAAAATCCGTAATACAAATGCTGAATCTAATAATCAAACTTCAGCAAAGGACAAGTGGCAACGACAATGAAAAAGTTTAAGAACAATTATAATACGACAAGTTTGCACTGCCCCCAAAAAGTTAGACACTTATTCAGGAGCATTATTATGAAAAAAATATCTTAAAAATAATTCAACAGATGTTGAAAAATTATATGAAATTCGCGAAAATTTTAATTAACTAAAAAAACAACAACAGATGAAAAAACTCTACATGAGTATACTTACAATGTGTACTATTAGCCTGTTTTATTCACAGGAAGTGGTCTGGCAACGAGATATTAAATCCAGTACCCAGGATTTTCTAAGCCAGGTTACAACAACTATTGACGGCCAGTATTTGATCACAGGAAGCTCGATTCAGAGTAGTAAGTTACAAGACAGTAAACAGAACAACGGCTACGACTTCCATTTAATAAAACTTGACCAGCAAGGGAATGAAGTATGGGAAAAATTCTTTGTCGGAAACAATCACGACTACTTGGCTGGAACCGTTGCAACACAAGATGGTGGTTTTGCTGTAGTAGGGACTTCATATTCAGGGAAAGGGCTGGATAAGAAGGATGAATCTAAAGGATATTCAGAAATTTGGTTAATCCGTCTTAATGAACTAGGAGATGAACTGTGGCAAAAAACTCTAGGATCTGAATCTGATGAAGAAGCCAGAGCAGTGATCCAAACTACGGACCAGGGATTCTTTGTAGCAGGTAATGTACAAAGCTCAGCTAAAGGTTACGGATCAAAAGATGTTTTGATTGTAAAGCTTGATAAGGATGGCAAAACTTTGTCAGAATCCGTATTTGGAGGAAAAGGTCTTGATGAAGCTGAAAAAATAATTCCTACGAAAGATGGTGGAGCATTGTTAGAAATTTATTCCAGAAGTACTATTGGAGGATCAAAAAAGACTGAAAACTATGGCGAAGGAGACTACTATATCATCAAACTTAACAGCGAAGGAAAGGCTGAATGGGAAAAGAATTTTGGAGGTAAAGAAGATGACCATATCAGAACTTTGGCTTTAACTTCAAACGGTTTTATTATCGGAGGAGAAAGCCGATCCGAGCGATCAGGAAATAAAACTGTTGGCATTGAAGAAGGTACAGACCTATGGTTAATCTCCCTGAACGAAAAAGGCGAAGAGATCTGGCAAAAATCTTACAACTTCAAAAACAGAGATATTTTAATGGGAATGAATGTAATCCATTCTGCGGATAATGCCTCTACTAAAGGAATTTTACTTGGAGGCTATACGCAATCTGAGGGAAGAATAGAAGCCGATGATGAAAAGTTCTGGATGTTATATCTGGATGGGAACGGTAATGAGCAGTGGAGAAAACACGTCAAAGGAGAATCTTCTAAAAAAGAAGAAAGACTTTCAGATTTGAAGCTCAACAGGGATGGCTCGATCATTTTAGTAGGCACAAGCGCCGAGGAATTTGGAAAAGAGAACTGGAAGATTGTGAAGCTGGGAGACAAACAGGTTGATCAATTGATTGAAAAACATGACATCAAGATCTATCCGAATCCCGTATCTGATTATGCTTATGTAGAAATAGGATTCAATGGTTTCAAGGAAGCTGATATTATGTTGTATGATATGAGTGGCAGACAGCTTCAGAATATAAAAACAAAGAATAATGTTACCAAAATCAATACACAGGCTCTTGTTCAGGGTGCTTATCTGGTGACCATAAAAACGGATACGAATAAAACAGCGAATGCTAAACTGATAAAAAAATAAACTTAAATTATGAAACGGATATTTTTATTTTTTAATATTCTATTTTTTGCAATAATATATTCTCAATTACAAAATGAAGAAAAAATAGATCCTGAAAAAATTACGAAATCGTCTAATCTACTTAATTTAAAAGAAAGTAATTTCGTTGATTTCAAAAAGGGTGTAGCTGATTTCTCTTTTAATTTGGGAAGTAGTGATCTTTCTTTACGGTTAAGCTATAGCTCTGAAATAGGAAAAAATTATAAAAAAAAGTTATATTCATATAACCAAGGTGAAATAGGAGAAGGTTTTCAATACGGTAAAGTATGCAAACTTGTAAGAGATCATGGAAATACAAGAACAATTGATGATGATGTATTTTATTTTTTTTATGATGAAGCAAATATAAAATTACATCCTGTAAATAAAGAAACAGTTAATAATGAAATTGTTTATAGGTTTACATCAGAGAAATTTTCTAATTGGCTTTTCACTTATTCTTCTCAATCTGATAAATGGATTATTAGAAAGGATAATGGTAATCAAATTATACTTGGAGAATCTTCTAATGCAAAAGAGTATACATTATTTTATGGAAATTGGACAGGTCCATCCAAATATGATATAGAGAATCAAATTTCTATTTCTTGGAATATAAGTAGGGAAGTAACAACAAGTAATAAAGAAGTATTATATGAATATTTAAAAAAAGAAAACCCTAACAGAATAAATGGCTTAAATGCAACTGAATCAATAGTGCTTGCTAAAATAGCCAGTGACTATGGCAAAATAATATTTAATTATTTACCAAAGGTCCCTAATGAAATATATGAAACATCAATTTCATATACGGAGCCAGATGGATATTTAGATCGTTATAGTAGTCTATTTTTAGATAATATTGAAATTTACGATAATGGTAATATAAAAATGTGTAAATATCAATTTAATTATTTATTACCTCAAGTAAGTGGAGAAAATAAGAGGCTTTTATTAGAAATTAATAAGGTCACTCCTAATTCAACTAGCTCTTTCAATGAATATAAGTTTCAATATAATAGCGATGGTCTTCTTGAATATTTCTATAATAAGTATAAAGGAAGTGTAAAATTTAGTTATAAAAAAGAAACTTTTAAAAATCTAGAACTTAACATTTTGTCTCCTGATCCAACAAAATGGAATCAACCACATTTTATTGTACAAAACAATTATTTATTGGTTTTTTGGCAACATCCTGTAATAGGTACTAGTAATATTAATTATTTATTACAGGTTTATAATTGGACGGGGAAAAACTGGACATTAACAAATGTTAATACTGAATTTAGTTCCACTTACAAAATTTATTTAGGAGCAAATGCTAAAGTTGGTGAAAAGCCTTCATTTCAAATAGTATCTTCTGAAGATTTTTTTGGTTTCATGTATTTTGAAACTACACAGTACGCTTCAACATTTGATTTAAAACAAAAATTGTTTCTTTATAATAAAAATGTGGATGGGAAAACTTGGAATGTGTTTCAAGACGAGAAATATGTTGTAAAAAATCTGGCAAATATTAATAGCATAAGTTATTTTTTTCCACAATTATATAAAGGAAAAGACTTTGTTTTATTAGCTGCAGGCAGAAATTATTATGACGGAACATTTAATATATATGATTTAATTAACTATCAGTGGAACAAAAGTACTTTTAATCAAGAAAATTTAAGAGATACATTTTATTCAACTATGGATAATAAAATTATCCAACATAAATATAATTATAACGGTAATGGTGATGTTTTAAATTTTTATCATAAGAATATGTTTAATGAATGGACTAGTTCTACTACCCAATTAAATCATTTATCAGATACAGCTTACCCTTTTAAAACAAATTGGAGCTTTATCAATGGAACATCTGCGTTAAGAGCAACCGAAACTGGATATTATATATATAAATGGGATGAAAATTATAATATTGTAGAACAAAATAAAATATCAGATCAATCATTTAATTGGGCAAATAAAAAAGAATCTCAAGGTGGTAACAATACTATTAAATTAACTGATAAGATATATAATAATCTTTTAGGGCATTATAATGGAAAGCAATGGATTTTTAAAACATATACTCCACCTTGTGGTAGTGGTTGTCTTCCTCCTTCTACTTCTTCTTTAAGAATTGGCGAGAATATCTATATTCATGATTCTAATATAGGGAATCTATTTATGTATAATCCTAATTCAGATAATTTTATATTAAAGAAATCTTTAGGATCTGGCTTCTTTGATATTAGTAGAAATTCAATTTTTGCAAAGGTGAATGTTCAAGGAGAGTCTGATGGCTATAAACTTTTTTCGAGAGATTCAAACTCAGAAATTGCCGAATTATATAATTCTTATGGTGATAAAGAATATTTTTCACAAGATTTTTTAGGAGAAGATACTTTTGTTCTCAATTATAGCTCATCAACCAGTGGTATTTATCAAAAGACTGGGACTGGGACACGAATTACATATAGGGGAAATGATGGAAAATTCTACTTTAAAGATTTTAATAAGTTTTGGGTTCCTTCATCAAAACTATCATATAGTTATAATAATTATTTAACTTTTATTAATAATAGCCTAAATACAATATTGGTTTATGAAATGGATGAGAATGCACAAGATAATACTAGACTTTTAAATACATTTCTTCCTAATGTTTTTGTTCATAGAAAAATACAAAATCTTGTAGATGAAATAGAATATCAAGTTGTAGACAAGCTAGAAATAAATAATGGATCAAATAATATAATTAAAAACTATTATTATAATAATCCTATTCTTACGTTAGATAATTCCTCTGTACTTTTTGAAAACGTTTCTGAAAAGATATTAAGTAAAGGAGGAGTGAGCTATACTTTTGACACTGGAATCAGCGATATACGTTTTTTGGGATTATTAAAAAAAATGGAAATATTTAATGAAACTGAAGTTTTAAAAAGTACAAAAAATGTTTGGTCTGTTTTTAATTTCATTTGTTCTACATGCTCAAAACCATTTACTAGTTATCAAATTAATGTTGTAGGTAAAGAAAATAAAGATTTGGGGATCACTAGTGCTGAATTTTTTGATTATAATGAAAGGAACTTATTACAAATGCATAAAATAACATATGAAAATGGAGATGAATTAGAAAAAAAGTATTTATATGCAACAGACGTTAATAATATAAAGCTCATTAATGCTAATGTTATCAGCATTCCTTTAATTTCTGAAATTAAAAAAAATGGCTATTTAATCGAAAAATTTGAAACCAAATATGAGAACGTAAATAATAGTTTGCCAACTTCTCTTACTCAGTTTGATAAACAATTGCAAAATCATACAGAAGCTACTTTTGATTTATATGATAATAAAGGTAACTTGTTACAATATAAAGAAAAAGAAAAAGTTTATACTTTAATTTACGGTTATAATCAGACTTTACCTTTAGCAAAAATCGAAGGTGCAACTTATCAAAGTGTGATGAATGCTTTTGGACTATCTCCTGTAGATCCTAATGCTTATCTTCAGTTAAACATCGTGAAAAAATCAAATTCAGACATTGATGAAGCAACAGAGATTGATTTAATTGATGCTCTAAAGGTTTTCAGAACAAATTCTGCACTGAAAGATTGTCAAATATCAACATTTACTTACAACCCTTTAATTGGAGTAACAAATAATATCGATTCATCAGGAATAAAAAAAACATATAGATATGATGTAATGAATAGACTTAAATCTGTATTAAATCAAGATGGAGAAATTGAAATTGAGTATAATTATAATTACAAGTAAAATAAATTAAGTAATAATTGAATTTTAAATAAGCAAAACTAATCTAAATGAAAAAAAATATAGTTTTATTTACTTTTATACTTATATATCGGTTAGTTTGGAGTCAAACACTAACAGAAAATTATATACAAACTAGGGCATATTTGGAACCAGTGACAATTACTAATCCAAATGCTAAACAAGTTGAAAATATTGAATATCTGGATGGATTTGGAAAGACTAAACAAATTATTGGCATAAAAGTAACCCCATCAGGGAAAGATATTGTAGTACCAATTGAACTTGATCAATTTGGAAGACAAACGAAAAGATATTTACCAATTCCGCAGTCTGGTACGCAGAATGGAGCAATTTATACCTCACCTTTGGGAAATGCACCTTCCATCTATAGTGGAGAAAAGATCTATTTAGAAAGAACATTGGAAAATTCTCCTTTGGATAGAATCCAGCAGCAGATTCAAGTAGGTAATGACTGGAGTAATAAACCTGTTAAATTTGATTATGCTGCCAATGTTGATGGGGAAGTGATAAAAATGTTTACTACCACGATTTGGGAAAACGGAGCTACAAAATCGACAATTGAGTATGGAGGAATGTATGGAGCAAGCCAGCTCTACAAAAATACAGTGACCGATGAAGACGGAAACCAAGCCATTGAATTCAAAAATGGAAAAGGACAGACGTTGATGGTAAGAAAAGTAATCAGCGTCACAGAAAATGCAGACACCTATTATGTTTATAATGAATATGACCAGTTAGCATGGGTAATTCCTCCCTTGTTATCAAAAAAAGTACATTGGGGATGGGCTGATCAACAGGGATTAGCTTATGAATATCGTTATGATGGCAGAAACCGTTTGGTAGAAAAGAAGCTTCCTGGAAAAGACTGGGAATATATGGTGTATGATAAACAGGATAGACTGGTGGGTACACAAGATGCCAATCTCAGAGCTAAAGGACAGTGGATGTACACCAAATATGATCAGTTTTCAAGAGTAATTATGACTGGGATATGTCAGGCTATGGGAAGCACCCGTTTAGAAGAACAGAATTATGCTGATACTAAAGGTAACAATAGTGAAACCAGAAGTCCTGGTTTATCTATGAACTATAGCGGAATGGATATCTATTATTCTGTTACTTCGGGCTATCCTCAATATGATAAAGTCTATAATTTTTTAAGTCTCAATTATTATGATACTTATCCAATTGGATCATCTGCCACTCCATCACAAATACAAGGAAGTAATGTTTTACAGGATAATATTCAAAATTCTGTGGTAAGCACAAAGGGACTACTCACTGCAAGCTATGTAAAAAATACAGAAGCTAATGATATTGGATGGACAAAGAACTATATGTATTATGACACCAAAGGCAGATCTATTGGAATACATTCCATTAATCATTTAGGAGGATACACCAAGACAGAATCAAAACTGGACTTTGCTGGAGTTCCACAAACTGCGGTTACAAAGCATAAAAGATTAAACACTGATATCGAAAGAATCATTACAGAAAATTTTGAGTATGATGCTCAGAATAGATTATTGGTACATAAACATCAGGTAGACAGTAATCCTGTTGAAATTCTGGCTCAAAATACCTACAATGAATTGTCTCAACTTTCCAATAAGAAGGTAGGAAATAATCTTCAAAGTATTGATTATGCTTACAATATCCGTGGTTGGATGACGAAGATTAATGATCCTGCTAATTTGAATGGAAAACTCTTCGCCTATGAGCTTAAATACCAAAATCCCACCTATTCCAATGTTTCTACAGGAAAATACAATGGAAATATTGCAGAGATCGACTGGGCAAGTTCGGATGATGGAAAACTGAAAAGATATAATTATCAGTATGACGGATTGGATAGGCTAAAGAATGGAATATACTCAGAACCCAATACGACCGTTCCGCAGAACAATTATTATAATGAAACCCTGACCTATGATGTCAACGGAAATATCCAAACTCTAAAAAGAAACAGATTGTTAACAAATGTAGGAACTATAGTGATGGATAACCTCAGCTATACCTATACCGGGAACAAGCTTATTACAGTAAATGATACCTCGGGGAATAATGGAGGTTATCCCAGCTCTTCAGGAAATCCAATTACTTACGATAATAATGGAAATATGACCAGCCATGTCGATAAAGGCATGTTGCAGATCGATTATAACTTTCTGAATCTTCCCGACTACATTAAGTTTAACAGAGACTATGTTCCTGAGGATGATACCATTGCTTATAAAAGTAATACAAAATACTTGTACAGCGCTGGTGGTATAAAGCTACGAAAGATCTATATTTATGGATCAGGAAGAGGCAACCTTACGGAAACTATAGAAAAAACAGATTATCTGGACGGGTTTCAGTATGACAATGATTTATTAAGTTTTGTACCCACTTCCGAAGGGTATTTTGATTTTGAAAAGAATATTTATATTTACAATTATACAGATCAGGTTGGAAACATCAGAGTGGCGTATTATAAAGATGCCTCCGGAAACCTGAAATTAGACAGAACTACCCATTATTATCCTTTCGGACTGGAATTTGGAGGAGACTTAAGCACTGTAGGTACAATAAACCCATCATATAGATATTCTAGTCAGGGACAGGAAAAACAGAGGGAAACAAGATGGAGTTCTTACCGATGGAGAAATTATGATGCTGCGATGGGGAGGTTCTTTAATGTTGACCCGTTAAGTGAAGTATACGCTTATCAGTCACATTATAATTTTTCTGAAAACAGAGTTGTTGATGCGAGAGAGCTGGAAGGATTAGAGATATCAAAGATAAATAATCCTGATCCAAATAATTCACCAGCTAATTGGGATGGACTATCTTATGATGGGGGAATAGAATCAATTACTACTTACTCCAATGGTGTCAAAGAAACAAATATTGCAAATGTAGCCTTACAAGGTAAAACAGCATCCCCTAATATAGGAACTGTAAGCCTTAGTACTAGTGGATTTAGTTTAGGTGAAACAGCAAGATTTGGTGCTGGTTTTGTACCTATTTTAGGGAGTGGTCTAGATATCTACGAAGGAGCTAGAGATGGTAATTGGGTGCAATTTGGCTTTGGAGTTGGAGGTCTTGCATTGGATGTCGTTACTTTAGGTTCTGGTTCAATTATTAAAGGTGGGATAAAAACTATTGGGACAGAACTTGTAGAAGAAGGTATAGAAAAGGCGGCGAAAGAGGTTGCAGAAAAAGAAGTCAAAAGTTTTCTTGTTCCAATGGCAGAGGAAACACTTGAACAAGCGTCTCGTGATTTACCCGAGACTATTGGAACATATAGTATTTATGGGACTCAAGGAATGGTAGGAAATACTTATACTAGAAATATTTTTTTAATGGAAACTTCTAAAAAAAGTCTTTCTGGATTGAGATCAACAATTACTACAATGGAAAAACAGGCTGCTGAAAAAGGAGCAAGTAAAATTTCTATTTATGGAGCAGCAGTTATAAATGATGGGTTTTTAAACCCTGCTGTAGCAAAACGTTTTGGATATTCTTTCGAAAAAATAGGATCAGGTACTATATTACAAAAGGCATTAAAATAAGATTTATGGTAAAAAAAACAATATTAGAATCTCTCTTCAATAGAAAGGGAGGAGAAGGAATTAAGACAAGACTAATTAAAAATAATACTAGCTTATTAACTAATATTAATTATAAAATAAAAGAAAATGAAACTCCAATTTTAATATATTTTATAGATGATGAATCTTGGATGCTGTTTACAGATGTTAAAATTGCTTTCAATAAAAAAAACCAACTATTAGAGCTAGAGTATAATAATCTTACACATGTTAAACCTGCTTTATCTGAGGAAATTAAAAATGGAGTTACTAAAGCAGATAATTTTACAAGACTTTTATTGACTTTTAATAATAAATCATCCTTAATTATTGACGTAGAGAAAGGACCACCTTACAAAGGTATTTATCAAATGTTACACTATATAACAACAATGAATAATGATTAAATCATAATTTAACAATATTCCTTAGTTAGAGCATTTACTTTAATGCTCTAACTTTTTTTGAAGTGAAATGTCCTTTTTTATTTGAAATTTGCAACTTCCCTTTATTTGTACTACTTTTATCAATATTCAATCCGTTTTCTTTTATAAATAGCAGGTGATGAATTCGATTTCAGTTCTTCATATTGATCTTTTTCAGGCTGGCAGAAATACGTCAGACTTTTATTTTAATACTATGAAAAATCATCTGGTTGTAGGGCACCGTCATATCGAAAAACCTCACAGGCATGATTTTTATGCTGCTGTTCTTTTTACAGGTGGAACAGGATTTCATGAAATCGATTTTCAAAAATATGAAGTTTCAGAGGGCAGTCTCTTCTTTCTGTCTCCCGGTCAGATTCATAGCTGGGAGCTTTCTGCAGATATTGAAGGATATATTTTCTTTTGTTCCCAGGAGTTTTATGAAATGCACTATGTAAATCAGAAGCTGAGAAATTTTCCATTTTTCGGATCTGTATCTTTTCCAAGAAAACTTCAGCTGGATACCCTGGAACTCAAACAAAATATACACTTATTCCAGGAGTTGGAAAAAGAATATCAGGGGAAAAATATTATGAAAGAAGGGTTGATGCTTTCATTGATGTCTCAGATCTTTATCAATGCTACAAGGTTGTTTTCAAAAGATTTTAGCAGGTTGGATTCCTCCGCCGGACTTTCTTATTTTAAACATTATCAGGATTTCGAAAATTTAATTGAAGAGCACTTTCCTGATGAAAAATCGATTGCTTATTACGCCTCTTTATTAAACATTTCACCCAAGCACCTCAATAGAATAGCTCAAACTGTTGTTCAGAAAACAGCTACAGATGTCATCACAGAAAGAGTAGTGCTGGAAGCTAAAAGAATGCTGATGTACCTTGATGAAAGCCTTGTTGAAGTCGCTTTCAGATTGGGATATGAAGAATATTCCTACTTTGTAAGAGTCTTCCGGAAAAATTCCGGAATGACCCCTACTCAGTTTATCAAGGAATACAAGGTGTAATTTTATAATATAAAGTAGCCGGTGACTCTCAACTTCCTGATTCAGCCATCATCAGCCACCAGCCACCTATAACACAAGCTTAAATGGTCCTTCAAACGTAGTTTCAAATGAATCTACCATTTTTCCTTTTTCATCAAAAACTCCAATGACCATATTCTGTTTTGAAAACTTAATATCTTCCTCAGGAAAGGTGATATTGATGTTTCCTTTAAGAATTTGATCTCCTTTCAAAATGATTTTTTCAGATCCAAAATAAGTGATCTCTGCATGGGCAGGCATTATGACTTTAATCGTCAGTACCTTTTTATCGTTAGACTTATTCAGAAGGGTATAAATGAAAGTATTGGTAATTTTACCGTTTTTAATAAAGAATGTAGATCCTGCCGGTTTGATGAACTTGGCTTCCATAGATCCTCTGTCGTACATTAAAAATCCAAGGAATCCAATGAGTAAAGCCAGAAAAACGGTAGTAGCTTTCATTCTTGAAGTGAAAGTAAATTTTTCCTGATTCTCAATTTCTGCTTCTGTAGCATAACGAACCAGTCCTCTGGGCAGTCCTACTTTGTCCATTACTTCATCACAGGCATCAATACATGCAGTACAGTTGACACATTCAAGCTGCTGGCCATTTCTGATATCAATTCCTGTAGGGCAAACCACTACACATTGGTTACAATCAATACAGTCTCCCTTCCCGGCAGCTTTTCGGTCTTCATTATTTCTCCATTTTGATCGGCCTTCTCCTCTTTTAAAATCATAATATACATTGATCGTCTGCTTATCAATCAGAACGCCCTGAAGTCTTCCGTACGGACAAACCAATGTACAAACCTGCTCACGAAGCCACGCAAAAACAAAATAAAACGTCATGGTGAAAAACAGCATGGCGGTAAACTTGAGTGAGTTTTCGGCCGGGCCTTCACCCATAATACGGAAAACCTCTTCATACCCTACGATATACATGAACATAAAGTGAGAAATAGCAAGGGATATTAAAAGGAATACCGACCATTTTGTGAGCCTTTTTCTTATTTTTTCTGTATCCCATTCTTGTCTGTCGAGTTTCATCTGCTTATTTCGGTCGCCTTCAATCCAGTATTCAATTTTACGGAAAATCATTTCCATAAAAAGAGTCTGGGGGCACAGCCAGCCACAGAATATTCTTCCGAAAACCACCGTGAAGAGCATCACAAAGATAACCGACGTTACGGCACCTAAAGCAAGAATGAAAAAATCCTGAAGATAAAAAGACTGTCCGAAAATAAAGAATCTCCCATCAATAACATTAATAAGAAGAAAAGGGTTGTTATTGATTTTTACAAAAGGCAGTCCGAAGAACAAAGCAAGCAAAACGTAGCTGGTATAATTCCGGTAATTGGTATATTTTCCTTTGGGTTTTCTCGGGAAGATCCACTTTCTTTTCCCCGTTTCATCCATTGTTCCTACTGAATTTCTAAAATCTTCATTTTCGATTTCCAAAGACTTGATGTTGTTGGACTCTGCACTCATTATCGTATGCTATAAAAGTATTATGGTAATATTGTATCGTAAAATCAATTTTGTTTTAGGACTGTTTTTTTTGTGAAAAACTTATTGATTCTACTACTGCAAAGCTCCGGATTATATTTTTCCACTACTAATATGATCTACTTAAAAAATAGGACAATTGGGACATTTTTATTTTAAAGTTATAATAGATCAAAATGATAAAATAACTTTGAATCCTATCTTGCAAGTTGTAAATTGCAGTTTTAAAAATGAAGTATGAAGAATATCTGTAAAATAGGACTGATTGGTTTGGTTTTCGCATTGATAAATTGTCAATCAGTAAATTATAGTAAAATGTTTTATGAAGGAGTAAAGCCTGAAAAGGTTTCAGACAAGTTTAGTTTTACGGAAGGACCGTCAGCAGATCATGAAGGAAATGTTTATTTTACGGATCAACCTAATGATAAAATCTACTATTGGGACTGGAAAAGCAATCAGGTCATAGAATTTCTGGATAAGACAGGAAGGGCAAACGGAACTCATTTTGATAAGGACGGTTATCTGATTACCTGCTCTGATGATCAGGGAGAGATCTGGAAAATATCAAAAGATAAAAAAGTAGAGGTTATTCTGAAAGGATTTGAAGGAAAAAGACTGAACGGACCCAATGATGTATGGAATGATGCTTTAGGGGGAATGTATTTTACAGATCCTTTGTATGAAAGAGATTACTGGACTGATTTTAAACAGGAATTAGAGCATAAAAGTCTCTACTACAGAAATAAAGAAGGTAAAACTGTCAAGCTGGAAACCTTTACACAGCCCAATGGAATTATAGGAAGCGAGAAATTGAAAAAGTTGTACCTCTCAGATATTGATGCTGGAAAAACCTATGTTTATGATATTCTTGGAGAAGGAAAGCTGTCAGAAAAAAAACTCTTCTGCGAAATGGGATCAGATGGAATGACTTTGGACAAACACGGAAATCTTTACTTAACAGGAGATGGCGTACATATCTTTAACCGGGACGGTAAGAAAATCTATCATATTTCCATTCCTGAAAAATGGACCTCCAATGTAACGTTTGGCGGAGAAAATAATGATATTTTATTTATTACAGCTTCAAAATCTGTGTATATTTTTCCAACAAGAGTGAGAGGAATTAAGTAGTCTTACCTATCATATTTTACCACAAAAGTCACAAAAGTTTTATCTCTAAATACTTTAAAAGCTTACTGTATGTAAAAGTTCATATAATAAGAAAATCAAATATTTTCAAGAAACTTAAGTGTACTTTTACCCACAAAGCCAGTCTCTTAAAATAACTAAAGTGTTAAAAGCTTTTGTGACTTTTGTGGTTTGTAAAATTAATCGCTAACAAGATATAGTTCGTACCAGGATTTATTTGGTAGAGAAAATAATAATATCTTATTACTGCTCAACATCTGTGTATATTTTTACCACAAAAGTCACAAAAATTTTATTTCTAAAAACTTTAGTACACTTAAGCGAGTGTAAAAGGCTACGGATAAAATAACGTTCACAAAGAGAAAAATCAAAGATTTTCAGGAACTTAAGTGTACTTTTACCCGCAAAGCCAGCCTTTAAAATAACTAAAGTGTTAAAAGCTTTTGTGACTTTTGTGGTTTAAAATATTAATAAGATATAGTTCGTAATAACATGTATACCTGATCTTAATAAGCAACCTCCATTTTTACCTTTTTCCCTTTCAGCTTTTCATTCTGAAGCTTTCTCAAAACAGCATTCACTTTATTTCTGGAAACAGCAACATAGGATGTAGTATCTTTTACTTCAATTAAGCCTATATCTTCTTTTTGGAGTTCCCCCTTTTTAATGAGATAACCAACTACATCTACTTTATTTACTTTGTCTTTCTTTCCGGCACTGATATAAATGGTTTGAAATGGTGTTTTTTCCGGAACTTTAGTAAAGCCGGCTACACTTTCTTCAGGTGTGTTATTTTTGATGAATGGGAAATTCTCATCTTCAGTCATGATAAGATAAGCAAAACCTTTGGCGTTCATTCTGGCGGTACGTCCGTTTCTGTGAATAAAGGCATCCTCTTTTGGAGGCAGCTGGTAATGAACAATAGATTCCACTTCAGGAATATCAAGTCCACGGGAAGCCAGATCAGTCGTAATAAGAATTCTTGCAGAATCATTTCTGAATTTCAGTAAAGCACGCTCTCTCTCATCCTGTTCCATTCCGCCATGGAAAGTTTCCCTGTCGATACCTTTTTCTCTTAAAAGCTCAGAAATCCTGTCAACAGCTTCACGGTGATTGCAGAAGATCAAGGTTCTTTTATTTCCGATCTTGCAGATTAAATTGAATAAAGTATCTAGCTTTTCCTCAGAAATAGTCATCACTTTCCGTAATTGGATATCCGGCTTTACTTCATTTAATTTTAAAAAGTCAATGGTCTTTTCATTCTTTAAGCCTGTAAACTTTGGAATTTCATCCATTGCTGTAGCTGAGGTCAGAATTCTTTGTGAAAGACCTTTCAGTGAGCCGGAAATAAACTCCATATCCTCGTGAAATCCTAATTCCAATGCTTTATCAAATTCATCCAGTACTAAAGTCTGAATGGGTTTCGGATCAAAATTATTATTTCTTATATGGTAGGCAACCCTTCCCGGAGTTCCGATTAAAACAGCGGGAGCCTCAATTAAATTATTGACCTCAATTTTTTTATCATGACCTCCATAGCACACAGAAACTTTGAAATCTGTTCCCATTGCTTTGAAAACCTGTTCAATCTGTAATGCCAATTCTCTGGCAGGAACTAATAGTAAAGCCTGCACACCCTGCACATCTTTTTTCAGATTTCTGAGAACCGGAAATAAAAAAGCAAGAGTCTTTCCTGAACCGGTAGGAGAAAGCAGGACGATATCGGTATTGTTTTCAGAGGCAGTGTATGTAGATTTCTGCATTTGATTCATTTCCTGAATCTGCAGTTTTTGATAAATTGATTCTAATTCCATGGTGCAAAGGTAAGAAATTAGGCGGTAGGTTGTAGTGGTGGGAGAGGTGATGGTTGATAGTTAATAGTGGATAGTTGATAGTTGATAGTTGATAGTTGATAGTTGCGCGGCTCCTGTCACTAATCTCCAATCTCAAAGTCTCTTGTCTTTATTCTTTGCTCCCTTTTATCTAATCCGGCTGAGTATTTCTTTTCCCCGTATTAAAGTTACCTTGTAGGAATCTTCCGGGTTGGAAACAGATTTATTATAGTATTCTTTTGCCGTTGTATGATCTCCTTGTATGAGATTGACATATCCATACATTTCGTAAATGAAATTTTTAAGTTTGAGATCCGGATTTTCTTTTTCGGATAAATAATTAAAAATTTTTTCTGCGGATGTAAGCCTGGCATCCTGATATTGCTGTATTTCATATCCTTTTGGAAAACTGAACCAATAATCCCACATTCCGCCATGAGTATGCTCATTCCATGAATATTTTACAAGCTGTAAGGCGACCTCTAATAAAGCTGAGTCTAAGTTTTTGTTCTGAGGAAGCTGTTTGCTGCTTTCTGCAAGATAATAATCAATGGTTGAATCTGTGCCTTTGATTTTCATCTCCTGAAGTATAGATTCCTTTGCATATAATGAGTGATTTTTTGAAAAACTTTCGTAAGCAAAAGAAACAGGAAAATGGTCGGCCAGATTTTCAATACGATATCCTTTTTTCAGTTCAGCTTTTAGATCAATTGTATATACATTATTATAATCATGGAAAAGATAAACATAGATAATTCCTCTTTTTAGATCGCAGATCGTAGAGTATAGGGTTGGAAGGTCTCCTTCCTGGTGGGTTTTGTTTAAAATATTCTTAAAAAAATCCAGACTGATATTCTTTGAGGCAGAAAGTTCTTCGTTTACAATTTCCGGTCTTCTGCATGATAATTTTCCATTAATGCTATTGCAGTTGGCATTAACCTGAAACTCACCTTTTTTTTCAATAATGCCTTTAGGATTGATCAAAATGGAATTGCCTTCTTTGTCCGCTAACAAGACCTGGGAAGGAGAATTGTAATCATACTTTTTGATGATCGCTATTGCTTCTTTTACATTTTTACATTTTCCCAAAACTTCCCACATCAGAAATCCTTTGTAAATGTTGAGCTGTTTCAGTTTGCTGATGTCATAATTGGCTGCAGCAAAATCAAAAAACAATCCATATTCATTCATTGCAGAAGCTACCTGCATATCAGGACCTCCAAAACATACGGATCCATATCTGTCTCTTGTGGTTGGGTTATACCATATCCTTGTAAATGGAGTAGTGTCGTCTTCATTAGCGGCAGCAAATACTTCCCCTCCTCTGGAGCATGAAAAAATAGTACAGGCCTTTATCATGTTGATACTATAAAATAGTATACCGATTAAAACAAGAAGAATTTTTTTTTGCATGGTATATTTTTTAGTAATGAGCTTTCTTAACATGATGTTCTTAATAGTAAACAATTCTGATGGCAAATGTATTACACTACAACTTCAAATCTATTGATATGTAATGAAAAACAGTCTGGGAATACATTGTTCATATTAAATAAATTCCTTATCTTTGCATCCACTTTTTGTGGGAGAGGTTTGATAAGGTAAAATATTAAAAATTAATTACTTCCGTATTTTTTAAATCCACATTTATTCAAATCATTAAAAAAGAAGGAATACAAATTTTATTAGAAAATGTCAAAAGAGACAAATTCAGCAGAGGTTATTTTAAACCAAAACGTAGCACCAGAACAATTTGATTGGGATTCTTTCGAATCAGGTCTTGATGCAGATGCGAGAAAAGAAAAAAGCGACTTAGAAGAAATCTACAACGGATCTCTAAACAGCCTAAACGACAATGACGTTTTAGTAGGTAGAGTAGTAAGATTAACTGATAAGGAAGCTATCGTAGACATCAACTTCAAATCAGAAGGTGTTATTTCTCTTAACGAATTCCGTTACAACCAAGGCCTAAGTGTAGGTGATGAGGTAGAAGTAATGGTTGACAAAAGAGAAGACAAAACTGGTCAGTTACAGTTATCTCACAGAAAAGCCAGAACGCTTAAAGCTTGGGATAAAGTAAACGAACTTCACGAAACTGGAGAAATCGTTAACGGTTTTGTTAAGTCTAGAACTAAAGGAGGTATGATCGTTGACGTTCACGGAATCGAAGCATTCTTACCAGGTTCTCAAATTGACGTTAAGCCAATTAAAGATTACGATCAGTTCGTAGGTAAAACTATGGAGTTCAAAGTTGTGAAAATCAACCCTGAGTTCAAAAACGTAGTTGTATCTCACAAAGCATTGATCGAAGCAGATATCGAAGGTCAGAAAAAAGAAATCATCGCTCAGCTTGAAAAAGGACAAGTTCTTGAAGGTACTGTTAAGAACATTACTTCTTACGGTGTGTTTATCGACTTAGGAGGTGTAGACGGATTAATTCACATTACAGATCTTTCTTGGTCTAGAGTGAACCACCCATCTGAAATCCTTGAAGACGGACAAACTGTAAAAGTGGTAATCCTTGATTTCGATGACGAGAAAACAAGAATCCAATTAGGTATGAAGCAATTAGAAGCTCATCCTTGGGATGCTCTTTCTGCTGACATGAAAGTAGGAGACAAAGTAAAAGGAAAAGTAGTAGTTCTTGCTGACTATGGTGCATTCGTAGAGATCGCTCCAGGGGTAGAAGGATTAATCCACGTTTCTGAAATGTCTTGGTCTACTCACTTAAGATCTGCTGGTGACTTTGTGAAAGTAGGTGATGAAGTAGAAGCTGAAGTATTAACTTTAGATAGAGAAGAAAGAAAAATTTCTCTTGGTATCAAGCAATTATCTAAAGATCCATGGGAGAATATCGAGGTTAAGTACCCGGTAGGATCTCAGCATGTAGGAACTGTAAGAAACTTCACTAACTTTGGTGTATTCGTAGAGTTAGAAGAAGGTATCGACGGATTAATCTACATTTCTGATCTTTCTTGGACTAAGAAAATCAAGCACCCATCTGAGTTCTGTGCAGTAGGTGATAAATTAGACGTTGTAGTTCTTGAATTAGACATCCAGGCTAGAAGATTATCTCTAGGTCACAAGCAATTGACTGAAAACCCATGGGATAAATTCGAAACTAAGTATGCTGAAGGAACTATCCACGCTGGTAAAGCTGTAGAAGTTCATGATAAAGGAGCTTCTGTACAATTCGAAGATGCTGAAGTAGAAGCATTCTGCCCTTCAAGATTATTAGAGAAAGAAGATGGATCTAAAATCAAAAAAGGTGAAGATGCTCAATTCAAAGTAATCGAATTCAACAAAGAATTCAAGAGAGTAGTAGTTTCTCACACAGGAATCTTCAGAGATGAGGAAAAGAAAAATGTGAAAGACTCTTCTTCTAGAAATGTTTCTTCTTCAAACAATGAAGAAAGATCAACTCTTGGAGATATCGATGCATTAGCAGAATTGAAAAGAAAAATGGAAGAAGGTAAATAATCTTTGAAACCATTGATAATATGAAGCCGCTCATTTGAGCGGCTTTTTTTGTTTTATTATGGAGGCCTTAAAAAAATCCTTTGAAATTTTAAAATTATTTTAACGTTAATGATTGGTTAACGTTAAAACATTTCATATAATACAATTTATTAATGTTTATTTTTAATTAATCCTAATTTAAAAGTATTGATTTATGAAAAAAACATTTTTATTTTTCCTTTTTGCATGGCTAATGCTTGGGAATTCTTTACAGGCACAGACAGACTATATTATTTGCCTGGACAATGGTTCCTCAGTTACTAATGCACGCTTCAAAGAGATGCGGCTTACTGCTGCCAAATTGATTGAGCGTCTTATGGCTTGCCATTCAAAAAACAGATATGCCGTAGTTCATTATGGAGCAGGTTTAAATAGTGGCCCCAGCTTAGGCCTTACTCCCAGAATATATATTGAGAGTGATTTTGTAACTTCTATATTTCCGGAACCCTATCTCGTAAGAAGACTTAATTATGGGCAGCATTTTCATGAAGCGCTAGGATTGATGGGAAAAGCACTGGATGGAGTCTATAGCCCGGAAATTGTAAGTCCTCAGACTTCTTTGCATAAAAATGGAAGTTCCAAGCTTGTAGTTATAGTACTTACCGATGGTTCCCGAAATAGCGGTGATTTATCCACAGGTTCATATTTAGCAAATTATTATGATACAGCACTTAATACACCGGGAGCTTTTAAAAATGTAACCAATTTTAAAGCAGTTAGAGGCGCTAAATTCGTAATAATACATATGAGTCCGAACAGCCAGTCTTCTGCAACAGGAGCTTCTATTGCGAGTGCCGGAGGATCTTATACAGGTAGCATTGAAAGTAATGTAGATGATCCTGATTACGGAATACTGCCACGGCTTTATTATCCTAGAAATCAGTCTTTTGTTTTTAGCTCTGTTACCGAGATGCCCAAATTTGATGAAATAGTTAATGCTATTTGTATCCCTCCGTCATGGGGAGGAACTTTAAAATTTTTCTATGAATTTAATAGCTGTGGTATGCCGGGAGATTTTAATATTACCGGTGAATACACTTTACCTGCAGGAGGTGTTCTGTTGAATAGTAAGCTGGTTCTCCGGGATATTAGTACCGGTCTGGATTATGGGATCTCTACAACCCCAACTTATAATGGAGGTAATTATGTTAATTTTCATTTTTATCCTTCAGATATTAATATTCCTCAGGGATCAATGGCCAAATATAAATTTGTGATGACAGTACAGTCTAGTACTCCTACAGGGACTGTTGAAACGATGAGCTGGAATCATTATCCATTCTATCCTTACGATTTGGATGCTGTATGTTCGAGAAATGCTTCTGAAACAGCGATGGGTACTCTTACTATTACACCTAATCCTACTGATGGCAGATTTAAAGGAGCTTTGGATAGAGAAATGGGATCAGGAAAGCTTGAAATATTGGATTTGAATGGTAATGTAGTGCTTACAAAAACGATAGAAGGAAAAACATTTGATGCAGATTTGAAAAACAGGCAGCAGGGTGTTTATGTTGTAAAAGTTACGTCAGATAAAGGTGAAACAAACGTAGGTAGAATTATAAAAAAATAAATAACGATAACGAAACTGTCTGTGAGGGCAGTTTTTTTGTTAGAGTTCAGGATAAATATGGAAGCAAAAATAATGAATATGATAACTGTATGCCGTTTCATACTCTTGTAAAAGACTATAGATTCTCTTTATTGAGAATTATCTAATTGCTGTTTTTAACAAAAAAAATATCTGTATCAATTTATTTTAATTGAAAAAATAATAAATAAGCTTTTGTTTTGTGAATTATTTGTAGATTAGCGGCTTTAATAATTGACATGAAAAATAAAACTTTACCTCTTTTGTTTGCTGTGTTTTCAGCATTTCCGGCTTTTATGTTTGGACAAGATAATGAAAGGTTGATTAAGGATTATATTTCTCAAAACAAAATAAGAGAATATAAGAAATCTGACCTTACGAATTTTATTGTAGATAATGTAGATGACTCAAAGTCACTGAATGGAAATGTTGTAAAATTTGTACAAACCTACAATGGCTTACCAGTGCACAGTTCGGTAGGAACGGCACTTATTAAGGACCATAAAGTGGTGTACTTTACAGACAACTTTATTAAGGATTATACTTCAGCAACATCAAGTGTTGCCGTTATTAATAAAAGTACTGCCCTTCAAAAGATTGCAGAGGAGCTAAATAATGCTGATATTGCCCATTTTACTATCCTGGAATATCTTGAGAAAAATAATAAGAAAGGAACCGGATCAGCCAATCAGAGGCTGGCATATGCTAATGATGGAAACGGAAATTTACGTCTTGTATACGAATACAGCCTGATGGAACCTAAATCTCCAAATTACTGGAATATTTTGGTGGATGCTTTTAATGGGAATATTCTGGAGAAAAATAATTTAACATTATCATGTAATTTCCGTCCTGATGCATATGCTTCAGAGGTTGGACATGATCATAGTGAGCATCTTGGAAATTTATTGATAGGTCCTGAGAATAAAACAGCTCAAAACAGCTCTTTCTTATTACTTCCGGACAATGCTTCCTATAATGTTTTCCCTTTGCCTATTGAGGCACCTACTTTTGGTTCGAGATCAGTTATTTCCAATCCTTGGATTTCCGTTGCTTCTCCGGAAGGATGGCATTCTGATGGTGTTAATCACTATACAGTAACGAGAGGAAATAACGTTTTTGCTTATGAAGATGTTGCAGGAACAGCGTTAACAGCTCCTGATTATTTACCCGGAACACCGGTAGATGGCGGTGCAGCAAGAAGCTTTGATTTCCCTTTTAGCATCAATGGAACCCCTGTTGCTAACAGAAATGCGGCGATCACTAATTTATTTTATCTTAATAATAGAATTCATGATGTTTTCTATCAGTTTGGATTCACAGAATCTGCTAAAAACTTTCAGCAGAACAACTTTGGAAAAGGAGGGGTAGATGATGATTATGTATATGCGGAAGCCCAGGATGGCGGCGGTTTAAATAATGCCAATTTTTCTTCTCCGGAAGATGGTTATAATCCTAGAATGCAGATGTATTTATGGAGTAAAGTAAATCAGCTGTTCTACTACAATACTCCTGCCGGTGCTGTTATACGTAAACCTTTAGCTGGTGTATCAGAATTTGGGAATCCATTGGATGCTACCGGAGTTACAGGAAATGTACAGCTATCTTCGGTTCCGGAAGGATGTACTGCCTTACCTGCAGGATCACTTACAGGAAAAATAGGATTGGTAGAAAGAGGGACGTGTTCTTTCGTTATCAAAACAAAAAACCTTCAGGATGCCGGAGCTACAGCCGTTATTATTTATAACAATGCTGTAAATGGCGAATCAATAGGTAATATGTCGGGAACAGATCCTACGGTAACAATTCCTACGGTTCTTGTTGCTAAATCTGAAGGAGATTATATCAAAGGTCAGCTTGCTGCTAACGTAACGGTAAATGTTACCCTTAAGAATGATCCGGCTACGAGCGTAACACCGGATGGAAGCTTTGATAACGGTATCGTAACTCATGAATATGGACACGGTATATCTAATAGATTAACAGGAGCAGGATCTAATTGTTTAAATGCAAACGTTAGTAAGGAGCAGATGGGTGAAGGGTGGTCAGATTTCTTTGCTTTAATGCTTACCAATAAAGCGGGCGATAATGCATCGGTGCCAAGAGGAATGGGAACCTATGTAGGAGGTCAGCCAATAAGCGGTGGAGGTATCAGGCCTGCCAAGTATTCTCCGGATCTTACCATCAATAATTATACGTACGGAAGCACTAATGGTATGGTGTACAATAACTCAAGTGGAGGAGTTTCACTTGATGTCCATTCTATTGGATTTGTTTGGGCAACCATGCTGTGGGATCTTCACTGGAAATATGTTGAAAAATATGGCTATTCATCTGATGTATTGGCAAACAGTACTAACGGAAGCAGCAGAGTATTACAGTTAGTTACCGATGCATTGAAGCTTCAGGGCTGTAACCCTTCATTTATAGATGGAAGAAATGCTATATTAGCTGCAGAGACAGCAACAACCCAAGGTCAGGATAAATGTATGATCTGGAATGTTTTTGCAAGAAGAGGACTGGGAGTGAATGCTTCAGCAGGACTTAAAAATAATATCAATGACCAGTTGGAAGATTTCTCAGTACCTGCAGAATGTACGCTGGCTACAAATGAAGTGAAATCTGTGAAAGACAGTAAGATTTCTATTTATCCGAACCCTGCCAAAGATGAGTTTTATATTAACTTCCCAAGCAACGCTCTTGGAAAAGTAAGTGTAGAATTGTATGATACAAGTGGTAAACTGGTTTCTTCTGAAGATAAAATTTCACCGGATGCTAAAAAGGCTATTTCTACCACTCGTTTAGTAAATGGAGTATATTTGATAAAAGTGAAAGGACTTGGTTTTGAAGCTACTTCTAAAGTAATCGTAAAAAAATAATTAATTTTTATCATCAATAATTTCAGAGATCCTCACAAGCTTGCTTGTGGGGATCTTATTTTATCTGTTATGACTAAGCTTCAGGGATAGTTTAATTTATATGTCGTAACTTTGCAGGCTGTAAAAAAAATTATGAAGAAGAAAAATATACTAAAAGGTGTTTTATTTGTAGGAATTGGAGCTAGTATATATGGTATGTTAGCCACTTTTGTGAAAATGGCGTATCATGACGGTTTTACAACCTCAGAAGTTACTACTTCTCAGTTTGTATTGGGACTGCTTGGTTTGCTGATCCTGAATTTTATTCAGACGATTACCTCCAGACAAAAATTATCATTACCGAATTCTAAGGAAGTAAGAATGTTAATACTTGCAGGAACTTCCCTGGGAGGAACCAGTTTGTTTTACTATATCGCTGTACAGTATATCAATGTTTCCATTGCTATTGTGCTGCTGATGCAGTCGGTTTGGTTCAGTGTGGTAGTAGAGAGTATTCTGGCAAAAAAACTGCCTAATGCAAGAAAAGTAGTTTCCGTAGTGATTGTATTGTTGGGAACAGTACTGGCTACCAATCTTATCAATATGGAAATAGAACTGGACTGGCATGGAGTATTCTGGGGATTGATGGCAGCTGCTTCATACACGCTGACGATGTTTACGTCCAATACACTGGCTACCCATCTTCCGGTATTCAGAAAGAGTATTATTATGCTGGCGGGAGGTTCTGTTGTGGTTTTCACATTTTTATTCTTTGCGCAGATAGGTCCCATGTATTTTGATAGCTTACAATCACTGTATTTAAACTTTACAGAAAATACGGAACATATTCACTCCTTTAATTATTCAATATTCTGGACATATGGATTTGTTTTAGCGCTGTTTGGTACCATTATTCCACCAGTCTTATTCAATATTGGTTTCCCGAATGCAGGGTTAGGACTGGGAAGTATTGTTTCGTCTCTGGAACTTCCGGTTTCAGTAACGATGGCTTTTGTTTTATTAGGTGAAAAGGTGTTTTTAATACAATGGGTAGGTATCGTTTTGATTCTTTTTGCCATTGTTTTAATGAACCTGCCTTCCAAAAAAGAAAAGGAAATTTCCGTTGCCGAATTATCTTAAAATCATATTTAAATAAAAATAACAGTTGAAAACCGCTTCTTTTGAAGCGGTTTTTTTAATTTTAATAGCTAAAATAAACTTCATGAAATATTTCAGAAATATAATTACGATGTTGGTATTAACCGTTAGCCCGGGAGTAGTATTTTCCCAGGTAAAACCTTTGGATGCTGTACTTTCAGAATATAAATACCCCTACGATGTTCATTTTTTGAATTTAAAATCTCAGCATAATGATCTAAAGATGGCTTATATGGATGTAAAATCCCAAAATTCCAACGGAAAAGCAATTATGCTTCTTCATGGTAAAAATTTTAATGGGGCCTATTGGGAGCAGACCGCTAAAGATTTGTCTGCTAAAGGTTTCAGGGTAATTATTCCCGATCAGATAGGATTTGGTAAATCGTCTAAACCTCAAAGTTACCAGTTCTCTTTTTCACAGCTGGCAGAAAATACCAAGGCCATTCTGGATGAATTAAAGCTTGATAAAGTTATTGTTTTGGGGCATTCAATGGGGGGAATGGTGGCTACAAGGTTTACCCTTCTTTATCCTGAGAAGGTTCAGAAACTGATCCTTGAAAATCCCATAGGTCTTGAAGATTATAAAACATTTACAGGATATCAGACTATAGATCAGGCATACCAGGCAGAACTTAAAAATACAGCCGAAACCTATAAAAATTATCAGCTGAAGTTTTATTATGACAATAAATGGAAAGACGAATATCAGCCCTGGCTGGATCTGATTGCCGGATGGACGCTTCATAAGGACTATCCACAGGTAGCCTGGGATGCTGCCTTGACTACCGATATGATTTATAACCAGCCGGTTTGCTATGAATTTAAAAATATAAAAACCCCAACCTTACTGATCATAGGGACGAGGGATAGAACAGCAATAGGAAAAGATAGAGCACCTAAAGAGCTTCAGCCTAAAATGGGGCAATATCAGGAATTGGGAAAGAAAACCCAGCAGGAGATCTCAGGCTCAAAACTCGTGGAACTCGACAATGTAGGTCACTTACCACATATTGAGGTCTATCCTAAATTTTTTGAAGCTTTATATGACTTTATACAATAGGATAGAAATGAAAAGGCTTAGTATTTCAAATATTTTACTGTTTGAAATACTAAGAGCCTGTTTAAATTTCTAAATTTGATTTTTTGTATAACATTCAAATCTTTATCCAAATCACATTCTTTAAGGATTTTTTTGATTAAAAAGATAATGTACTGATGATGTGTTTTCCTAAGACAAAGCTTTATCTTCATTATCCGTATTTTCAGGGAGCAAAGGATAGAATCAACGAAGTTGATTCGTCGAAGCGTATGCATACATCTTCATCAGCGACGAAGCCGCATCACTTTGCCCACTTAAAATAAAGCGGAATTATTCATAAGCTTTGCGTTCATCTTTTTAATCAAAAAATAATTTCAAACTGACCTATTGAGTCTTGTCAACAAAATACATCTGATAACAAAATATATAAGAATTCCTGAATAAAATTTAAACAGGCTCTAAGCTTTTAAGCTGTAAAAAGGTTAATAACCGGTATTTGTTATTTGTATATATTGTTAGTAATCATATTTTATATGATGCTCCACATTAAATTAATTCTTTTTCTCACTAAATATAAATAGGGCAATGACTCCGATTCCTGAAAAAATGAGGGAAGAAAGTCCTAAGTTCTGAATATATCCAACGCTTATCAGTCCTGCTCCTATCATACTATAGTAGATAAGGCCCAGCAGGGCTCCGGCACTTCCTGTTTCATTTTTGTACTGTACCAATGCAGTACTCAGGATATTGGGAATGGCAATGCTGAATGTCATGACAATAAAAAAATAAGGGAGTAAAAAGTATATTCCTTTACCTGCCAGCATCCATACAAAAGCTGAAGCAATGCATGATCCGAATGTGCTTATCTTCACTAAAGTTTTGGGTGAGATATTCTTAAATAACAAAAACCTGTTAAACTTTGCCCCTATAAAGGTTCCTGCAGCAAGTATAATACTGCTGTATCCAAAAGCATAGGAAGAATAATGATTTTCTTTAAAAATAAAAGGAGCCAGTGCATAATAGGAGAATAAAAGTACATTAAAACTCATGATTAGTAAACAGCATTGGATAATTTCACGGTCTTGTAACATTCGTTTTAATAGATCTGCCAGGGTTCTCCTGTTTATTTCTTTTCCCGGATGACGGGTCTCAAATACCTTTCTTCTGGAAAGGATATAAAATAAAACAGCCAGCAGGTATAAGGTGATGAAAATGCCCTGATGTCCTGTAGTAGAAGCCAATACAGAGCCTGTAATCATACCGATAACCGGGCTGATGGATAAACCTATTCCAATCCAGGAAAACACTTTACTGATGTTCTCTTTATCATAGCTGTCACGCAGCATAGTTTGGGTAACAATAGACCCTACAGAAATTCCGAACGCTGAAATAATCCTGGCAATAAGCAATACGGTGAAATTGGGGGCGAAGACAGCGGCCAGACTTCCTATTCCATAAGTAATAAGCCCATACTCCAATGATTTTTTCCTTCCGATCCTGTCGCACTGAACACCCCAAAATGCCACTCCCAGCGCAAATGCTATGAAATACAGGCTGATAGTGAGTGCTGCCGACCCTTCTTTTACTCCAAAATGTTCCTGTACCAGCGGTAAAGCGGGACTGTATATGGTTTCTGCAAATTGTGGAAGCATTACCAGTAATATCATCAGCCAAAGCGGATTTCTCTTTTTCATTTTTTTTTTTTTGCAAAGTTTTGAAAAATTGAATGTATATTTATAATGATATAAAAACAAAAAATATCGAAAATAGGACATGGCTATACTGAAACAAGATCAGGAATTTGATGCAGATATCATCACCGGAAAAGTAATAGGAATTGCTTCTGATATGGTTTTGCATGATTCCGGGTTTCATTTTCATCAGACTAAAGCCCAGTTGCTGTATGCTCCTTCAGGCTGTATGACGGTTACCACTTCTGACAGACAGTTTGTCCTTCCGCCGTTCAGAATGCTATGGATTCCGGCTCATGAAGTTCACAGGGTGAATTTTCGGAATATGGTAGCGTACAGATCGATCTATTTTGATGAAAGCTATGCTGAAAGTCATATGAGAACTGGCCTTAAAGTTTTACATGTCAATGCTTTATTGAAGGAAATTATTGAAAGGATCTGCTTTTGGGAATGGACTGCTCCTGATCGTAATAAGGAAAATATTCTAAGTGTATTCTGGGATGAAATGATTACTGCTCCTGAAGAAAAACTGGCGCTTATCATGCCTCAGGACAGAAGGTTAAAAAAAATAGTGGAAAACTGGACGTTGCGTCTTTCTATACCACCTATGTTGACCAACCTTGGTAAAGAAATTGGCGCTGTTGAGAAGACAATAAGCCGTATTTTTAAAAAAGAAACCGGGCTGTCTTATCAGGAATGGAGACAGCAATGGCGTCTTCAGAGATCGATTGAACTTTTAGTGGAGGGAAATTCTATAGGAGAGGTAGCTTATGTGTTAGATTTCTCATCAGATAGTGCATTCATAGAGTTTTTCAAAAAACATACAGGATCTACGCCTTTGCAGTATCTGATGAAAAATGAGTGAAACTTACAGCAAGTATTGCTGTTGAATATATGATCGTTTCCTTGTCTAGTAGATTCGACTAGACACATTGATAAAAAAAGAGACTGTCTACATGTGTAAACAGCCTCTTTTTGTATGTATTGTTGTCTGAATTATTTCTTCTTGTAAGCAGCGTCTTTAATTCTTGCTTTTTTACCTCTAAGGTCTCTGAAGTAGTAAATTCTAGCTCTTCTAACTCTACCTCTTCTATCAACTTCAATTTTTTGAAGCGCAGGTAAGTTAATAGGGAATACTCTCTCTACACCTACATCACCACTCATTTTTCTGATAGTAAAAGTTTTTGTAGATCCAGCACCTCTTAATTGGATAACTGTTCCCTTGAAGAACTGAGTTCTTGTCTTTTGTCCTTCTTTAATTTCGTAATACACAGTGATGGTATCACCTGCTTTGAATTCAGGGAATTCTTTTTTTGTAATGTACTTGTCTTGTACGTACTTTAATAAATCCATTATTAATAAATAAAATGTTAAAGCTAAGCAACTTACACGTTTTTCGTCAGAGGTTGAATAACAGGTTGCAAATGTACAAAATAGTTTTTAAATAATCCAAACAAATTATATACTAAAAACTATAATTTTTTCACTGAGTTTTTGTTGAAAAGTTAACATTTTCGTTACGATTCCATCAGCCAGAGTTTATATGGGAAGTCTACTTTTGCCCGAAATAAAAATCTGAATAAATATTTTTAAAATACTGATTTACAATTTAAAACTCTATATGCTATTTAAAATTACCACTATGAAACATTATTTCTTCTTTTTTTGTTTCGCGGTCCAGATGGCATTCGGGCAGGCTTTGTTTCCCTATTTACAAAACCCTACCCCGAATTCTATGATCGTCAATTGGAAGACAGCTTCTAATAACGAAACAACCGTAATTTATGGAAACTCTCCAACAAACCTGAATGTAACCGTAACCGGGACAACCAATATCTTCTCGGATACAGGATATAATAACAATTATTATTATCACACGGCAAAAGTGGCCAACTTACAGCCCAATACAAAATACTATTATAAGATAAAAACGGGAACCAGTGAATCTGCGGTTTATAATTTCAGAACGCTTCCCTTGCCGGGACAGCCTGTAACGGCTGATGGGAAAATCCGTTTTCTGATCATGGGAGATAATCAGATCAAGGCAGAACCAAGATATGATAGTCTTACTTTGAATGCTTTTAAAAAATTAAAGCAAAAGTATGGTGCAATGGCTGATCCTTCGGATAATATTGCCCTTACATTTATGGTGGGAGATCAGGTAGATGTAGGAACATTGGATCATTATGAAAATGTTCATTTTAAAAAGAATATCAAATTATCACCTTACCTGCCTATTCAGACAACCGTAGGAAATCATGAAACCTATGGAACTTTAGGAATGAATTCTTATTATGCTCATTTTTATATTGATGAGATTAAATACAAGAATATCACTTCCGGAAATGAAAATTATTATGCTCAGCAGGCCGGTAATGTATTGTTTGTAAGTTTGAGCTCTGAACATACCGGAGCAGCACAGCAGACCTGGCTGCAACAGATTTTAAATGAAGCCAACAATGATCCTACGGTAGACTGGATCATCTCTTTAAGCCACAGGCCTTATCAGGCAGAGCAATATGTAGGAGATATTTCTACTTGGGTAAGAAATAATGCAGTACCTCTTTTAGTGACTTCCGATAAATACTTAATGCACGTAGGAGCTCACCATCACCTGTACCACAGAGGACAGCTGAAAAATACACCAAACTACCAAATCATTTCCGGAGGAACTGCCTGGGATCAGTATTGGGGAATGTCTAATGAGCAGGATTTTGATGATGTTCAGAAAACGTTAACAGACTGGACATACCAGATCGTAGAAGTAGATGTACAAAGCGGGAAAGTAGATGTAGAATGTTACTCTATCGGAGGAATATACACGAAGAAAAATAATGAACTGGTAGATTCTTTCCACAGGTATAAGAACCAGCCGAAACCAGCGAAACCATCTGTTACCAATACTTTTACCGGCCCAATTACCTTACCTTTAACATTGAATGGAAGTGCATTTTCATCTTCAACCGGGGAACTTTTAAATACTACCCAGTTTCTGATCAGTAAAGCAGCAGATTTTTCTGTTATTGAAAAAGAAGTCTACCGTGATTTTGAAAACTGGTTCGGAAAAGACGGAAACGGAAATCCGGATAAAGCCAAAAACCTTAATGATGGAGTAGATATTACAAAAGTAATGCTGGCGACTAATTCTATCCCGAATGGTACTTATTATGTGAAAACACGTTACAGAGACAGAAACCTTGAATGGAGCGACTGGAGTGATGTAAAACAGTTTGAAATCGTAGGAAGTGTGGTTTCCAATCCTACATTTGCTTTAGATAAAACTGAATATACCCAAAACGAACCGATAGTTGCCACTTTCACAGGAGGCCCTGGAAATCAGCAGGATTGGGTGGGGCTTTATAAAAAAGGACAAACTCCAGCCACTACAACTTCTCAAGGATTTATTTATACCAACGGACAGACTGCAGGAACAGTTACTTTTAATAATGGCTTAGCTGCTAAAGGACAATATTTTGCAGGCTTTTTTGCCAACGGTGGCTATACTGAAATTACGGGAAGAAAAAGCTTCTATGTAGGTCCGAAAGTTCAGCTGCAAACCACAGCTGATGCGTATCCTGTAGGAGGTACAGTAGTTATTAACTTCAGCAACGGACCCAACCTGGTGAAAGACTGGATTGGTATCTACAAAATGGGACAGACTCCGGGAACCACTAATTCTTTAAAATGGAGCTATGTGACAACGGCGTCAGGAACCCTCAACTTTACGGGTCTTCCAAAAGGGTATTATTACGCTCAGTATTTATTGGAAGATGACTATACCGGAATTGGAGAAAAAGTATTCTTTAAAGTAGGAGATATTGTTACTGAATTATGGACCAACAAGCCGGTTTATACCCTTGGAGAAAGCATCACCGCATCATGGACAGATTCTCCGGGGATTATTAAAGACTGGTTAGGAATTTATCCGCAGAATATTCAGACTCCGGATGATAATTTTGTTTCTTATACTTATTTTGATGGGATTACACAGGGAACAAAAACGATTCAGGGAACGGCAGTACCTGCCACACCAGGAAATTATTATATGGTGATGTTTACCAATGATTCTTATACCGAGGTTTCAAACAGGGTACAGTTTCAGGTAACTTCACCCACTTTAGGAACAGAGGAGACAAGAAGTACCGAAAAAAATGTAGTGTTATATCCAAACCCTACTAAACCGGGAGAGCCTACTTTCATTAAAAGTGATTATCCGATTGAGAAAATTGAACTGGTATCTGCATCCGGCGAATTGCTGTATGTATCAAAAAATATCAATAACCAACGTTTCTCTTTAGTGAATGAAAACCTTCCGAAAGGAGTATATTTTGTAAAAGTACATGGTAGAAAATTATTTACTTTAAAACTGATTATTCAGTAAAAAGGAAAATCAACATAAAAGATAAACAGGCTGTCAGAAACGACAGCCTGTTTTTTTAGCATTGAGGAGGAATAAGAGAGTATACATTCACCCTTATATAAAAAAAGCAGCCTCAACAAAATGAAGCTGCTTTTTGATATAATAAACTAATTGGTGTTTTATTCAACATCTGGGTGTAAATACTCTTCGAGAATAAAAGTTTGATTATCCGTAGCAAAATAATTATCCCCGGTATCTGCCAGAATCTTAGTATCCTGAAGAAGTTTTCCTTCCGGGCTGTAAATTTTTAATAAGATCCATTTTCCGCTGCGCTCAAGCTCCCTTGCTCCGCTTGCTAATTTGAATTTGATTTTTCCGCTCTGAAGAATGCCGGCTTTTACAGAAGCTTTATTGGCAGGTTTCCCTTTTACATACTGTACAACTTGTGCTGTAAAGCTGTAATCATCGTCTCCATCTTCACTTAATGGTTGGCTATAAGTGTACAAAATAGCTCCTTTATCATCATAAACGGTTGCATCGTAAGCATCCTGTTTAGAGTTTAATTTCTTTTCAGATTTCAGCTTTTTCTCCTCATAATATACCTTACTGCTAACTAAAACAGCATCTTTATACAGCTTTTCGGTAAGCCCATCGTAGGAAGTTCCGTTAAAAGGCAAATCATCTTTATACGTTAACGTGGATTTTAATTTTCCATCCGGCGAATAATATTTAATTTCCTGGGTAGAACCGTCATTTAGGGATGTTTCTGTAGAAAGCTTCCCGTTTTCGTCAAATATCTTATTAAGTGTGGTGAGTCCGTTTTTATAAACATCAACAGTTGAAATAGAGCTGTAATCATAGCTAAACTGATAGTCTTCACCATCCATTGGTTTATAGGTATCATTTTCTTTATCATATTGATAGATTAAATGGGCTATTTTTTTTCCGGATTCATCATATGTGGTTTTATAACCGTCTTTTTTATTTCTCTTTTGCTCCTGCAGAATTTTTCCATTTTTTCCATAGATAACGCCTTCTTTTATGCTGCCGTCACCTTTATATTTTTCAATTTTGGAAACCCTCATTGGATTATAGTAATATTCTACCTGAGTACTTTCGCTGCCGGACTCAGAGGTTGCGCTGCCAATATATTTACCTTTTTCACCATAATATTTATTTTCATAGCCCCCATTCTTATTGATAATGGATTCAGATCTGATGCCTTTGATATCTTCGTCATAAATAATCGTTTGGGTTGGTGTAGAGTTTTCATATAGAGTGAGAGAGTTGTAGTAGTACTCACTTTCCGGGTCTTTATAGCTAAAGGATTTTCCACTGAACGTACCGTCAGCTTTATATACTACATCTTCTATCAGTTTACCGCTGGCATCATAGGATTGAGAAGGGCCTGCCTGCCTGCCGTTAGAATAGGTGACGAAGTTCATGACTTTTCCTTCAGGAGTATACCAGGTCACTTTTCCTTCAAAAATTTCACTGCCTGGAGTGGTATCAGAGGCAAGACCCTCCATTTGCAGCGTTCCGTTTTTATAAAAATCTTTGATGAGTGTAAGTTTGCCTTTCGGATATGCTTCACGGTAATATTCCATATTAGCCTGGGTGGTTTTTTCCCAGTTTTCATCAAAATAAGTTTTTTCCTGTGCATATACGTTGATGCTGAGTACTAAGGCAAGTAATGCTGAAGTAAATAATTTTTTCATGCTTTTTTATTAAGTTTATAGTTGATGTCTTGATTAGTGGGCTTGCGTATTGAAAATAGATAACCTTAAAAGGTTGAAAAGGATCGTAAAGGCAGTAAGCTGCCAGGAAATAATTTTAGATTGAAGTTGTGTCTACATAAATTACATACGAAGTATAAGATATAATATTTCTGAATTTACAGCTTCAAATATAAATCAATTTGATGAGAAATATGAAAAAAATGAACAGGTCTGTTCGTTTTTATTGATAAATATTTGATTATAATGGTTTTAAATATTAAAAAATGCTATTGAAAAAAAACAGGATTTCAGTATCATTTCCAATCATCATATATATGGGAAAATTTATTAAATTTAGCCAACAGAAAAATCTAATATTTCATGATAGATAAAAGAGTAAAAAATGCAAAGGAAGCCATCGACGGAATTAAAGATGGAATGACACTGATGCTTGGCGGATTTGGGCTTTGTGGTATCCCTGAAAACTCAATCAATGCTTTGGTAGAAAGTGATGTAAAGGAGCTGACTTGTATTTCAAACAATGCAGGAGTAGATGATTTCGGATTAGGATTATTGCTTCATAAAAGACAGATTAAAAAAATGATCTCTTCTTATGTAGGCGAAAATGCTGAATTTGAAAGACAGATGCTTTCAGGTGAATTGGATGTGGAGCTTACGCCGCAGGGCACTTTAGCAGAAAAATGCAGAGCAGCTCAGGCCGGAATTCCAGCTTTTTATACGCCGGCAGGCTATGGTACTGAAATAGCAGAAGGGAAGGAGGTAAAGGAATTTAGCGGAAAACCTCATATTCTGGAACATGCTTATGATGCAGACTTTTCTATTGTAAAAGCATGGAAGGGTGATCATGCCGGCAACCTTATCTTTAAGGGATCTGCCAGAAACTTTAACCATCCTATGGCAGGAGCCGCTAAAATCACCATTGCTGAAGTAGAAGAATTGGTGGAACCGGGAGAGCTGGATCCTAATCAGATTCACATTCCGGGAATCATGATCCAGAGAATTTTCCAGGGAGAAAAATTTGAAAAGAGAATAGAGCAGAGAACAGTGAGAACTAAAGAATAATTTCTGATTCTATTTCTATTGACCATAAAAAAAACAAAGCGCTGAATGTAATGTATTTTCAGCGCTTTGTTTTTATGCTTGTGAAATAAGCGTTTTCCTTTCTCCGATTTGTTGCCGCCACATGGCATAGTACAACCCTTTTTCAGAAATTAAATTCTCATGAGATCCTGTTTCCACGATTTGCCCACGTTCAAGAACATAAATTCTGTCTGCATGCATGATCGTACTTAAACGGTGAGCAATGAGAACAGTAATTTGTTCCTTTTGTTTTGAAATATCTTTTATCGTAGAAGTTATTTCTTCCTCCGTAATACTGTCCAATGCTGAAGTGGCTTCATCAAATATCAATAGATGAGGTTTTCTTAAAAGTGCTCTGGCAATTGCAATCCTTTGTTTTTCACCACCACTCAGCTTCAGTCCTCCTTCTCCAATTACGGTTTCTATACCTTTTTCTGCCCTTTCCAGCAATGCGGTACAGCTGGATTTTTGCAAAGCTGCGGCCAGCTCAGATTCTGTAGCTTTCGGATTGACAAAAAGAAGATTTTCTTTAATGGTTCCTGCAAAAAGCTGAGTGTCCTGCGTTACAAAACCAATCTGATTTCTCAGTTCGTCAAAATCAAATTCTTTTCCATTGATCGTATTATAAAAGATATTTCCTTCCTGAGGCCTGTAAAGTCCCACCAGTAATTTGACCAATGTACTTTTCCCGGAACCGCTTGGCCCCACAAAAGCAATGGTTTCTCCATTTTTAACATCAAAAGAAATATTATTCAGGGCCTTATATTGTGCAGATTGATGCTTGAAAGATACATGCTTAAACTCCAATTCTTCAATAGCGCCAATTTGTTTAGGGTGAAGAGGCTTTTCTTCCACGTCTTTCTTCATTAAATTGTCAAAATTGAAGAGAGAAGCTTCAGCTTCACGGTAAGAAATAATGATATTCCCGATTTCCTGCATCGGCCCGAAAATGAAAAAACCATAAAACATCAGAGACAGATATTGCCCGGGAGTGACAACGTTTTTAAAAATTAAAAATAATAAGGTCAATGTGATCAGCTGTTGAAGAAAATTGACCATCGTTCCCTGTATAAAGCTTAAAGAACGGATACTTTTAACCTTTCTGAGCTCAAGCCCTAAAATTTTGTAAGTATTATTGTTCAATCGGATCACTTCCTGATTGGTGAGTCCTAAGCTCTTTACAATTTCGATATTTCTTAAGCTTTCCGTTGTACTTCCCGCTAAAGCCGTAGTTTCAGAAACAATATTTTTCTGAATGCTTTTTATTCTCTTACTCAATAAATTGGTGATAAATGCGATCAGAAATATTCCGCAGATATATACCGGCATAATCGACCAGTGTAACCGGATTGCATACACAGAAACGAAAATAATACTGACTAAGATTCCAAAGAAAATATTGATGAAATTGGTGATGAATTTTACAGAATCTTCTCTTACTTTCGTTAAAATAGATAATGTTTCACCACTCCTTTGATCCTCAAATTCCTGATAAGGCAGGGCCATTGAATGTTTTAAACCATCTGTGAAGATTTTTGCCCCAAATTTCTGGGTGATAACACTTACCACATAATCCTGAAAAGCCTTGGCAATTCTGCTTACCATTGCTGTTCCTATAAGTAATCCTAAAAAATAAAAAGCACCATGGTAAACTGAAGTTCCATATAAATATTCATTCAGGTTTCTGGATAAGAGCTTTTCCTTATCAAAAAAATTAGGGTGAGTGACCAGCTGGTCCAGGATATTACCTGTAATTGCCGGAGCAAATAACGAGAAAACCTGGTTAATGGTTGCCAACAGCAAAGATATAATGATCAACCATTGGTAAGGTTTAAGGTATCTTAAAAGTATTTTCATTCTAGTAAATAATATTGCAAAATTAATGATATTATTTTAACTAACACTGTTAATTGTTAAGCGCAACAAACACCTTTTGTATTCAGTTGAAAATAATTAAATTGCAGTCTAAGTTTTTATTATGCTTACAAAAGAACAAATTGCCAAAAGAATTTCAAAAGAACTGAAAGATCGCTATTATGTAAACCTGGGAATAGGAATTCCTACATTGGTTGCCAACTATGTTCCGGATGGTATTTCCGTAGAATTCCAAAGTGAAAATGGAGTTTTGGGGATGGGACCTTTCCCTTTCGAAGGTGAGGAAGATGCAGATATCATCAATGCCGGAAAACAAACAATCACTATATTAGAAGGAGGTTCATTCTTCGATTCTGCATTCAGCTTCGGAATGATCCGTGGCCAGAAGGTAGATCTTACCATTCTTGGAGCGATGGAGGTTTCAGAGAACGGAGATATTGCCAACTGGAAAATTCCCGGGAAAATGGTAAAAGGAATGGGAGGAGCTATGGATTTAGTAGCTTCCGCCGAAAATATTATCGTAGCCATGATGCACGTCAACAAAGCTGGAGAAAGCAAAATCCTGAAAAAATGTACACTTCCACTGACAGGAGTAAACTGTGTAAAAAGAGTGGTTACTGAATTAGCCGTTTTGGATGTAACACCGGCAGGATTTAAATTGATAGAAAGGGCTCCTGGTGTTTCAGTAGAACATATTATAAAATCAACTGAAGCAGATTTGATCATTGAAGGAGAAATTCCTGAAATGCAATTCTAAATAAAAGCACCTTGCCACTGACAAGGTTTTTATACTTTTTAAATTGACTACATCAAATCTTCAATTTCAAGATAGAAGAAATTAAAGTCAAACAAAAAGACTGTCTCATAATGAAACAGTCTTTTTATATTGTAATGCTGAGGTTTGTATCAAGCTAATTTTTTATTTCCCATCCTGTGCTCCGAAAACTTTCTGCAAAATACTTGTAGTTCTCATTGCCGGAGTGTTTCGTATTCCACTTTCCTTCTGAGCCACCATTTTGAAAACCCCGTTGATGGTTTCCGTAGTCACATATTCATTAAGGTCAGTAGTTACAGCCTGTCCTGTGAAGGTATTATATTTTGAAATAAGGCTTTTCCATACTGTGTCTGCACCCACTTTTCCAAGAGAAGCTTTTACCTTAGGCTGAAAAGCCGTAAATAGCTGGCTCTGAGTTTTACCTTGAAGATAATTGGTTGCAGCATTATCAGTACTCAACAAAATATTTTTAGCATCTGTAATTGTCATGGAGGTAATTGCAGTGGCGAAAATAGGGGCAGCTTCCGTTACCGCATCTTCAGCAGCTCTGTTTAATAATTTTACTCCTTCATCAGCAAGACTTCCCATTCCCAGAGAACGCAATGTAGTATCTATTTTTCTTAATTTTTCAGGCATTAAAATTTTTACAGCTTCATTCTTGAAAAAACCATCAGTTAAAGCCAGTTTCTTTACTCCATCGGTCACTCCCATGCTTAAAGCTTCTTTTAATCCTGATGAAATCTGTGAGGAAGTGAGATTTCCTAGATTGGCTGTTGAAGTAGCGGGTATCTTCGTAGAAGTAGCAGGTGTGGTTGTGGCTGCAGAACCTTTTGTTTTTACAGGAGCATTCAGATCAACACCTGTTTTATCTTTCACTGTAGATTTTAAAATATCTAAAAGCTGAGCCTGTGTAGCAATTGAAAATAATAACCCGGCTGCTATAAAAATGTTTTTTTTCATCGTATTTTTTTTACAAATTTAAATGTTTAATTCCTTAATTGCTTACACTTATCAAAAAGTAAACCAGAAAAAAAACGAATTTTTTATTTTAAATGTTTAGGTAAGTTTTAAAAAATAATGTAAAAGAATGGAAGCAAAGAATTTCAAAAGCTTAAGCGCTATTTTAATAACTAAACAACTAAAGGCTTTTAGAAAAAAGTTATATTAGCTAAAACATTAATACATCTTCAATGAGAAATTTTATTCTTGTGCTTTCAGCTCTTTTTTCAACTGTTTTTTATACCCAGAAAAAGCCTAATTTAATTCCCTATCCCCAAACTGTAAACATAACAGAAGGGGAATTTATAATTCCTGAAACATTGGTATTGAATGACAAGCTTCCAAAAGAGGAAACAGACTATTTCAAAAAACGTCTCGGTTCACTGGTTAAATTTAAATACAGCAGTAAAACAGAAGGGGCCCACCTTACCCAGGCGCTGGTTCCACAACCAAAAATTCCTGTTACTACTGAAGATGTTAGAGAAAAATATACACTTACTATTTCTCCAAAAGGAATTTTTATCAGTTCCTATACAAAACAGGGATATTTTCTGGCGCTTCAGACATTGATTCAGCTTTTTGAAGAGCATAGAGAAGATAAAAAAATTCCAGCCTTAAGAATTGAAGATCAGCCTAAATTTGCATGGCGTGGAATGCATTTAGATGTATCACGACATTTTTTTACTGTTGATGAAGTAAAGCAATACATTGATTATCTGGCCATGTATAAATTGAATACTTTTCATTGGCATTTAACCGATGATCAGGGATGGAGAATTGAGATTAAAAAATATCCAAAGCTTACCCAGATAGGCTCTAAACGTAAAGAATCCATGATTGGTGCTTACGCTGATAATACCTTTGACGGAAAACCCTATGGACCTTATTTCTATACCCAGGAACAAATAAAAGAGGTGGTAAAATATGCACAGGAAAGACATATAACCGTTGTTCCGGAAATAGAAATGCCGGGACATGCATTGTCTGCATTGTCAGCTTATCCTGAATTGGCCTGTACAAAGGGACCTTTTGAATCAGCAACAAAATGGGGCGTTATGGACGATGTTTTCTGTCCTAAAGATGAAACATTCACATTTTTGGAGAATGTTTTAGATGAGGTGATCCGGCTGTTTCCTTCTCAGTATATTCATATTGGCGGTGATGAGTGTCCGAAAACAAGATGGAAAGAATGTGTCCACTGCCAGGAATTGATTAAGAAAAATAATTTAAAAGATGAACATGGCCTACAGAGCTATTTTATCCAGAGGATTGAAAAATATGTCAACAGCAAAGGCAGGAAGATCATCGGATGGGATGAGATTTTAGAAGGAGGATTAGCTCCTAATGCAGCGGTAATGAGTTGGACAGGAGTAAACGGAGGAATTGAAGCAGCAAAAGCAAAACATTTTGCAGTGATGACACCGGGAGCATACTGTTATTTTGACCATTATCAGGGAGATCCGCAATCAGAACCCAATGCTTTCGGAGGCTTTACTCCATTGGAAAAAGTGTATTCTTATAATCCTATTCCTGCAGAACTGAATGCAGAACAGGCAAAATATATATTGGGAGTTCAGGCTAATCTTTGGACGGAGTATATTACAGATTTTAAACAGGTACAGTATATGATATTCCCAAGATTAATGGCACTTTCAGAAGTAGGATGGGGAACATCTGATCCTAAAAACTACAAAGAATTTGAAAACAGAGTGATCAGCCAGTTTAAAGTCCTTGATAAGATGAATGTCAATTATGCGAAAAGTATTTACAATATTTCCGGAAAAATAGTTCCCGGTAATAACGGCATTACCTATGAATTATCCACTTCACAAGATCCAAAGGGAGTAAGATATACCTTAGATGGAACAGATCCGACGATCAATTCAAAAAATTACCAGGAGCCCATTTCAATTCCTAAGTCTATAACTGTCAAATCAGCTTATTTTGAAAATGGTCAATTGAAAAGTTCAATATCTTCACAACAGTTTACTATTTCAAAAACTACGGGAAAAAAAATAACTCTTGAAAATCAGCCGAGTGAAAATTATTCATTTGGTGGCGCTTCCACTTTGGTAGATGGAATTATAGGCAATGTAAAACAGCTTGGTAAAACATGGCTGGGCTTTGATGGGAAAGATGTGGTAGCAACCATAGATTTTGGACAGAAAACAGGTTTTTCAGAAGTTTATTTTAATACCCTTGAAAATAAAGGAAGCTGGATTCATCTCGCTAAATCGGCTAAAATTTTTGTTTCCGATGATAATAAGAATTTTAAGCTCATAAAAGAGATCGGAAAAGAAGAGATTCAAAATGCCAAAGGAAAAATAAAATTGAATGCAGGTTCTCAAAATGCAAAATACCTGAAGATGATCATAGAAAATGCAGGGATTATTCCGGCAGGAAACCCCGGAGCAGATTCCAAAGCATGGCTTTTTGTTGATGAAATTGGTGTAAATTAGCCAAAATTGAATTAACAATGCAGGAAAGTGTGCTTTCTTCAGAATTCTTATCATCACCGGATCTTGTAGAAAAGCTGTACCGGTTGGGAACAACGAAAAATTACAGTGAAGGAGATATTATTTTAGATGAAAATGCTTCCATTCGCGCTATTCCTATTGTAATGAAAGGAATGATCAAAGTGATCAGGACGGAAGAAGATAGCCGGGAAATCATGCTGTATTATATCAAATCCGGGGAAAGCTGTATCATGTCTTTCCTTGGGGGAATGCACAATGAGAAAAGTATTGTTAAAGCTGAGGTAGAGGAAGATGCAGAGATTCTTTTCCTGCCGGTAGATCAGGCCTCTCTGTTTATTAAAGAACATCCGGAGTGGTTAGATTATATTTTCAGACTTTATCATAAACGTTTTGAAGAGCTGCTGGATATCATCAATGCGATTGCTTTTAAAAAAGTAGATCAAAGATTACTGAATCTTCTCCGTAAGAAATCTGAAATTACCGGTTCTGAAAAGATCATTACAACTCATGAACAGCTTGCCAACGAACTGGGAACAGCCAGGGTAGTGGTATCAAGACTTCTTAAACAACTAGAAGAAGAGGGAACAGTAAAGTTGGGCAGAAACAAAATCCTTCTTCTGAAAAAAGACAATTTGTAGCAAAAATCCAAGTTAATAAAAAGTACTCACATCCCTCTCCACCAGAGAGGTATCGCAAATTCAAAGAATTTTTGACGGGGTGGTTATATCCATGAATCTTAACTCTAACGTATTGTTCGGCTTCCTTCCTAGTAATGGCTTATTTTACCATTTGTATCTCTATTCATCTTTATGTAACAAAAGTAACTGTTTAAAAAATTAGAAAGCATGAAATTTGTATCAAACAAACTGAAAAAGAAGCTGTGATAAAGTTGAGTAGAGTAGTTTTAGATCAGTTTTAGTTTTTTTAGAAGGTTTAAAGCCTGGTAAAAGGTGATTTTGTGTGTCAGACTAAAGTTTAAATAAATTAGATTAAAAAAATAAAGATGTTGGAGATTATAAAAGAACCGTGGCCCTGGTATATTGCTGGTCCGTTGATTGGGCTTACCGTTCCCGCTTTACTGATCATGGGAAATAAATCCTTCGGGATAAGCTCTTCGCTGAGGCATATATGTGCTGCCTGTATACCGGCCAATGTGAGCTTTTTCAAATACGACTGGAGAAAAGAGGCCTGGAATCTGTTTTTTGTACTGGGAATTTTCTTCGGAGGTTTAATTGCCGCCAATTTTTTAATGAATCCTGCAGAAATAACCGTTAATTCCCATCTGAAAACAGAATTGGCCGGATATGGAATTACAGATTATAGCAACCTTGTTCCCGAACAGCTGATGAATTTTCAAAGCTTATTTACCCTGAGAGGCTTTGTCATGATGGTGGTAGGTGGATTTTTGGTAGGATTCGGAACCAGATATGCAGGAGGATGTACCAGTGGACATGCTATTATGGGGCTTTCCAATTTACAGTGGCCGTCTTTAGTCGCTACCATCTGCTTTATGATAGGTGGATTTTTAATGGCCAATCTGATTCTGCCGGTAATCCTTTCTCTATAAGTCTAATTTTAGAAACAGAATTAAAATGAGAAAAAAAATAGGGAAAAATAATTATAGAGGTGATGTGAAAAATATCAATATGAATGACAATGAATATAAATGGTATTATAACCTGAAATATCTTATAGCAGGAATAGTATTCGGAATTATTTTTGTGAAGGCCGAAGTGATCAGTTGGTTCAGAATACAGGAAATGTTTCGCCTGCAGTCTTTCCATATGTACGGAATTATTGGAAGTGCTGTTCTGGTGGGAATCATTTCAGTATGGCTGATCAAAAAAATGAATATAAAAACAATTGACGGAGAGACTATTACACTGTCCCCTAAAAAATTTAATAAAGGCCAGGTCTACGGAGGGGTGATTTTCGGTTTTGGATGGGCGATTACGGGGGCGTGTCCCGGGCCACTCTTTGCTCAGATAGGAACAGGGGCTGTAGCCGTATCCGTTACCCTTTTAAGTGCCATTGCAGGAACATGGGTATATGGATATTTCAGAGATAAACTTCCACATTGATACCAAATCAACTTTATTTTACACTGTATTTTCCAAATGAGTTTGAATAAGTCCATTACAAAGGTAAAGATAATAAAAATAATAGACGAAGCTCTTGTTACACCATTTCGAGGGTGTCATTGAAGTTTTTTTTAGATATTTGCGTTGTATTATATAATTTTGAATACAATGAACAATAACCGAAGAAGTTTTATCAAAAAACTGGGGATCGCAACAGCTGCACTTGCGGTAAATCCTTTAGACTTAATGGCTAGTGAATTACCGGAAAATACCAAAGCGGTAAACAAACCTATTGTCCTTTCTACTTGGAATTTTGGTCTAAAAGCCAACGAAGAAGCCTGGACTGTTCTTGGGAAAGGAGGAAAAGCTTTAGATGCGGTTGAAAAAGGAGTTCGTCTTGTAGAGCTGGATCCTAAAGAAAGAAGTGTAGGCTATGGTGGCCGCCCGGACAGGGATGGTAGAGTAACGCTTGATGCCTGTATTATGGACGAAAATTATAATATCGGTTCAGTAGCCTGCCTGGAACATGTTAAAAATCCTATTTCTGTGGCCAGAGCGGTAATGGAAAAGACCCCTCACGTAATGCTGGTAGGAGATGGAGCCCTGCAGTTTGCCCTTTCACAAGGTTTTAAAAAAGAAAATCTTCTTACTCCTGAATCAGAAAAAGAATGGAAAGAATGGCTTAAAACCAGCCAGTATAAACCTATTGCCAATATTGAAAATCATGATACGATCGGAATGATAGCCCTGGATGCACAGGGAAACCTTTCCGGAGCCTGTACTACCAGCGGAATGGCCTTCAAAATGCATGGAAGAGTAGGGGATTCTCCAATTATCGGAGCCGGGTTATTTGTAGATAATGAAGTAGGGGCAGCAACAGCAACCGGTCATGGCGAAGAAGTGATCAGAACGGTGGGAACACACCTTGTGGTTGAGCTGATGAGACAGGGTAGAAATCCACAGGAAGCTTGTAAAGAAGCTGTAGAGAGAATTGTAAAGATCAATCAGAAAAGAAACAAAAATTTAAAAGATATTCAGGTGGGATTTATTGCCCTCAATAAGAAAGGAGAATACGGATCTTACTGTATTCAGGATGGATTTAACTTTGCGGTATATGACCAGAAAGGAAACCGTCTTGAGACCCCCGAATTTGCTTTGAAATAAATGAATTTGGAATATGCAAAGACACAAAAATTTTAAAATAGTAAGCTGTTTTTAAGTTGTAAGAGAAAATCAAATATGTTCAGCAAGAAGTATATTTTTCTCTACTAAACACTCATCAATTTTATCGGAGATAAAATCCTTGCGTCTTATAAACATACAAATGAACAAACTTTTGCGTCTTTGCGTATTCCAACAAATAAGTTACAGTTATATTGGCTTTAGCCAAAACAAAATATAGATTAAACAAAAATATGAAAAGAACGATTATCGCTTCCTTGTTTTTAATTATAGCATGTAAGGAAGAAAAGAAGGAGAATGTAATACAACCCGAGCCCCAGGTAAAAGAAGAGGTAGTTCAGGATGCAAAATCTAAGGTTAATGAAGACGTAGAAGCTCAAAAATGGTTGGAAAAAAGCATTGAAGATTATTTTAAAACTGATCTAAGTAACCAGGATAGGGAGATGCGGAAAATGACGACAGAAGATTATTACGATTATAAAACAGACGCCATGAATGTTGATATGGATGTGGATGGCAGTCTTACCGAAAAAGAGTTTCAAGATAAGTGGAGAAAGAAATTTGATGTTCAGAAGGCAGGAATTGGTGCAGGATTTCTAATAAGCGGACAAGACTGGGATGAAGTCAAAGTTTCAAGTTGTAAAATACTTGCAGAAAGTGAAAAAGACTTTTTGTTTGCTATTATTCTTTCGGATAAAAAACTCAAAGCTGAATATCCAATCAAGATTAATGTAATCAAAGAAAACGGTTCTTTTCTGATTGCGGATGTGCTGCAGGAAGAAACTAAGTTTAACTAGTAGATAAAAGTAAAAATGTCAAAAATAGAAATAGCATGTTTCAATCCGGAATCAGCAATAATTGCTTTTGAAAACGGAGCCGACAGAATAGAATTATGTGATGGTTTAAGTGAAGGTGGAACCACTCCTGATTTTCAGATAACCCAAAAACTTCGGGAGAAAATAAACATTCCGATTTTTGTGATGATCCGCCCCAGAGGAGGTGATTTTACCTACTCAGAAGCAGAATTTGAGCAAATGAAAAATGACCTGATCCACCTGAAATCTTTAAAAGTTGATGGTTTTGTTTTTGGTATTCTGGACGAAAATGATGAGGTGAATAGTGAGCAGAACAGCGCTTTGGTAGAATTGGCAGCACCACTTCCATGTACTTTTCACCGTGCTTTTGATAGAGCGAAAGACCTGGAAGAGTCTTTAGAAAAAGTAATAGAATGTGGTTTTACAACCATTCTCACTTCAGGTCAGAAACCTAATGTGTCGGAAGGAAAGGAAAACCTTAAAAAATTGGTAGAACTTTCCAATGGAAGAATAGAAATACTTGTAGGTGGGGGACTTCGTTCCTCAAATATTGAAGAAATACGGGCGTTGACCAATGCCGGTTATTTTCATTCTTCTGCAATTACTGATGGCGGTGCTTTTGCTAATGCCGATGAGGTTGTTGCTTTGAAGGCTAAGTAATTGTGGTAATATAAAGTTCGTTTTGCCATTCCGAACGTAGAGAGGAGTCCCAACCTATATCATGAGATTCCTTCGTTCCTCGGAATGATGACAAAATTACTACACATTTCTTAATGTAAATAAACTTATTGATGAATAAAACTATCTTTTTTGCTCTCTTTTTCATTCAGAATATTCTTTTTGCACAATCTTCAGCAAGAGATTTGTCTGCTGAGCAGTGGCAATTTAAAAACTCAAAAGATAAAAACTGGCTTTCGGCAAAGGTTCCCGGGACGGTTCATCTGGATCTGATGAATAACAAAATTATTCAGGATCCTTTCAAAGATGAGAATGAAAAAAAAGTACAGTGGATTGAGAATGAAGACTGGGATTACCAAACCATCTTTAGAGTTTCATCAAAAGAACTGGAATACCATAATATAGATTTGGTTTTTAATGGACTGGATACGTTTTCTGAAATTTATCTTAATGGGAAACTGTTGAAAAAAACGGATAATATGTTCAGGAAATGGGAAATTCCGGTGAAACAGAACTTGAAAAGTGGTGAGAATATATTGCAGGTTAAATTTAAATCAGCAGTCGCAACAGGAAAGACTTTGGCTCAGAAAGTTCCTTTTACAATGCCGGAATCACCAAGAAGTTTTGTCAGAAAAGCACAATATCAGTTTGGATGGGATTGGGGACCCAGGCTTGTCACTGCCGGAATATGGAAAGATGTGAAGCTTGCATTCTGGAATACAGCCAGATTGGTCCATGTGAAGATTGAGCAGAAAAGTTTGTCAGATAAAAATGCGGATCTCAATATTCATACCTTAATATTTGCCGATAAAGAGGGAGAATATACGGTGAATATTAATCATGACGCAAATACTGTACATTTAAAAAAAGGACAGAATAAGATCAGTATTCCTTACCCTATTCAAAATCCCAGACTTTGGCAGCCCAATGGCTGGGGAGAACCTTATTTATACAATATAGATATTACATTGCAGAAGGATTCAAAACTCTTGTCTGATGAAACCCATAAGATCGGTCTGAGAACAGTAGAACTGGTACAGGAAAAGGATGGAAAAGGGAAGTCTTTCTATTTTAAAGTTAATGGAAATCCACTGTATATAAAAGGGACAAACTGGATTCCTGCAGACAGCTTCTCTCCAAGAATTACCAAAGAAAAATACCAAAAACTGATCAGGGATTCCAAAGAAGCTCATATGAACATGATTCGTATCTGGGGAGGTGGAATCTATGAAGATGATGAATTTTACAAAGCTTGTGACGAAAACGGAATTTTAGTGTGGCAGGACTTTATGTTTGCAGGAAGCTTTTATCCGGCAGATGCAGAATTTTTAAACAATGTAAAAGAAGAAGTAAAAGATCAGGTCAACAGGCTTCAGAATCATCCGTCTATAGCTTTATGGTGCGGGAATAATGAAATTGACGAAGCCATTGTCAACTGGGGATATCAGAAGCAGTTTAAATATTCCAAAAACGATTCAGTACAGGTTTGGAAGGATTATAAAAAACTTTTTCATGACCTTATTCCAAGTACATTAAAAGAAAACCTTACAGCAGATAAAAATATCTATTGGCCAAGTTCTCCGTCAATCGGGTGGGGTCATAAGGAAAGCCTTACAGAAGGAGATTCTCATTACTGGGGTGTCTGGTGGGGCGAACAGCCTTTTGAAATTTACAATGAAAAAGTAGGACGTTTTATGTCTGAATATGGATTTCAGGGAATGCCCACGTTAGAAACTACAAAATCTATGTTTAGCGGAGTTCCGGATTTGAATTTGCAGAATTCAGCAATTAAGGCCCATGAAAAACATAGCCGGGGTTGGGAGATTATTAATGAATATATGCAGCGCGATTATAAAATTCCGACTGGTTTTGTAAAATATAATTATGTTTCTCAATTGCTGCAGGCTAGAGGAATGCAGATTGCTATTGATGCCCACCGCAGGGCAAGACCTTACAATATGGGAACTCTATACTGGCAGCTTAACGATTGCTGGCCGGTGGTTTCATGGTCTTCCATTGATTATCTGGGGAACTGGAAAGCATTTCATTACCAGGCAAAAAGAAGTTTTGAACCTACATTAATATCTGTTTCTGAAACAAAGGAAGCTTTTGATATTTATTTTGTCAGTGATTTACTTAATGATTTAGAAATCAGGTCAGGAGCAGAGCTGATGAACTTTGAGGGGAAAGTTCTTTGGTCTGTGGATGCCAAAGATCAGTTATTGGCTAATTCAAGTAAAAAGCAGTTGGAAATAAAAAAAGAAAACTTTTCAAAATTCGATTTGTCAAAGTCTGTTTTAAGGATTTATTTTGCAAACGGTTCAGTACAACAGGAGAAGCTGTTCTTTTTTAATAAACCAAAAGATATAAAACTTCTGAAGCCCACCATTACCGTTAAGAAAATATCATCTACCGAAATTGAACTGTCTACTGATGTCTTGGCAAAAGATGTTTATTTAATCGGAGATACTCATTTCAGTGATAACTATTTTGATCTGTTACCTAAAACGTCAAAGAGAATTATCCTTTCAAAACCTTTGGATACTATTGAAGTATTGAGCCTTTGGGAAGTGATGAGAGATTAAAAGATACTTACTCAGTTTTAAGTTAAAAGGATTGGCAGATAACCAGTCCTTTTTTTGTTTTTCATCCGATGATGAGGTGTGTATTTTAAACAATTTCCTGATCACTTATTCAATAAATGAAGCACAGCAACAGGATTCTTACTAAATAATCAACCTTATAGGTTTCCTAAACCCGTAAGGTTATAAAAATGAGAAATAATACTCAAAAAAATATAAGTTTTACCCTTCCAGCTCAAAAATCAGCCGTAAATTTGCGCCATATTTCGCTATTGTTATGATAAATTTTGTTCTGATTGCAGTATGCATTATTGCAGGAATGGTATTCAAAGCAACAAAATCTATCCACCCTGATGCCCATAAGGGAATCAATACCTGGATTCTTTATCTTGCTCTGCCGGCAGTTTCATTTAAATATCTTCCAAAAGTAAAATGGACGACAGAAATGCTGTTCCCAATTGTGGCGACTTTTCTTATTTCTGTTTTCTGTTTCTTTTTTATGATGTTCTACAGTAAAAGCAAAGGATATTCAAGGCGCTCCAGGAGTACCTTAGAACTGGCAAGCGGGTATAGCAATACTTCGTTTATCGGCTTTCCTTTGATTAGCGCCTTTTATGGAGAAGGACTCTTAAGCATTGCTATAATTTGTGATCAGACTATGTTTTTTGCCCTTTCAACACTGGGTATTATCGCTGCAGTGAAAGGAGGAAGCAGGTCAGGAAAGCTGAGTGCTCTGTTTATTTTAAAACGGTTAGTGACATTTCCACCATTAATAGGCTGTATTTCGGCGTTAATATTATCACAGTTTATAGATTTTACAGCAGCGGAACCTTTCTTTGATAAGCTGGCAGCTACAGTAAGTCCTTTAGCTTTGTTCTCAGTAGGATTGCAGCTAAAGTTTAACGGCTGGAAAAAATTGATTCCCCAGATGTCAATGTCTATGCTTTATAAATTGATTCTGGCACCGGCAATGGTCTTTGGATTGGCTTTACTGTTAGGAATAAAAGGAGATATAGCCAAAATTACCATATTTGAGGCTGCAATGCCTACACTGGTTACTTCAAGCATTATTGCAGAACAGTTCAGGCTGAATACAAAACTCACGAATCTTATTATCGGAGTCAGTATTGCTGTAGGCTTTTTTACTTCTGCATTCTGGTATGAGATGGCAGAACTGTTTTTTTAGATACGTGGTGTCTACATATAGGTTCTGATAAAGAAAACAGTGGTAATGATAAAATTAAAAATTACAATTCCGGTTCTTAACTTCAACGGATCAATTTTTTTTGTGAAATGTGCTCCAAAATAACCTCCTAAAATTGTTGCTGTCATCATGGTACAGGTTTCCGGCCAATATATTTTTCCTGCTGAAATAAATAAAATAACAGCAGCCGCATTTGCTATTCCTGTAAAAAGTGTTTTATTAGCATTAATCACTTTAATATCGGATAGTCCAAATAATGACCATATTGCCATCATCATAATTCCTACTGCTCCACCAAAATAACCACCATATATTCCTAAAATAAATTGAGCTCCTAATACCAGCCCGGAGCCAATATGTATTTTTTTTCTAAGCCAATTACCCATTTGTTTTCCAAAGGCAAAAGCAAGTGAACCCAATAAAAGAAGCCATGGAACAATTAAATTAAAACCTGCTGATGGAGTATATAAAAGCAGTATCCCACCTGCACACCCACCCAATAAAGTAAGGATAACCATTGCCTTTATTGAGATAGTAGGAAACGGCTTAATATATTCTCTGAATTTCCATGCGCTGGCCAGGCTGCCGGGAAACAACGCTACTGTACTTGATGCGTTGGCCTGAATGGGAGGAACTCCTGTATAAATAAAAGCAGGAAAAGTAATGAAAGACCCACCACCTGCCGCTGCATTAAGGGCTCCTGCTATAAGTCCGATTAAAAATAATAAAATATAGTTTTCCATGAAAAAGAATAGTAAATAAAGATAAAACAAAAAGAAATGAATCATTAATAAAAGATTGCAGTTCTCTGAAGAAAAATTTAATTTTACACTTTAAATATTTCCCTTGCAGTACGTCCAAATTGTTTTACCTCTGAATTTAAAAGGATCTTTCACATACAAAGTTCCGGAAGACCTGATGCCGGAAATCCAAATAGGAATGCGGGTTTTGGTGCCTTTTGGAGGAAAGAAAATTTATACGGGAATTGTGTTTGAACTTCATGATAGCGCACCGGAAAATTTTGTAGCAAAAGAAGTAATAAGTCTTCTGGATGATAAACCCATACTTCCGGAAGAGCAGGTCACGTTCTGGAATTGGCTTTCGGATTATTACTTATGCAGTTTAGGCGAAATCTATAGATTGGCTTTTCCTTCTTCTTTAAAGCTGGAAAGTGAAACGTATTTAAAATTAAAGCCTGGCGCTGTAGTAAACTTTGAAAATCTGGATGTTAATGAGATGTATCTTATCCAGGCATTGGAAGTACGCCAGCTTATCAATTTAACAGATATTGAAGCATTTATTCCCAAAAAAGATATTATCAAAACCATCAATTCACTGATTGATCTGCAGTATATTGAAATTGATGAGAAAATTGCTGAAAAATATAAAGCTAAGGAAGTTGCTTATGTAAGAATTAGCGGGGATGTTTTAAACAATCAAAACCTTACCGAAATCCTTTTAAAGCTTAATAAAGCTCCTAAGCAGAAAGATCTGTTCCTTCTTATTTTGGAGAAACAGACCGAACACCCTGACCTTCCTGTTAAAAAAGCTGAACTGTTTGAAGATGGCTATTTTGGAAGTTCTCATTTCAAAGCCCTGGCAGACAAGGGGCTGGTTGAGGAGTATTATATGCAAAAAGATAGAATTGAAAGCTATGAAGGAGAAATAGAGGAATTGGAAGAGCTTTCTGAACAGCAGAAGCTTGCGAAATCTGAAATAGATGAAGCTTTTGAAGAAGGGAAAAACGTCTTACTGCATGGGGTCACTTCATCAGGAAAAACCCATATTTATTTAGAGAAAATAGAGGAGTGTATCCAGAAAGATCAGAATGTATTATTTCTGCTTCCTGAAATTTCCCTGACCAAGCAGATTACCCAAAGATTAGAAAAAAAATACGGCAAGCAATTAGGGTTTTACCACCAAAAGCTGACTGATTTTGAAAGAGTGGAGGTTTGGAGACGGATCAGGCAAAATGATATCCGGATTCTTATTGGTACCCGGAATGCTTTATTTTTACCCTACCAGAATTTAGGGTTAATTGTAGTGGATGAAGAGCATGATTCTGCGTACAGACCCAGAGAAGTTACCCCTTATTTCAATGCTAAGGATGCCGCGTTAGTGCTGGGAGGTTTCTATGAAGCGGGAGTGATATTAGGCTCTGCCACCCCTTCCGTGGAAAGCTATTACCGCGCCAGAAAAGATAAAATGAAATACATTTTCCTCACTGAAAGGTTTGGGAATGTAAATCTTCCTGAATATGAGCTGATCAATTTTAAAGAAGCCCAGGACTCCAAAAAGGTTTCCGGAAATTTTTCCACAAGGCTTATTGACGAGATCAAAAGAACCGTAGATGAAAAAAATCAGGCTATTGTCCTTCACAACCGCCGGGGTTATGCCAATGTTGTGGAATGTGAGAGCTGTGGTTATGTAAACTATTGTTCCAACTGTGATGTGGTAATGACCTATCATAAAGCGGCCAATGAAATGAAATGTCATTATTGCGGCCAAAAAGCTTCAAAGCCTAAAACGTGCCCAAAATGTAATTCTGAAAATATGAATGAACGGGGAGTCGGTGTAGAGCAGATTCATGAGGAGGTTTCCAAATTATTCCCCGAGAATGAAGTGGATAGAATGGATGTGGATTCTATGCGTAAAAAGTTTGCCTATGAAAAGCTCTATGAAAAAATTGAAGAAGGTGAAACTGATATTGTAGTAGGAACGCAGATGATCTCCAAAGGGCTTGATTTTGATCATATAGAACTGGTGGCCATTCCCAAAGCCGATTCCTTGTTATATGTTCAGGACTTCAGAGCTGAAGAAAGAGCTTACCAGCTGATTACCCAGGTTTCAGGAAGGGCAGGAAGGGTTTCCGGAAAAGGAAAGATACTGATCCAGACCTATAATCCGGAGCACTCCGTATTTCAGCTGATCAAAATGAACAACCCTGCCAAAATCTATAAATATATCCTTACAGAACGGCAGAAATTCCATTATCCGCCTTTTACAAAGCTAATTATGATAGAGCTGAAACACAGAAGAGATGATAAAGCAGACCGTGCTTCTCAGTTTCTGGGATCTATCTTAAGAAAATACCTGCCTGAAGATTGTGTGTTAGGACCGGAAAGAGCCCAAATTGCAAGGCTGAATAATTTATACCAATTCCAGATTTTACTGAAACTTCCCCGTGGGAAAAACTATGAAAAGTTCAAGAGTATGGTTTTGATAAGTTTGAAAGAATTTGATGAAATTACTGCATATCAAAGCATTAAAAAAAGCATTTTTGTTGATTTTTAACAATTTTTAACAAACTTTAGCCTCTTTTATAACGGGAGGATGACCCGTTTTCTGACAATAATATTTACTTTTGGACGTTGATTAAGTGTTTGGCCGTTTTATTGAATGATATAATTAATCATTTTTTATAGCGTCGAAACTATAGAACAAAAAAAGATAGATGGTAAATTTCAGAAAATGTATTTCAAGTGCAGCGGTATTGGCTTCTGGTTTTTTCCTGGCTCAATCTACCGTTTCTACTGTTCTTTACTCACAGGCCTATGACAATCAGAAAAACAGTTTAAATCTGCCCTCACCCGTTAGCTCGGTGGTGGAGAAAACAGTTTTGTCGGCTAAAGAATTAGTAGATATTAATGTAAACACAATGATGGCGGATCCTGTGCTGAAAAATGCATCCTGGGGATTCGTAGTGTATGATCCGAAAACGAAGAAGGTAATCTCTTCGTACAACGAGAATACTCCATTAGTTCCGGCTTCTACCACGAAGCTGCTGACTACTGAAACAGCCTTAAGCTTACTTGGAGAGAACTACCGCTGGATGACCCAGCTTGAGTACTCAGGAGCTGTGGATGAAAATGGAGTGTTGAATGGCAATCTTTATATCATAGGAAGTGGTGACCCTTCTTTAGGAACCAATAAGGCAGGAGCCTGGTCTTACAGGGATATTATTTCAGATTTCGTAGGGGGTCTTTCACGTGAAGGGATTAAAAAGGTAAATGGTGATATTATTATTCAGACAGCGCTTTTCAAAGGCAATATTTCAATGCTTCCGGAAAATGTTGTATGGCTAGAGAACAATAATTATTATTTGCCTGTAGGTACAACCCGTGGAATAAATCCTGCTAACGAAAAGCTGATCGTAAAAAAGGCCAATTTCTCTCCCGAGAAGAAGTTTTTCTACGTTTCTCCTTATGCAAACCAGATGGTATATGCCGAAAAATATGAGGGAGAGGGTGTTTTAACAACAAAACTTCCTGATGCACCGGCTTATCTGGCCAATTCTTTCAGAACAACTTTAACAAAAAGCGGAATTCCTGTTACCGGAAAAGTTACTCCTAAAATGACAGATGCGGTTCCGGAAAGCAGAAAGATGATTTCAGCGTATAAATCGCCAACTTTAGGGGATATTATTTATTACACCAACCAGCACAGTGATAATTCATTAGCTGAGGCCCTGTTGAGAACTGTAGGGTTTCAGAAAATGGGAGATCAAACTTCAGATTCAGGAAGAATGGTAGTAACTGGTCATTTAAGAGATGCCGGTTTTGATATGAACGGTCTGAATTATATGGATGGCAGCGGACTTTCAAGAAGTAATAATGTAACTCCCATTTCTCAGGTTAAGTTTTTAACGTCTTTAATGGACGAAAAATACTATAAGTCTTACCTTACTTCACTGCCGGTAGGCGGACAGTCCGGAACATTGAAAAGGATGTTTATCGGGGGAGGAAACGGACAGGTATTCGCTAAAACAGGAACTTTAAATAAAGTAAAAACTTTAGCCGGTTACCTGAAAACGAATTCAGGAAAAACGTTGGTTTTCTCTTTAATGGTGAATAATTATTCAGGATCAGTAGATATGGTGAAGAAAAGAATGGAAAAAATTCTTGAACCGGCTCTGGACCTATAGAAAAATATTTTAATATTATAAAAGCCTTTTAATCAATGATTAAAAGGTTTTTTTTATATTTGAATCTTACAATATTGTACCTATGAGAAAATTTTACCTCCTGATGTTGGGATTCTTAGTGTCTCAGCCGTTTTATGGACAAAAGCATCATCAAAATACTGAGATGAAAGGGCTCATTGAGAAGGAAATGAAATCCTACACCAATAAGATGGCTGCAGGAAATATCAATCCCAATACCCTGAATTATGACCTTCAGTACCAAAGAATGGATGTTGTCCTGGATCCCGGTATTAATAGTATTGCAGGTTCAGTGACCTCTCATTTTAAGCCGAATCAGAATATGGGAAGCATATATTTTGATCTATCGAATGTTTTGACTGTTTCTCAGGTACAATATCACGGAACAAATCTTAGTTTCCAGCAGCTTCCCACAAAAGAAATAAAGATCAATTTTCCTTCCGCTCTTCCTGCTAATACCCTGGATTCACTTACCATTCACTATTCCGGAACTCCGGATCCTGTATACAGTACGGTTATGTTTGGAACTCAGGGAGCCAATATGCCCGCCATGTCTACTCTTAATGAGCCTTATGGTGCACAGGACTGGTTTCCTACAAAGCAGAGCCTGAATGATAAGATTGAACGTTTTGATTTTAAAATCAATACACCCCTACAATTTAGTGTCGCTGCCAATGGAAAGCTAATGTCTGAAACTCCTATTTTAAATGGAAGAAAACTTACATTCTGGAGAACCATGTACCCTACACCTGCCTATCTGATAGCATTGGGTATTACCAATTATGTAAAACTGAATGATACTATCGGAAACCCGCCGTTTCCTTTTGTGAATTACATATATCCGTCTACCAATGCAGACCCTAACAGTATGGCCGGCATTGAATGGACCAAGCAGATTATGAATACTTTTGAAACATATTTCGGTACCTATCCTTTCCGTAATGAGAAATATGGGCATATGGAATATCTCAATGGAGGAGGAATGGAGCATCAGACCATGTCGTCCATGAGTGGATGGAGTAAAACGCTGATTGCTCATGAACTTGCTCATCAGTGGTTTGGGGATAAAGTCACCTGCGGTGCATGGAATGATATCTGGCTGAATGAAGGTTTTGCTACTTTTGGAGAACATGTAGCCTACGAAAAACTGTTGATGTCGAATCCTGAATTCCTGAATTACTTATCAGGCCAGGTTAATTTCATAACAGGCAATGTTGGGGGAAGCGTAAATGTTCCTGATGCGAGTCTTTCCAGTGTAGGAAGAATATTTGACGGAAGGCTTAGCTATGCAAAAGGGGGATATGTTTTGAGAATGCTGAAATGGATTTTAGGTGATGATGCTTTTTATCAGGCGATTAAAGAGTATCATTCCAGACCCAATTTAGCTTATAATTATGTAAGAACATCAGACTTTAATGCCTCTCTGCTCCAGTCTACGGGAAAAGATTTTACGGAATTTTTTAACGATTGGATCTTTGGGGAAGGATATCCTACGTATGCCATTAAATGGAGACAGCTGGGAAATGAGCTTGTGTTTAATATCGACCAGACCCAGAGCCACTCTTCGGTAAGCTTTTTTGAGATGCCATTACCTATAAAAGTAACGGGAACGGGAGGGCAGGTAGCTTATTTTGTCCTGAACAATACTTCTAATAATCAATATTTATCTGAAACAGTAACTTTTCCGGTAGCAAGTGTGAAGTTTAATTATGAATACCAGATCCTTGAAAGAAATTCTACGGTAACGCAGGATAACACTCTGGGCGTTGCTTCTGTAGACAAAGAAAACTTTGGTTTGTATCCTAATCCTGCGAAAAATGAGCTTTATCTGAAAGGAATTACAAAAACAACAGATTTCTCCATTCATGCAATAGATGGAAAATTACTGAGAAAAGGGACCTATCAGCCTGGTAAAGCAATAGGGATTTCAGAATTGGTTCCGGGAGCCTATATCTTTACCGTTCAGGAGAAAAATATTAAATTTATCAAGCATTAATAGAGATGAGGAAAAGATTATACTATTTACTGATACTAAAAACAGAGAAGCTTTCAGATTTGAAAGCTTCTCTGTTTTCTGGCTGCTTTTGCTCCTCTTGTCTTCGCGATTTTTACTTTGTAGGTAAACCATTTTTCGTTAAAGAGAGTACGCATGATATTATCAAAATTCCTTGTCACAACTAAGTTTTTAAAGCCTCGCCATTTTTCAAGAAGACTGGAAGGAAGTGCTCTTATTGAAACAGAATAGCCTTCGGTATCATATTGTATATAATGCCACCATCCGGATGGGATATACAGGGTCTCTCCGGGATGTAAAACAGCTTCATAACCATTTAAATAGAGTAATGCAGGGTATTTTCTGTAATCCGGATCTTTAATATTGGCCAGGCTATGGAAATTATATGGCAGCTTATACATAAAGTCAGACTGTTCCCAGGGGAAAAGCCAAATTCTCTTGATTCCCTGGAATTGTGTAATGAAAACATGAGACATATCTATATCAATATGGTTTCTGGTCACAGAGCCTTCGCCTCCAAAAAACATAAAAGGCAGCCATTTTAATATCTTGCCTCCGGTGACATCATTATACATAATATCTTCTTTAAGCTCGGGTTTAACGGTCATTAAATTAAATAGAAAAAGACGGTGGTCCGTTGGCTCGGATTCTATAAGATTCAGGTATTCTGAAAAAGTAGTCTGTCCGATAGGGCTGCTTGCTACCCGATCTATAGAATCAAGCTCACTTCCATAGATATTCACCTTATTGTTACCTGCTATTTCCTTAAAATAATCATAGTTCCATTTTTTAAAGGCCGGGCTTTTGGGATCTGCGAAATCATCAAGAATAATGGGAATCCGCGGCTTCATATACTTATTGATAAAGATTCTTGAACTTATTTTCTTTGTTTTTTCTACCGGGATCAATCTCATATTCTCTAAATTTTAAACAAATATAAATATTATCCTAGTAAATTAGTAGACTAATACTGTTAAAACTGTTTTTTACCTCAGATTTTTAGAATAAAATTTATAAAAGGTTTTATTTTACGGCCTTTTTAGTAAATTAGCACATCTAAAAAATTACTAAAAATGATCTCTGAAAAATACCTTCAACATCTACAGAATGAACTTCAGAATATTGAGAATGACGGACTTTACAAAAAAGAAAGAATCATCACTTCTCAGCAGAGTGCGGAAATAGAAGCTAATGGAAAAAAGCTTTTAAACTTCTGTGCAAATAATTATTTGGGACTATCCAACGATCCGCAAGTGATGAAAGCTTCACAGGATATGATTGAATCTCATGGCTATGGAATGTCGTCTGTACGTTTTATCTGTGGTACCCAGGATATTCACAAAGAATTGGAGAAAAAAATTGCAGATTTCTTAGGTCTTGAAGATACCATCCTTTATGCTGCTGCTTTTGATGCTAATGGTGGTGTTTTTGAACCATTGTTTACCGAAGATGATGCTATTATTTCTGATGAACTGAACCATGCTTCTATTATCGACGGGGTCCGTCTTTGTAAAGCAGCAAGATACCGTTACAAAAACAATGATATGGCAGATCTTGAAGCTCAGCTGATTGCTGCTTCTGAGAAAAATCACCGTTTCAAAATCATCGTAACAGACGGAGTTTTCTCAATGGACGGTATTGTGGCAGACTTAAAAGGAGTTTGTGACCTTGCAGATAAGTATAATGCTTTGGTAATGGTTGACGATTCTCACGCTACAGGATTTATCGGAAAAACAGGCCGTGGAACTCATGAAGCTAACGAAGTAATGGGTAGGGTAGATATTATTACCTCTACATTAGGAAAAGCCCTTGGAGGTGCCTTAGGAGGATTTACTTCCGGTAAAAAAGAAATCATTGATATGCTGAGACAGCGTTCTCGTCCCTATTTATTCTCGAACTCACTAGCGCCAGGAATTGTGGGAGCAGCTTTGAAAGTACTGGATATGATTTCTGATGATACTTCACTTCGTGATAAAGTAATGGAAAATGCAGACTATTTCAGAACGGAAATGAAAGCAAAAGGCTTTGATATTCCTGATGGCGATGCTGCTATTGTTCCGGTAATGCTTTATGACGCTCCACTTGCTCAAAAAATGGCTGAAAAGCTAATGGATGAGGGGATTTATGTGATTGGATTCTTCTATCCGGTAGTACCGAAAGGAAAAGCCAGAATCAGAGTTCAGCTATCTGCAGCCCATACGAGAGAGCACCTTGATAAAGCAATTGTTGCTTTCGAAAAAGTAGGAAAAGAGCTGGAAGTGATCTCTTAATATTGGATTGGATCAGAGTAAAGAAAATATAATGTTCGGCTCGGGCAGCTTTGCTACCCCGAGCCGAACTATTTTTTATATAAATCTATTTTGATTATATTTTCCTGATCAAAAGAAAATTATTTTTAACAATTATATAATAAGCTTATCTTTGCTTTTAATTTTTCTGAATGCTTTATACAATAATCAAAGCGCTGCATATTATTTTTATGGTAAGCTATTTTGCGGGAATTTTTTATCTCGTAAGAATTTTCGTTTACTATAAAGATACTGATGAATTTCCGGAAGAAAAAAAGAAAATTCTCAGAGAGCAGTATACCTTCATGGCCAGAAGGCTGTGGAATATTATTACCGTTCCTGCCGGTGTTATTATGGCAGTATGCGGATTGGTGATGATCTTTTTGACTCCTGCATTGATGAAAATGCCATGGTTTCATTTAAAACTGACCTTCCTTATCGGTCTGGCAGCTTACCATTTCTGGTGCTGGAAGAAGGTGCTTCAGCTAAAAGCGCTAAGTGGAAATACTTTGGAAATTCCTAATATTAAACTGAGACAGGCGAATGAGATTGCTACATTTATTCTGTTTCTGGTTGTATTTACCGTTATTTTAAAATCTATGGTAATTGACTATTGGTGGCAATTAATTGCAGGATTTTTCGTTCTTGTATTTCTGATCATGATGACTGTTAAACTCGTTAATAAGAATAAAAAAAACAAATAATTGTGGAGTAGGATGCATGCGTTAATCCATTACTACTTTTTACATTTTACAAAAAAACTATGATTGCAATTTTAAAGAAAGAACTTTGGAGTTACTTTGGAAACTGGAGCGCATGGATTATTATTGCTGCATTCAGTCTGATAGCCACTCTTTTTCTGTTCTTTTTCGACAACGATTCTAATATTTTTGAGATTGGGATGGCATCCTTACAGAGCTATTTTGTATTGGTTCCTTGGCTGCTGATGTTTATCATTCCGGCACTTTCCATGAAGACTTTTGCGGAAGAGCAACAAACAGGAACACTGAACTGGCTTTTTTCACAACCCTTAAAAGTTTCCGACCTGGTAGCCGGGAAATTCCTTTCTGTATGGATTGTTGGGGTTTTATGCCTTATTCCATCACTGATCTACCTTTATACGGTGTATGTCTTAGGAGTTCCGGAAGGAAATATTGACCTTGGCATGACCTTCGGAAGTTATATCGGATTGATTATTCTGATTGCCGCATTTTCAGGTGTCGGTATTTTAGCTTCTTCGCTTTCACAGAACCAGATTATGGCCTACCTCTTAGGGGTTTTCATGTGTTTTATTATGTATTTTGGAATCGAGCAGCTGGCGAGTTATAAATTATTGGGAGGAGCAGATTTTATCCTTCAAAATATAGGCTTTTATCAGCATTTCTTAGGTTTCACCAGGGGTCTTATTGATGCTAAAGATATTGCCTATTTTGTACTGGTTATTGGTGCTTCATTAGTATTGTCCAATCATTTTATTAACAAGAAGAAGTAAAATTATGAAGAAGTTCAATGCTAAATCTCCATTGGGAATTTTCTTAATCGTGATCGTTCCTTTGGTTGTAATCCTTGCCTATTCAGGAATCAGGCTAGACTTAACAAAAGAAAAAAGATATACCCTTTCCGACAATACCATTAAAGTACTGGAATCTGTGAAGAAGCCGTTAACAGTTGAGGTGTATCTGGAAGGTGATTTTCCGGCAAGCTTCAAGCAGCTTCAGGGAGAAACGAAATTTATGCTGGAAGAATTCAGAAAGATCAATCCAAAGATTGACTTTAAGTTTATCGATCCCATTAAAACAAAAATGTCTCAGGATACCCTGATGGCAATGGGAATGCAGCCTTCCATTCTTCCCGATGTTAAAGACGGAAAAATTTCACAGATCACGCTTTTCCCTTATGCGGTGATAAAATACGATAAAAATGGGGTTTCTATCCCTCTGGTCGTACAGCAGGCAGGTATTGATGCAGATCAGCAGCTTACAAGATCTATTGAAGGATTGGAATACAGCCTTGTTTCCAATATTAAAAATATTGCCACAGCCAGGAGAAAGAAAGTCGGTATCCTGGTGAATCATGATGAGCTGAATCCTGATGAATTTCAGGGATTCGTTCAGTTAGCCATGGAAAACTATGATGCAGGCCCTATCATTCCCAAAAACCAGACAGAGCTTACCTTGGAAGATATTCCCCTGCTGAAGCAGATGAGCGCCCTGGTGATTGCAAAACCACGCAAAGCTTTTACAGATAATGAAAAAGTTATCCTTGACCAATACATCATGAATGGTGGGAAAACACTTTGGATGATTGATGCGGTAAATGCTGAAATGGATACGTTGACAAGATCTAAAAAAGTAATGCCTTTCCCGGTTGATATCAATATGACAGATTTCTTTTTCAATTATGGGGTAAGAATTAATCCGGCCCTGGTAAAGGATGTGAAGAAGTTTGCCCTATTAAGACTAGTAACAGGAGAGGTGAGTGGAAACCCTCAGTATACAAGCCTGCCTTGGCCATATTATCCGCTGGGAATTGCTGAAAATAACAATCCGATTACTAAAAATATCAATCCTGTAAAATTTGAATTCCCCACTTCCATAGATACGTTGGGAGGCAGAAAAAATATTAAAACAAAGGTCCTTTTTGAATCCAGTGAAAGAACATTACTGAAACAGGTTCCTAATTATGTGGATCTGAAGGAGATTGCCAGCGTAGACAGTCTTGGGCAAATGGAAAAGCCAAGCACACCAAAGATTTTTGCTGTAGCACTGGAAGGGAAGTTTAACTCTGCCTATGCTTCAAGAATTGAAAGAAAAGGCTATCCTGGCTTCAAAGCGGCCAGCCCTGAAAATAAAATGATCGTTATTGCTGACGGAGACGTTGGAAGAAATAAAGTGATCAAAGGAAAACCTCTTCCGTTGGGGGTAGATCTATTGACTAATGAACAGTTCGGAAATGAACAGTTCCTGAGAAATGCTTTAGATTACCTGCTGGATGACAGCAACCTGATGGAACTGAGAAACAGAAATATTGAAGAAAGACTTCTGGACAGACATAGAATTACTGATGAAAAAACCAATTGGCAGTGGCTGAATTTATTGCTTCCACTGATTATTATTGGCCTTATCGGAGGATTATTTTTCTGGTTGAGGAAGAAGAAATTTGGATAGAAAGTAAAAAGAGAAGTTGATGAGCTTCTCTTTTTTGTTTTTAGCAGGCTGTCAATAGAATATCATAAAAAAAGAAGCCCGAAAGCTTCTTTTGTTTTTTACAGTATTAATCATGTTTTATTTCGGCTGTTTCCGTTCCGCCAAAATAGTTGAGTAGTTATTTTCCATATGGTCTTGATTGATCATGGATAGACTACTATTTTTGAAATGCTTCCTGAGGAAGTAAATCAGCTGTTTTGTAATAGCTGATATTCGTATCAAATTTCGCCTGCAGATCCTGGAAAGTATCATAATCAAAATGTTCCCAGTTCTGTTCATTTTCAGGGTCAGAAGTTTTATCTACTGCAAGTTCCAGTTTTCCGTCTTCCTGGTAGCTGCATTCAATAGCCGCATACTTTTCCCCATTTTCATCAGTGGTATACCAGCATTTTACAGTCTTTTCAAGTTCCGGCTCCTGGGTTTCATTATTGATAACCTGAGAACAGATGAAATTTTCAGGATCATCATTATTGAAAACCGTTCTTGAAATTAAAGGCTGATCATCTACTGATAATGAATAGAGCTTGTTGGTAGAAATAATGAAACCATCCACAGCATCCTTTTTCTCAACATCAAAAAAGTCGGATTTTTCCTTCAGGTAATCGAATACCTGGTTTTCATTCTCGTCTTCACTTATGAAATAATTGATGTTATAGATACTGTCTTCACTAATAAACTCAATTTCTTTCAAGACGTCTGAATCTTTCTCGTAATAATAGAGATGATATTCATCTTGCTTCACAGCATTACTTTTGGAAATAACTTCTCCAAAAATGTTTTTGTACACTTTTCTCATTTTTTAGCACGTTAATTAGTTTCATTATTAGTTTAAGCGGGTGTGAAGCAAAGATAAGTTTCTTTTTTTATTTTAACGGTAGGCTTAAAATAGTATTTATTTCGTAAGTATTTCAAATATCCTTTATAAAATCCTCATATTCAAAGTAAAATCTTTCAAATCCATCCATTTTATTAACAAAAAATTCAAAAATTTCCTGCCATTTATTTTTATTAAAAATTGAAACTCCTTGTAAATCAACCCATATACGGCTTATTACCTTACCGTTTTCCAGTGTAAAATATTCCTCTTTTTGAAAATCGCCTATAAAATCTTTAAGAATATCCTCCAAAGACCAGATTTTTTCAAAATATGCATTTCTGAAGATTTCATCCTTCATTTCGATATCTAGAGAAACTTCCGCTTTTTTATTGTCTGCAGAAAATTTGAATGAGAGATCTTTTACCTTAGTATCATATAAGATCCATTTTCTGGGAAAAGACTTCCCGAAAGCAGTCCAAAATTCCTTCTTTAATTGTTGTGCTTCTTGTTTACTGAACATAAACACAAATTTAATGATTTAAGGCAGAAAGACAAATAGCGTCATACCACAAATTAACAGACCTGGCGATAGTCTTTCTATTTGGGATTTATCTATATTAAACAATTTTTGTATTTTTGCTGTAATGCTTTCAAAAAAATCTCAATATGCGTTTAAAGCGCTTTCATTTCTTGTAGAAAAAAGAAATGAAGGTCCTATTCTTATTTCCGAAATTGCGGAACACAAGAGGATACCCTTAAAGTTTTTAGAAAATATCCTGCTTGAATTAAAAAAAGCAGATATCCTGGACAGTAAAAAAGGCAAAGGAGGAGGCTACTTTTTGAAAGAAAATCCGGAAAATGTAAAATTGGCCAAGATTATACGTCTGGTTAATGGCCCTATTGCTATGCTTCCCTGTGTAAGCCTGAACTTCTATGAAAAATGCGAGGACTGCAATGAAGATCATTGCGGCCTCCATGATGTACTGATTGAGGTGCGGGATGCTTCACTGAATATTCTTGAGAAAAAAACTTTAATGGATCTGGTCGACTAACCCGGTCCTTTTTTTTGAATTGTTAGTCTACTTATTTGGTAGGATAATATTTTTATTAGATATTTGCATAACTTCAAATGAATAGCCTATGATTTCAAAAGAAGATGCAGACCTGCTGGAACAGCTTGCACCATTGGATTTTAATATTTTTAAAACCTTAGAAATAGGGTAGATGCTGTTGAAGTGATAAAGATTTTATACTATGGTGATTTCAAGAAAAATTCAGATCAGACTTAATATACTTTTTGTAACCCTTGCAGCATTATGTATTGGTGTTTCTTTAATGTATGAATGGGGGTATCTTGATGAACTTTTAACCATTCTGGCTAAAGACCATTACATTTTTTATTGGATGCTTCTGGTGGGAGTTTTTGCTGAAGTTGTAGCCGGCTCAATGGGAATGGGGTACGGAGTTATCTGTACAACTACTCTTATGTTTCTGGGGATACCGCCTCATATTGTAAGTGCCAGTATACATTCTGCAGAAAGTTTTACTACAGCCGCAGGGAGTATAAGTCATATTAAACTCAGGAATGTAAGTAAGACTTTGGTGAAAAAACTAGCCATTCCAGCTGTTATTGGAGCAGTCATTGGAGCTGTAAGTTTAACCTATCTTGGAGAATATTATGCTAAGATTACTAAAACGCTTATTGCCTTTTATACTCTTTATCTTGGGTTGCAGATCCTATCAAACGCCTTTAAAGGAAAACAGAATAAAGCACTTAAAAAAAAGACTAATCTGACAAGACTTGGAGTGATCGGAGGTTTTATAGACTCCTTTGCAGGAGGAGGATGGGGCCCGCTGGTAACAGGAACATTAATTAAAAATGCTTTCACTCCAAGATTTGCCGTAGGGAGCTCTACGGTTGCCAAATTTATACTGACGATAACGGCAGCGATTACTTTTTTCCTTACCCTCGGAATCCAGCACTGGAACATTATTTTAGGACTTTTAATCGGAGGAATTATTACAGCTCCCTTTTCAGCAATGCTTACCGCAAAGCTTCCTGTGAAAAAAATGTTCATAGTTATAGGTCTGCTGGTGATTGTCATGAGTTCTATAACTATTTATAAATCAGTATTCAGTTAAGATTTATGACCTGATATTGAAAAATAAAAGGTTCAAAAGTGTATTTGATTTTGAAAATATTTTACTTTTACATCACTAAATAATTAAAAATGAATTTACATATCATTGCACTTTTTAAGTTTAATGAAAATTACCTGATGGATGCTGTAGAGCTGTTTCAGAAACTTGTAAAAGAAACAAGAAAAGAAGAGGGCTGTCTGCAGTATGATCTTGTTGAAGATAAAGACAACAAAGGAACTTTCTTCCTGATAGAGCTTTGGGAAAGTGTTGATCATCATAACAGGCATATAGGGCAGGATCACCTGCTAGACTTTCGCAGGGACACTTCCAGAATGATGGAAAGCTCAGCAGAAGTATACAAAGGATTTAAGATCTATTAATAAAATAAAAAGCGGTTTCAATATTCTGAAACCGCCCTTTTATTAGAAAAAATAGAAAGTATTAAAATAAATTATTTCACGATAAGTTTTTTTGTTTCAGTACTACCACCGTAAGTTATTTTTACAAGGTAATTTCCTGAAGTAAGGTGAGATAAGTTAATATCCTGTTTATAGAAACCTGCCTGGTTAGTCAATTCTGATGAGTAAACCTGTTTCCCGGTAAGGTCGTAAACCTCTACGCTTCCTTTGTTACCTGCTCTTTCTTTGACATCAAAGAGAACCGTAACTTTCTTGTCAGCTGAAGTAGGGTTCGGATAAATCCCGAAAGAAGCTTTTTTACCTACTTCCGTTATTCCCAGGGTCGCTGTAATTTTTTTGTATTTGAAATACATATTTCCGGTAGTTGCACCCCCATTGGTTACAAAATACATTCTGTAGTAGTCACTTCCTTTTTTAATGTAATATACCACATCACTTTTCACGGTGCTGATACCCTTCCATGAGTGGCCAATTGTTGTAATATTGGAAGAAAAGCTTGTACTGGCAGGGATCGTATAGGCTGAAGTAGCCTGATCTTCCGGCTGTACCATAGCCACTTTGATGTTTGGGCTCTGAATAGGTCCGGAAAGAGGATACATCTGTACCCCCATATAGAACGTATAATATTTGGTAAACATTAAGTCCCAGGCGCTTCTGGAGGGTTCCATATTGGGAACTTTAGCACCGGTGTTAAATGAAAAATAATTGAAAAAAGCGTCATCCGTTCCATTAGCCAGCGTTCTTGTTTCGGTAGGTCCCCAGGCACTTCCATCCCATTTTGAATATTTAAAAGTATAGCCGTTAAAAGCATCTACAATGGCAAATTTGATATAAGCCCCTGTAGGATATTTTAAAACAAAAATTGCTTTTCCATCGATATGGTGAGTGATACCATTGTACAGACCCCAGCCTGTTGATATCTGATTAGGAGTTGGTGGTGTCACGGGTCCCTGTTCAAAAGCTCCCTGGCTGATATCATTGGTCTGATCCGGGTTATAAAGAGGATCTCCCCAGGAAGATTCATTATTCAGGTTAATATTATCCCAGTCAGCCAGATTTGTTGATGCGGCATATACTTCAATGTCAAGAGCATCATTAATTCTTGAGCCGAAAGCGAAGGCTGAGTTTCTATAAAATGCAATATCCCACGTGTTGGCTGGCTGGGAAGTCATATTAGCATCTGCCAGATTAAAAAACACCCTGTTTTGGTATTGATTTCCCATCGTCATATTCACCTGAGAGTATCCCAATGCATCAGTTTGTGCTAAAACAGTCTGCTGAACAGAAAGAGCCAATACTGAAGCCAATAATAGTTTTGTTTTCATACTTTATTTTTAAATCATTATTTAGAACTATTCCACAAAAGTATATATATTATTTTTAATCAGTCTAAATAAAAGCATGATTTATGTCTTGTTTTCCTTTAATTTCTCATTGAAGTGAAGTCATGGTATAAAAAAAGCCGGAAGGAATAGTTCCCACCGGCTTTATAAAGGTAATAGTCTAATAAACCTTATTTTTTTATGAATTTTGATTTGATGGTTTTTCCCTCAGCTGTTTCAATGATGGTGTAATATACCCCAGTGTGAAGCGTACTGATATCAAAACTTTGTCTGTCTAATTTTCCTTCAGCTGCTTTTTGACCTGAGGCAGAATAGATCTGTATGTTTTTAGGATCTTTCTTTGCCACAAACTCCAATGCTGTATTATTGGTATTAACTGCAAATCTGATTTCTTCATTAGATTTCATGTTTTCCGTCACCGCAAGAGTTGCATTATTATAGACTACATCATCCATTTGAATAGCCGTGTGCATGGCACTTCCGATAATTTTAAAAGCTATATACTGATTCGAAGAAGCAGGTACCGGTAAAGAATATTGTGTATTCGTTGGGTTCAGGTTGATTACACTGGCTATCGGAGTAAATGATGTCATATCAGAAGTACTGTTTACCATACCAACTTCTATGGTTCCGGTAGCGCCCGATGCAGATCCCGAAGTAATTGCCGCTGTAAATGAAACCGTTTTTGTGCCATCAGGAGCCACAATTTGAGGAGAGATAAGGTAACCTGCGGTATTGGATGAGCTGAAGCTATAATACTGAACCGTTTTATTAGTTGTGCCGGCTGCATATACCCATGGACCAGTCGTATCATTCTGAACTCTGTTCCAGTTTTTTTGTGGCCATGCCGCAGCAGGACCTGCCGGACCCGCAACAAAGGTATCGAAGTTTTCGTTGATAGTGGCTAGCTGTGCATTCGCTGTAGCTGCTGTAAACACTAAAGTTCCTAAGAGTAATTGTAACTTCATAACATTATTTTTATTTAGAATTATTCCACAAAAATATATAATTATTTTTAACTATTCTAAATAAAGCATTATATTTGTCGAAAATTTTTTGCCTTTATGAAGAAGAAAGTACTTTCAATACTGTCGCTGTCAGCCATTTTTTTGGTGAGTGCCCAACAGCAGGATTCTCTTAAACAGAAAAAAATAGAAGAGGTAGTTGTTACAGGCCAATATACACAGCAGTCTATTAATAAATCAATATATAAAGTTGAAGTTATTAATGCAGAACAGATTAAGAATATGGCAGCTACCAATGTGGCAGATGTTCTTAACCAAAGTTTGAATGTACTTATTATTTCTGACCGTCAATCAGGAAACTCTACAGCCAATCTGATGGGACTTGGAGGAGAGTACACTAAAGTTCTGATAGACAATATTCCTGTTGTAGGAGATATAGGCTTGGGAAATAACATAGACCTTACCAAGCTTAATGTTAATAATGTTGAAAGAATAGAAGTAGTAAGGGGCTCAATGGGAGTTGATTATGGCAGTAATGCTGTTGCCGGAGTAATCAATATTATTACCAAAAAAAACAGCCAGAAACCCCTTACCCTGAATGCTTCTGTACAGGAAGAGACCGTAGGGAAAGAGTATGATTTTAAGAAAAAAGGAGAAGGAAGACATATCCAGACATTGAATGTAGGATACAATATCAATGACAGCTGGTATGTAGGAGCCAATATCAATCATAATGATTTCCAGGGCTTCAAAGGAACTCAGGAAGGCTATAAATATTTTGAACAAGACGGGAAAAGAGGCTACCTATGGCAACCTAAAGACGTCCTGAATGTAGACGGAGTGGTACGATACAGTAAAAATAAAACTTCCATCTTTTACAAATTTGGTTTTGTGAATGAAAAACTAAACTATTATAATCCAACGGTAGGTGAACATTTTTACAGTGTAACTGACAGAACGTACTTTTCTAACGACAGAGATTATCAGACCACCCGATATTTACACCAACTTAATGTACAGACCAAATTGGGTGCAGTAAACTATACCGGAGATTTTTCTTACCAGACCCAGGACAGAAAATACAGGGATTTCAAATACGATATTCCTAACAGAAAAGTAATTGGCGAGAAAGTGGCCTACCAGTCTTATAATAAAGCGGATGTTTTCTATTCAAGAGGGGTATTCAGTAACTTTTTAGACAGTAAAAAGATTGATTTCCAGTTAGGATATGAGTTGGATCATACTTCCGGATATGCCGGTAATATTGCAGGAACCTTTCAGGGAACGGATAATATAAAAAGAAAAATATTTAACTACGCCAATTTTATGTCCATCGAATGGAATGCTACAGATTGGTTATCATTACGTCCGGGATATCGTCTTGCACTGAGTGATAAGTTTGATGCCCAGCACAATTATTCATTGACTGCAAGAGTGAAAGCGACTGAAAATGATAATTTCAGATTGGTCGTAGGAAGCGCCAACCGATTCCCGAATTTTGATGAGCTTTATACCTATATGGTAGACAGTAATCATGATATCAGAGGGAATGAAAACCTTACACCGGAACAAGGAATGACAGTTTCCCTAAACGGAGAAAAAAGAATAGCTACAGATTCAGGTTGGAACTTAGGGGTAGGAGCGAGTGCTACTTATCTTCATGTGAAAGATAGAATAGAGTCTGTAACAGTAAGCAGACAGCCTTTGAAATATCAGTACCTTAATCTGAATACATATGAATCCTATTTATTTGAAGCCAATTTCAGAGCACAGAAAAATCAGCTTGCTTTAGCTGCCAATGTAGCATACTATGGGATTGCTAAGCAGTTAAAAGACGGAGGCGCAGTTTCACCTAACGATTTCTTTTATACACTGGAAGCTAATGCAGTAGTTAATTATACGGTTCCGAATATCAATACTACACTTTCTTTATTCTATAAATATACTGGGAAAACTCAGGAGTTTGTATTAACATCTGACTTGAAGAATCCGGAATACAGAATTGGAGAGAGAGATGATTTCCATATGATGAATTTCATTGTAACACAGCCTTTCTTTAAGAACCAGCTGGAATTAAGCCTGGGAGTGAAAAATATTTTTGATGTATCTGCAATAAAAGATACAACACTGCCGGGAAATACACATGAAGCTGCAGATCCGAATATTAATCTTTTCTATGGCCGAAGTTATCTGGCCAGAGTAAGCTACAATTTTTAAAATTCTAAAAATGAAAAAAATACTATTTTATCTTATGCTGGGAGTGTCATTGGTATCGCAGTCCTGCATCAATGATAACGAAGATCCGGTACCTGTAGTTCCTTCCGAGGGAGTATCTGTAAAGCCGGATGTAAGAGGCTCTGCACAGCCGAATCAGGTATGGATAGATTTTAGTGATGTAGATCAGAATGGACAACCAAGACAGACGGTGAACAGCCGGACAGACTGGGATCTTGCATTTTATTCAGGGACTGAATTTAAAGTGGTTTTAAATACATCCATCATGATGGCTGCAGCCAAAATTCCCAATATTGCAGATATTGCATCTGTAAAGGAATCTGATGTGAGTAGTCTAAAAGAGGTAGTACAGGTTGCCAATTTTGATACAGAAAATACCATTTATATTGACGATGTGAAAGGGAACTATCCTTCCAGTCAAACCGCGATAGCCGAAATAGATGCTGATCCTGCTAAAAATGCAGTTTATCTTGTGAATTTAGGAAAAGATATCTACAAAGGAAGCATTGCTGTAGGATCTACCATAGCTGGAGGAGATGAAAGAGGCTGGATGAAAATACAGGTAACAAGACAGGCTAATGATTACAAAGTACGATACGGAGATATCAACGCTGTTGGCAGTGCAATAAAAGAGGTTATAATCAAGAAAAATAATGCCTATAATTTTACTTTCTTCAATTCAAAAACAGGTAAGGAAGTAGCAATTCAGCCTGAGAAAGATAAATGGGACATCAGTTTCTCTGTATTTACCAATATTGTTCAGGGCGCAGGAAGCTACGTGAATTCAGATTTTGTAACCATTAATAACGTTGCTAAAGTAGGAGCTTATGAGGTGAAATTAACATCCGGATCCGCTGTAGAAGCTTATAATAAATTTAAAAAAGCTGATGTGGATGATTCAAAATTGGTGTATAACGAACAGAGAGTAATCGGAGGAAACTGGAGAGAAGTAGGACCTTCCGGATCTAAAGTAAAAGGAGATGTGTTTTATATCATTAAAGATGCATCAGGAGCTTATTTTAAGCTAAGATTTGTACAACTTACCGATGACAAGGGAGAAAGAGGACATCCGATGTTCCAGTATAAAGCATTATAAGAAATCAAATAATCATATATCATGAAATTGTCATTAACGAAATTCTCCGGTAAACAAAGGCAGATGAGGATGGCAGTTGCATAGACCGAGAAAAAATAAATCTGTACATATGAAAAAATTCATCCTTGCAGCTTCTGTTCTTATAGCAGTATATTCTTGCAAAAAAGAAGAAGGAGCTAAAAAAGAAAATGCAACGGAAGCTGCATCTGAAGCTCCAAAAAGTAATAATAAAATTGTAACATTAAGCGGTGGAATCACCGAAATCGTAAGTGCTTTAGGGCATGAAAAAGAAATCGTGGGAACTGATGTTACCAGTACATATCCTGAAAGTTTAAAAGCTACAGCTAAAAACCTGGGCCATGTAAGATCAATGACTATTGAACCTATCATGGCGGTAGGCCCCACTTTAATCCTGGCTTCTGATAAAGATATCAATCCGGAATTATTGGGGAAAATCAATTCTTCAGGAATCAAAGCAGAAGTATTCAAGCAGGAGTACTCGGTAGACGGTACCAAAAAGCTGATTGAAGAAGTGGCAAAAGCAATTGGAAACACAGAATACCAAAAGCTGAATGACAAGATTGACGCAGATCTGAAACAGGTACAGCCTATCGCTAAAAAACCTAAAGTATTATTCATCTACGCAAGAGGAAACATGCTGATGGTTGCCGGTAAAAATACGCCAATGGCCTCCCTGATCAGCCTTGCAGGAGGAGAAAATGCAGTTACTGAATTTGAAGATTTCAAACCGTTAACTCCGGAAGCTGTGGTAAAAGCCAATCCTGATGTATTATTTTTCTTTACAACAGGTTTACAGGGAGCAGGAGGAAACGAAGGAGCACTTAAGATGCCGGGAGTATCCCAAACCACTGCAGGGAAAAATAAAAAGATCATTGCAATGGACGGAGGTTTAGTTTCAGGTTTTGGGCCGAGACTAGGAGCAGCAGCAGTTGGATTAAATAAACTTTTAATTGAGAACACAAAGTAAACTATACTTTTATCTTACTATTAGTGCAGTGCTGCTTGCTATAATAGCAGTACTGTCACTTAATACGGGAGTCTATGACTTTGGCGGAAATTCTGCATTCAAAGTACTGTGGCAGTTTATAAAAGGAGATCCCAATTTATCTTTAAGCGATAAATATGTGGTTTGGGATGTACGGGCAGCCAGAATTATTATGGCTATTTTAATAGGAAGTATGCTGTCAGTTTCAGGAACAAGTCTGCAGGGGCTGTTCAAGAATCCTCTGGCGACGGGAGATTTAATAGGGCTTACATCGGGAGCTACACTACTGGCAGCAATTGCGATTGTTTTAGGAGGGCATTTCAAAGAATATCTTCCTGAAGCCGTACAATTCTCACTGGTAGGAATCTCGGCTTTTATAGGATCTTTTTTATCAATGATGTTGGTGTACAGGATTTCAACAAGCGGAGGGAAAACCAATGTGGTAATGATGCTGTTGACAGGAGTTGCCATTACGGCAATTGGATTCTCTATTACCGGATTCCTGATCTATATTTCAAAAGATGAGCAGCTAAGGGATTTGACATTCTGGAATTTAGGAAGTCTGGCAGCAGCTACGTGGACGAAGAATATTATTTTGGGGGTCGTTTTAATCATTGCTTACATTATTCTGCTTCCAAAAGGAAAGGCTTTCAATGCCATGATGTTGGGAGAAAAAGATGCGCAACATTTGGGAATCAATGTAGAAAAGCTGAAAAAGCAGATTATTATTATCGTAGCTTTGATGGTGGGAACCTGTGTTGCATTCTCAGGAACCATTGGTTTTGTAGGTCTTATTGTACCTTATATTTTAAGACTTTTATTCAAATCCAATTATGCATTTATTCTGCCATTATCAGCCCTATGTGGAAGTATCTTACTTTTAACAGCAGATACCTTCAGCAGAAGTATTGTAGCACCTTCAGAATTGCCGATAGGAATCCTTACCGCTTTAATGGGAGGACCTATTTTTATCGCTATTTTAGTTAAATTTAAAAAAGCACTCTAATGATCAAGGCCCATCAGATTAATTATAAGCATAAAGATTTTCATATCCTGGATGGAGTAGATGTCTCTCTGGAGTATGGCGAATTTCTGGCAATTGTAGGTCCAAATGGAGCCGGAAAGTCCAGCCTGCTAAGTGTTTTGGCAGATGAAGTGAGAGTCGGAAAACAAAAAGTCTTATTTAAAAACAAATCCATCAGTGAATGGAATGTAAAAGAACTTTCAAAGCATAAGGCCAAATTTTCCCAACACAACAGCAATGATATTCCTCTGGAAGTAAAAGATGTTGTAATGATGGGAAGATATCCCTACTTTGATTCCCAACCCGGAAAAGAAGACCTTGAAGCGATGAATAATATGATGTACGAAACAGATGTTTTTCACCTTAAAGACAGGGAATATAACACGCTTTCCGGAGGAGAAAAACAACGGGTACACCTTTCCCGTGTGATGGCTCAGCTACAGAATGATATTGCTCATACACTGATGTTTCTGGATGAACCTTTGAATAATCTGGATGTAAAACACCAGTATAAAGCGTTAGATATTATCAAAAAATTTACACAAAAAGCCAATAGTGCGATTGTTGTTTTACATGACCTGAACCTTGCTGCACAATTTGCAGATAAGATTTTACTGATGAAATCAGGAAGAGTTTCTGCGTATGGAACACCACAGGAAGTTTTTACCACTGAAAATATAAGCGATGCCTATAATTTCCCGTGTACCATCTGCGAACATCCCATTACTAATAACCCAATGATCATTTTTGGATAACCATGGAAAAAGAAGAATTAAAAATCCTCGCCCATAACCTTGCCAATCCCCAAGGTGAAAAAGGCATTGAAATCGGTGAAATGATGAATGCTTCCAATATAGGGATGACCCTGGAAAGCATTAAAGCACTTGTGATAGAAGATGATGAACATATTCTTGAGATCGGACATGGAAATGCTGCACACGTGAAGAGTATTATAAGCTTAGCTCATAATATAAGATACACAGGAATTGATATTTCTGAAACAATGTACTACGAGGCCAGAAGGCTCAATGAAGCATTTGAAGACCAGGCAGATTTTGTTTTGTATGAAGGCAGCATACTCCCTTTTAAAGATCAGACTTTTAATAAAATATTTACGGTCAATACCGTTTACTTTTGGGAGAATCCTTTAGCATTTTTAAATGAGATCTACAGAGTTTTAAAAGACGACGGAACCTTTGTTCTTACGTTCGCGCAAAAAGATTTCATGGAAAAATTACCATTTACAGCTTATGATTTTAAGCTCTACAATAATTCAGAGATGGAAGAATTGATTTCCCAAAGTCATTTTAAAAGAATGAAAACTTCCGAAAGAGAAGAAGAGATAAAAAGCAAAACAGGAGAAGAAACAATACAGAGAATTTATACAGTTTTAACCATAAAAAAATAAATAAATGAGCACAATAGTTAATGACTTAAAGGAAAAATGGGAGGCTCTGAAAGCAGAAAATCCACATGTAAGAATAAGAAATGCAGCCGCTCAATTGGGAGTAAGTGAGGCAGAATTATTAGCAACCGGTGTAGGTGAGGGAGTAACTGTTTTGAAACCGGAATTTCCAGGTATTCTGACAGAAGCCGGCCAGCTGGGGAAAGTAATGGCCCTTACCCGTAATGATGAATGTGTTCATGAAAGAAAAGGAACTTATCTGAATGGTGATTTCAGCAGTCCGCACGCACAGCTTTTTGTAGGTGAAGATATTGACCTTAGAATTTTCCTGAACCACTGGAAATTTGCTTTTGCAGTAGTGGAAGGAGATAAAAAAAGCCTTCAGTTCTTTGGTAAAGACGGATTGGCACTGCACAAGATCTATTTGACTAAAGATAGTAATGACTCAGCTTTTGATGATATTGTTGAGAAATTTAAAGCTGAAGATCAGAATCAGGCTTTTGAATTTGAAGCAGTAGTACCGAAACAGGTAGAAAAAGCTGATGCTGAAATTGATGTGGAAGGATTTAAAAAAGCATGGACAGAATTAAAAGATACTCACGATTTCTTTATGATGACAAGAAAATTCGGAGTAAGCAGAACACAAGCTTTACGATTGGCTCCGGAAGGATTTGCCAAAAAAATTGACAATTCTAAAGTGGTGAATGTTCTTGAAGATGCTTCTGAAAAAAATACACCAATCATGGCATTTGTAGGAAACAGAGGAATTATCCAGATCCACACCGGAAATGTGAAGAAAACCCTTTGGCATCAGCAATGGTTCAATGTAATGGACCCTGATTTCAACCTGCACCTTGATGTAACGAAGATTGCAGAAGCATGGATCGTGAAAAAACCAACTGAAGACGGTGAGGTAACAGCAATTGAAGTATTCAATGCAGACGGAGATTTTATCGTTCAGTTCTTTGGAAAAAGAAAACCGGGGATTCCAGAATTACAAGAATGGAAAGACCTTGTTGCAGAATTAGAAAAGTAATAATTAGATGATTTGAATGGGCCGTTTTGTTTTGTAAGATTCAAAGCGGTCTTTTCATTATGAGTTTTGACAGCACGATGAGAATGCAAAATAAGTAGGCTTTCAAATTTACTTTTTTACGATTCTTTGTGCCAAAATATTTGTGTAATTTGTGGTTAAATATATAAAATGAAGAATATTCTTATGGCGATTTTGCTTTCAGGGTTCTGTACACTTAGTGCACAGGATTTTAAAGCATATCAGTTTTATGATAAAAAAGGAAAGGAGGTAAAGACCGATAAAATAGTCAAAGAACTGGCGGATTATGATGTGGTCTTCTTTGGTGAAAACCATAACAGTTCTATCAATCACTGGCTTCAGCTGAAAATTACCGAAGCTCTGTTTGAAAAGAAAAACGGACAGCTTATTTTGGGAGCCGAAATGTTTGAAAGAGACAACCAATCTCAGCTCAACCAATATTTAAATGGGAAATTAGATGCTAAAACATTCAAAGATTCAGTCCGTTTATGGAATAACTATGCCACAGACTACAAACCTTTGGTTGATTTTGCTAAGAACAAAAAACTGAATTTTGTGGCGACGAATATTCCAAGAAGATATGCTTCCCAGACCGCAAAAGAAGGACTAGAGTCTTTAAATAAACTCAGTGAAAAAGAGAAAACGTATATTGCTCAGCTACCGATCAAAGTAACACTGGATACTCCGGGATATCAGGAGATGAAAGCGATGATGGGCGATCATGCCGAAGGAACCAAAGTGATGAATTTTATTTCAGCACAGGCTACAAAAGATGCTACAATGGCGGAATCTATTCTGAAAAACTTTCAGGCCGGAAAAACCTTTATCCATTATAACGGAAACTATCACAGCAAAGAGTTTGGCGGTATTTATTGGTATATCAAGCAGAAGAACCCGAATCTAAAAATGGCGGTGATTTCAGTATTTGAATCTGAAAATCCGGAGCTTAAAGTTCCCGGAAAAGAGTATGTCCCGACAGATTTTAATCTGATCATTCCAAGTGATATGACGAAGACTTTTTAATTTCTGGTAAATCGTAAGGATTTAATCAGAGTCTTTGTCCTTCCGTAGGAATCCAGCCTGAAAGAATAAGCGGGATTTAGATTCCTACGGAATGACACACGTCATGTAAAGTTTTAATTTGTAAACTCAAAAATAGATCAATATAAACGGGCTTTAGTCCGTTTTTTATTACTATGTAGTACCGTTCATAGGATATTAATTATTAA